>JADLCS010000062.1 GCA_020847075.1 Gammaproteobacteria bacterium
CGGTAGACGATGCCCTGCTCCAGCAGGCGCAGGAACAGCCACTGGTTCCAGCGGTAGTATTCGGGGCGGCAGGTGGCGAGTTCGCGTTCCCAGTCGATGGCGAAACCGAGCGACTTGAGCTGGCCGCGCATGTAATCGATGTTGTCGTAGGTCCAGCGCGCGGGCGGCACGCCGTTGTGCATCGCCGCGTTCTCCGCCGGCAGCCCGAAGGCGTCCCAGCCCATGGGCTGCAGGACGTTTTTGCCCTGCATGCGCTGGTAGCGCGCGATCACGTCGCCGATGGTGTAATTGCGCACGTGCCCCATGTGCAACCGCCCGCTCGGGTACGGGAACATGGACAGGCAGTAATATTTCTCCCGCGCGGGATCCTCGACCGCCCGGTATACGCCCGCCTCATCCCAGGCGCGCTGGACGCGCCCCTCGAATTCCGTCGGGAGGTAATCCCCGCGTGGATTTCCTTGCTTCATCGGTGACAACGGTCTGGGGGAAAGTGGCTGAATAAATGCTGGTAGCATACCGTAGCGCGGGTAAAATGGACAACAAGAACCCCATCCTTACGCAAAGAGGCGGACCCATGAACGACAGCGGCCGGCGGAGCGACGACGAACGGCATATCCACGCCTACGAGCGCATGCTGGAACACATCAGGCATCTGGGCGACCAGGCGGGGAGACACGCGCGGCCCGCGCTGCGGCACCTGATCGACGCCGCCGAGCTGAAGATGATCGAGCTCAACGAGCTGACGCGCGAGGAGGCCGTGAAGATCGGCGCCTTCCTCCAGCGCGACATCGAGCACGCCGCCGCCTACCTCAACCGTCCGGAGCAGCGGGAACTGATCGACTGGTTCAAATTCGACGTCGGCCTGATCGAATCACGCCTGCTGGAGCTGTTCACCGGCGTCGCCGATCAGACCCGGCTCGGACTGCTGGCGCTGGAACGGCAGGCGCAGCTCGCCTCCGAGTATCATACCGGCGAGATCACCGGCATAGGCACGCTATGCTGCGCCGCCTGCGGCGAGGCGCTGCACTTTCACACCACCCGCCATATTCCGCCGTGCCCGAAGTGCCGGGGGACGAACTTCAAAAGACAGGACTAAGGGCCTAGGACCAAGGACTAAGTAAAACAAAAATATGTGGCTCGAATAAATCACATCGACATCCGGGCCACATGGATATCGAGATCCCAGATCCGTAGGTCGGGCTGAACGCAGTGCAGCCCGACTTGCAGATGGCGAGAACGTTGGGCTTCGCGTTGCTCAGCCCAAGCTACGTGACTGCCGGCACACCTTACCCGCGTGCAGGAAGGGGGACAGACTGAAGTCTGTCCCCGAATGTATTTAGCGCCGCGTATTTCCGCGTGGGCACCAACCCCGTGCCCACCTTACGTGGCTGAATATACGTGAATCGTAATGGGTAAAGAGAGGAGCATACCTCGCCCCAGGTCATCAACACATTTTAATCACCCTTTACCCATCACCCATCACGCTCTTGATTTTTACTTACTCCTTAGCCCTAAGCCCTTAGTCCTACCTTTCTGGCCCTCAGCAGTCCTATCGCTATCATGAATCCGGCGAGCACCAGAAACCCTGCATTCCCCACCCGGACATACGGCGTGGCGCCCTGTCGCGGCTGCACCTCGCCGCTCAAGACGTGGACCTCGAACTGGGGCGAGGTGTCGAGCAGTTCGCCGCGGTATCCGATGAGGGCGGAGATGCCGGTATTGGTAGAGCGCAGCAGCGGCCGGCCGGTCTCGAGCGCGCGCATGCGCGCGATCTGGAGATGCTGGAACGGGGCCACGGAACGGCCGAACCAGGCGTCGTTGCTGACGTTCACCAGCAGCGTGGCGCGCGGCAGCATGCGGATCATCTCCTCGCCGAAGGCGTCCTCGTAGCAGATCGACATGCCGACCTGCTGGCCCGCCACCTCGAACGGGGCCTGCCGCTCGGGGCCGGCGCTGAAGTCCGACATCGGGACATCGAGCAGGTCCACGAAACCGCCCAGCGCCTGCTTCAGCGGCAGATACTCGGTGAACGGCACCAGATGGTGCTTGTGATATACCTGGGGGGTACCGGATCCGCCCCCCACGCTGACCATGCTGTTGTAATAGTTGCCGGAGGCGGGATCCAGGTAGATCAGCCCCACCAGCAGCTCCGCGCCCTGCGCGCGCGCCTCCTTGCCCAGCTCGTCCAGATAGGGCACGGCCTGCAGGTAGTACATCGGCATCGCGGTCTCGGGCCACACGATCAGATCGCTGTCCCAGTGCGCGCGCGTCAACCCGTCGTACAGCGCGACCGTCGGCTCCAGCATGCCCGGCTGCCATTTCATATCCTGCGACACATTACCCTGCACCAGGCTGACGCGCAGCGGCCGCCCCTCCGGCCGCGTCCATTCGATCGCGCCGGCGAGCGCCGCCCCCAGCCACAGACCGGCCAGCGCGACCAGGCACGCCGCGCGGAGACCGGGCGCGGCGCGGCGCTCGAACGCGGCCAGCAGCAGGACCCCGCTCAGGGCCACGGCGAGCGACAGGCCATAGACCCCGACCAGCGGCGCGAACCCCGCCAGCGGGCCATCGATCTGGCTGTAGCCGAGGTTCAGCCAGGGGAAACCGGTCAGAAACCAGCCGCGCACCCATTCGAACAGGGTCCACGCCGCCGGGTAGACCAGCACCATGACCGCCGCCGGCTCACGCCCCTCCCGGTGCGACAGGCGCGCGGCCAGCCCGGCGGCGAGCGCGGGGAAGACCGCCAGCACCGCGACGAGCAGGGCGGTAACGGCGGTGGACATCGCCGCGCCCATGCCGCCGAAATCGTGCATGCTCACATACACCCAGTGCACGCCGAAGCCGAACACGGCCAGCCCGGACAGATAGCCGCGCCGCATGGCCTGCCGCGGCGTCGCCCCGCGCCAGGAGGCGAACAACGCGGCGATGCACACCGGGGCGAGCAGATAGAGACCGAACGGGGCAAACGCGAGGGGCAGCGCCGCGCCGCCGGCCAGCGCCAAGAGGATGCCCCGCCCGCGGGACGATGCCGGATTCATCGGGCGGCGGGGATCAGTGCGGGGGTTCCGCCGCGGGCGCGCCGGGTTCGAGGTCGATCCGGATCAACTGCAGCAGATGGATCCGGCGACTGTCCGCGTGGAGCACCTTGAAGCGGAACGGGCCGATGTCGCGCACCTCGCCGCGCCGGGGCAGGCGGCCGAACTCGCGCATCACGAGGCCGCCGATGGTGTCGTATTCCTCGTCGCTGAAATGCGTGCCGAAGTATTGATTGAAATCGCCGATGGGGGTGAGCGCCTTCACGGTGTAGCGCTTCTCGCTGTGCTTCATGATGTAGAGATTGTCGTCGATGTCGTGCTCATCGACGATCTCCCCGACGATCTGCTCGAGCACGTCCTCGATGGTGACCAGGCCGTCGATGCCGCCGTATTCGTCGACGACCAGGGCGATATGGTTGCGGCTGGAACGGAATTCCTTCAGCAGCATGTTCAACCGCTTGCTCTCCGGGATGAACACCGCCGGGCGCAGGAGGTCGCGCACGTTGAATTCATGCTCGCGGCCGCCGATCAGATAGGGCAGCAGATCCTTCGCCAGCAGGATGCCGACCACCTCGTCCTTGCTCTCGCCGATAACTGGGAAGCGTGAGTGCGCCGATTCGATGATGATGGGCAGGATCTGCTGCAGGGTGGCGTCGCGCTCGACCACCACCATCTGCGCGCGCGGGATCATGATATCGCGCACGCGCATCTCGGTGACCTGCAGCACGCCCTCGATCATCGCCAGCGCGTCGGCGTCCAGCAGGCCGCGCTGCTGCGCCACGCGCAGGACCTCGATCAGATCCTGCAGGCTGCGCGGTTCACCGGTCAGCACCTTGCTGAGTTTGTCCAGCCAGGAGCGGGGAGCCGCTTCGGAACCTGAATCCACTTCGTTCATTGGCCTCTGCCTGTTTTTTTGAGTGATGTGCGGCGGCCCCGCGAGGGCGCGGCCGCCCGCTCGGCGGCGTAGGGATCGGGATAGCCCAGTCCCGCGAGTATCTTTCGTTCCAGCCCTTCCATGCGCGCCGCCTCGCGCGGCCTTTCGTGGTCATGGCCCAGCAGGTGCAGCACGCCGTGCACGACCAGGTGCGCCCAATGCGCCCGCGGCGGCTTACCCTGATCGGCGGCCTCCCGCTGCACCACCGGTGCGCACAGCACGATGTCCCCGAGCAGGGGCGGGCGCATCCTTTCCGGGTGTTCGAAGGGAAAGGACAGCACGTTGGTCGGCCCGCCGCGCCGCCGGTAGCGCTCGTTCAACGCCCGTCCCTCGTCCTCGGCGACGATGCGTACCGCCAACTGCGCGCCGCGCCGGCGCCCGGCGAGCGCCGCCCGCACCCAGGATTCGATGCTGCGCCGGGCCGGCAGGCCCGCCCTCGACCCCGTCGCGTACTGCACGTCCAGTTCCAGCGCCACGAATTCCGTCCCGGACCTAGCCGCCGTTCCGTCCGCCCTCGGCGCGATCGTAGGCGGCGACGATGCTCTGCACCAGGGGATGGCGCACGACGTCCCGCGCCTGAAAGAACACGAAGCTGATGCCCTCGACATCGCGCAGGACCTCGACCGCGTGACGCAGGCCCGACACACGCTCGCGCGGCAGGTCGATCTGGGTCACGTCGCCGGTCACCACCACGGTCGACCCGAAGCCGATGCGGGTGAGGAACATCTTCATCTGCTCGACGGTGGTGTTCTGGGCCTCGTCCAGGATGATGAAGGACTCGTTCAGCGTGCGGCCGCGCATGAAGGCGAGCGGCGCGACCTCGATCACGTTGCGCTCGATCAGCTTGGAGACGCGTTCGAAACCCAGCATTTCGTACAGGGCGTCGTACAGCGGCCGCAGATAGGGGTCGATCTTCTGCGCCATGTCGCCGGGCAGGAAGCCGAGCCGCTCGCCCGCCTCCACCGCCGGCCGCACCAGCAGGATGCGGCGCACCTCCTCGCGTTCGAGCGCCTCCACCGCACAGGCGACGGCCAGATAGGTCTTGCCCGTCCCCGCCGGCCCGATCCCGAAATTGATGTCGTAGCTGCGCACGTTCTCCACGTAACGGCGCTGGTTGGTGCCCCGCGGCGTGATATAGGCGCGCCGGATGGCGATGTCCTGCGTCTGCGCGGGGCCCTCGCCCGGCGCGGGCTCGGCGTCGACCGACTGCAGCAGCAGATGCACCCGCGCCGGCGTCAGGGGCGGCGCCTTCGCGGTCTCGTCATAGAGCTGCTTCAGCAGGCGGCTCGCCGCCTGCGCGGACGCCGCGGGGCCGGTGATGCGAAACCGGTTGCCGCGATTGCCGATCTCCACGCCGAGGCCGCGCTCGATCTGCTTGATATGCTCGTCGAGCTGACCGCACAGATCGGCCAGCCGCTGGTTATCGGCGGGCTCCAGTACCAGATCGCTGGACTGGGGGTGAGGGTCCACGGGTGTCGCGGGGGCAGGGTCCATGTCGGAGGTATGGCGCGTCATTCAGATCCAGTTGGCCGCGGTCTGTCCTTGAGCGCGCGCGCGCGGCGCCGCGAGTTCGCCGCGCAGGGAACTGCCGGCGTCCGCCGTGATCAGGACATCGGCCATGCCGCCGATCAGGTCCCCGGGCCCGGTGAAATGGACCGTATTGTTGTTGGAGGTCTTGCCGGCCAGTTGCCGCTCCGAACGGCGCGAACGGCCCTCGACCAGCACGCGCTGCACGCTGCCGACCATCGCCGCGCGGTACTCGGCGGCGAACTCCCCGATCCTGTCCTGCAGGCGCCGCAGCCGCGCCTGCTTCACCGCGGGCGGCACGTCGTCGGCGTAGGCCGCGGCCGGGGTGCCCGGGCGCGGACTGTAGACGAAGCTGTAGGAGTGGTCGAAGCGGACCGCCTCGATGAGCGCCATCGTCGCCTCGAAGTCGGCCTCCGTCTCGCCCGGGAAGCCGACGATGAAGTCCGAGGAGATACTGATCCCCGGACGCGCGGCGCGCAGGCGGCGCACGATGGAACGGTATTCGAGCGCGGTATGCCCGCGCTTCATCAGGGCGAGGATGCGGTCGGACCCGCTCTGCACCGGCAGATGGACGTGATCCGCCAGCGCCGGCACCTCGGCGAAGGCCTGGATCAGGCCGGCGTCGAATTCGAGCGGGTGCGAGGTGGTGAAACGGATGCGCTCGATCCCCGCGATCGCCGCGACGTAGTGGATCAGCAGGCCGAGGTCGGCCTCCGTCCCGTCCGCCATCGGGCCGCGATAGGCGTTGACGTTCTGGCCCAGCAGGGTCACCTCGCGTGCGCCGCGCCCGGCGTGCAGCGCGACCTCGGCGAGCACGTCCTCGAAGGGGCGGCTGACCTCCTCGCCGCGCGTATAGGGCACGACGCAAAAGGTGCAGTACTTGCTGCAACCTTCCATGATGGAGACGAACACGCCCGGGCCGGATACCGTGGGCTCCGGCAGGCGGTCGAATTTTTCGATCTCGGGAAAGGAGATGTCGACGACCGGGGCATTACTCCGGGCGCGCGCCGCCTCGAGCATCTGCGGGAGGCGGTGCAGGGTCTGGGGTCCGAAGATCAGGTCGACGTAGGGTGTGCGCTGATGGATCGCCGCGCCCTCCTGGCTGGCGACGCAGCCGCCCACGCCGAGGATGCGCCCGGGGCGCTCGCCCTTCCATTCGCGCCAGCGGCCCAGTTCGGAAAACACCTTCTCCTGCGCCTTGTCGCGCACGGAACAGGTATTCAACAGCAGGACATCCGCCTCTTCCGGGCGCGAGGTGAGTTCCAGTCCGTGCGACTCCGCCAGCACGTCAGCCATGCGGGCGGAATCGTATTCGTTCATCTGACAGCCGAAGGTCTTTATATATAACTTGGGTCCCATACTCCCCGACGAGCGTTTGCCTACCGCTCTTTAAGCTACTACGTTGTCGGCGCTTTTTCTACCCGCCGCCCCGGCGGTGTCCCCGGGACGGCCGTTAACTCATTCATTATACGGAGATTCCGACTTGATCCTGTGGAGGCTCAGGTCCGCCCCCTGATACTCCTGCTCCGGCGACAGGCGCACCCCGACGGTCGCCCTCAACAGACCATAGACCGCCGTGCCGCCGATGAAGGCGATCGCGACGCCGAGGCCGGTGCCGATCGCCTGGGAGGACAGGCTCACCCCGCCGATCCCGCCCAGGGCCTGCTGCCCGAAGATACCGGCCGCGATGCCGCCCCAGACGCCGCACAGACCGTGCAGCGGCCACACGCCGAGCACATCGTCGATGCGCCAGCGGTTCTGCGTCAGGGTGAAGGTCCACACGAACAGCGCCCCCGCCACGCCGCCGGTCAACAGGGCGCCGACCGGATGCATGACGTCCGATCCGGCGCACACCGCCACCAGCCCCGCGAGTGGGCCGTTGTGCACGAAACCGGGGTCGTTCCGGCCCATGAACAGCGCGGCCAGCACGCCGCCGACCATCGCCATGAGGGAATTGAGCGCGACCAGCCCGCTCACCGCCTGCACGCTCTGCGCCGACATCACGTTGAAGCCGAACCAGCCCACCGACAGTATCCAGGCCCCCAGCGCCAGGAAGGGGATGCTCGACGGCGGGTGCGCGCTCATCGTGCCGTCCCGGCCGTAACGCCCGCGCCGCGCGCCCAGCATCAGCACGGCGGCGAGCCCCAGCCAGCCGCCCATCGCATGCACCACGACGGAACCGGCGAAGTCGTGGAAACGGGCGCCGAAGCTCGTCTCCAGCCAGTCCTGCAGACCGAACAGCCCGTTCCATGCGATGCCTTCGAACAGGGGATACACCAGCGCCACCAGCAGGAAACTGGCGGCGAGCTGCGGATAGAAGCGCGCGCGTTCGGCGATCCCGCCCGAGATGATGGCGGGAATGGCGGCCGCGAACGTCAGCAGGAAGAAGAATTTCACCAGCTCATAGCCGTTCTTCTCGCTCAGCGCCGGCGCGCCGGTCAGGAAATCGATGCCATAGGCGATGCCGTAACCGATGAAGAAATACGCGAGCGTCGAGACGGAGAAGTCGCTGATGATCTTCACCAGCGCGTTGACCTGGTTCTTGCGGCGCACCGTCCCCAGTTCGAGGAAGGCAAAGCCGGCGTGCATGGCCAGCACCATGACCGCGCCCATCAACAGGAACAGCACATCGTTACCCGCCTGCAGGTTTTCCATCATGCCTCCTTTGCCGTGGGGGATCGCCTCAAAACGGTGAGCATCGAGCAAAAAATGCACCATATATATAAAAACTAATTGAATCATTCATATACACAGATTCAGGCGCGGCGAACCGACGTCATGACGCACCATAATGGTCATGACCGGAGACAGAGCGCACTTATCTGGTGCGAATCCGTACCGGCGACGCGGGGTTTGCACCCTGGCCGGGCGAGGGTCCGCACGCGGGCCGGGTCTCTAAATGAATTGCGAATGTAATCAGAAAGATGTGTTTCAGTTCCCGCGCATCCATGGCTATAATGCCGGCACTCTTCAGCAAAGGACGCCCACCGATGAATCCTACGCTTGCAAAAACCCTGATCCCGGCCCTGTTCGCGGGCACGGCCTTGATCGCAGCCCCCTCCGCCGGCGCGGCCGTGCCCCTGGCCGGACAGGCGCTGGAGGCCTACGGCACGATCGATCTGTCGCTCGACCTGAGCGACAACGACATCCCCGGGGAGTCGAGCAACTTCAGTCTCTCCAGCAACGCCAGCCTGCTCGGGCTCAGGGGACAGCACGACATCGATTCGAACCTTTCCCTGGTCTGGCAACTGGCGCAGGAATACCGCGCCGATTCGGGCGGGGGCGCCTTCGCCACCCACGACACCTTCGCCGGTTTCCGCAGCCGGGATTACGGCACCCTGCTGTTCGGCTATCACGATACCCCGTTCAAGACCCTGGAATCCCGCTGGAGCGTCCTCGGCGGAACCGTGGCTGAAAGCCGCTCCCTGCTCGGCGCCAGCTCCGACGGCGCCGTGAACATGAATCAGCGCGCCCAGAACGCGCTGCTGTACATCAACACCTTCCGCGGGCTGGAGGTGCAGGGCATGTACGCCACGGACGCCCAGGACATCGACGCGGAGGACGTCGACGACAACGATAACGATCTGTTCAGCATCGCCGCCTGGTACACGCTGGGCGCGCTCGAACTCTCCGCCGGTTACGAGAGCTGGTCGGAACTGGCGGGCAGCGACGCCAAGGGCCTGCGCCTCGCGGCCTCGCACCCGGTGACGCGCGACGGAAAGCTCGGCCTGATCTTCGAGCGCATCAGCTCCGACGACGTCCCCGGCCTGGAGCGCAACGTGTTCGGGATCAACGGCGCCCTGCGCGCCGGCAACAACACCTTCGAGGCGCAGGTGCTGATCGCCGACGACTCCGACGCCGCCGGCGACGGCAGCGCGATCAAGGTCGGTCTCGGCGCCCGGCGCCAGCTCGACGCGCAGACGGAGATCTACGCCGCCCTCTCGCTCACCCGCAACGACGACGGCGCCCAGTACAAGGCCGCCGCGGGCGATCACGGCGACGAGATCGACACCGTGCCCGGTGGCGATCCGAGCGCGCTCTCGATCGGCTTCCGCTTCTCGTTCTGATCCCCGGCGGACCCCCTCGCCTCCGCCCCTCCGCCACCCCGAGCGGGTCAGTCCCGCTCGGGGTGGCGTGGACCGCGACGGCCCCTATCCGCCGCGACGCTCCGGCCTCACGCCCTCGTTGCACCCGGCGTCCCGCCCGCTTCGCTCTGATACCATATCTTCCACCGACACGACGCCGGGAGACGGCATGGAAAAATCCGAACAGGTCCTGGCCCGCGCCGAGCGCCTGATGGAGCGGATCGAGCGCCTGCTGCCGGCCGGCGGCAGGGAGATCGGCTGGGAAAACGCGACGGCATTCCGCTGGCGGCGCGCCTATGGGCGCGGATACCTGGAGGCCGTCAGGCACCCCCACCGCATCCGGCTCGGCGATCTGCACAATATCGATGAGCAGAAGGGCGAGATCGACCGCAACACCCGCCAGTTCCTCGCCGGCCTGCCGGCCAACAATGTCCTGCTGTGGGGATCGCGCGGCACCGGCAAATCGTCGCTCATCAAGGCGCTGCTGACGGAATACGCCGGGCGCGGACTGCGGGTGATCGAGGTGGAGGCCGGCCACCTCGCCGACCTGCCCGACATCGTCGACATCATCCACGACCGGCCCGAACGCTTCCTCCTGTTCTGCGACGACCTCTCCTTCGAAGCGGACGACGCCAGCTACAAGGCGCTCAAGGCCGTCCTCGACGGCTCACTCGCCGGCGCGACGGACAACCTGCTGGTCTACGCGACCTCGAACCGCCGCCATCTGCTGCCCGAATACATGGGGGAAAACGAGCAGGCGCGCCTGCGCGGCGGCGAGATCCATCATGGCGAGGCGGTGGAGGAAAAGATCTCGCTGTCCGAACGCTTCGGGATGTGGCTGTCGTTCTATCCCTTCAGCCAGGATCATTATCTGGAGATCTGTCTCGGCTGGCTGCAACGGCTCGGGGTCCCGCTGGACGACCCTGAAGACGTCCGCCGCGAGGCCTTGCGCTACGCCCTCGCGCGCGGCTCGCGCAGCGGCCGGGTCGCCTGGCAATTCGCGCGCGACTGGGCCGGACGCCGCGGACTCGAGCCACCCGCCTGACCGGAATCCGGGACAGATTTATTTATCCAGTCTTTATCTCTCCGGCGGAAAGGGGGACGGATTTGAAATCCGTCCCCGTCGGAAGATCGAAAAACACATCTGTCCCGGGTTTTTAAATGCGGCTGGCGTAATACTCGACGACCTGCTGCACCTCGATCGGGAAGGGGATCTCCTCCGCGGAGGGGAAGTGCGCGACCTTGCCCGTCTTGCTGTCCTCGTCCCAGGACAGCCACTCGGGCCGGGTCAGCGGGGGCTCGTCGATGGAATCCAGCACGATGGGCAGGTTCATGCTTTCCGGCTTGAGGGTGACCTCGTCGCCGACCTTGACCAGCAGGGACGGGATGTTGACCGTCTTGCCGTTGAGGCGGATGTGGCGGTGCGAGACCAGTTGCCGCGCCGCCAGGATCGTCGGCGCGAACCCGGCGCGGAACACCACATTATCGAGCCGGCGCTCCAGCAACTGGAGCAGGGCCTCGCCGGTGGGGCCGGTGCTCCTGCGCGCGGCCAGCATCAAACGGCGCAACTGGCGTTCGGACACGCCGTAATTGAAGCGCAGCTTCTGCTTCTCGCGCAGCTTGATGCCGAAATCCGTCTTGCGCCGCCGCCCCGCCTTGGCGCCGTGCTGGCCGGGCGGGGTCTGCCGGCTCTCGATGGTCTTGCGCGACAGCCCGGGCAGATCCACCCCCAGTGCGCGCATCACCCTCAATCTGGGTCCGGTAAAACGTGACATGATTCCTCCAGGTCAATTGACGGATCGGCAACCGGACAGGGTCACGCCGAACGCATTCATGTGGCGGCATAGCAACTGATCCCACTGCCGTACGAGCTGCTGCGCCACCTCGGCCATCTGTTCCGTCTCCGCGTACGGCGCCGTGGTCAGCTTGTGCGCGAGATTCAGCGCCGTCCTGGCCAGTTCCACCGAGGGGCGGCTCGCGTACTGGGTCGCCACGCAGCAGAGCGAGGCCATCACCGCGCCCGCATCGGGCAGTTCCGGGTCGAACCGCGACATCGGTTCCGCTGGCAGGCTCATGGGAAAATCCTATCGGGGCCGGAGATGGAAAAATGATAATTATTCTCAAATAAAGCGCTAAGTCAAGCCCCGTGCGCAACCGGCCGCCTGATATCGATGGTGGCGTAAATCGTCTATGCTCGGGCCCATTTCACGGAGAACAAGAAAATGAAGTCAGCCCCGCCCGCCATCCCCGCCGGCATAGCCCTCATGCTGGCCGTGTTCGGGCCGGGGATCTCCCCCGCCAATGCGGCCGCCCAGGGCCTCTATGCCGGGGCGGGCCTCGGACAATCCAGACCCGCCTTCGCCAAGTGCGCTCCGGAGACACGGGCGGCATTTCTCGATACGAGCTGCCGCGCGGACGATACGGACACGGCCTTCAGGATATTCGGCGGCCTTAACCTAGCGACCGCATCGGAATCCGCCGTCTCCATGGCGCTGGAGCTCGGTTATATCGACTTCGGGAAGGCCTCCCTCTCTGGCGTCGACAGTTTCTATGGCGTATCCCGCATGACGGCCTCCTCCAGGGGGTTCGATTTTTCGATCGTAGGCTCGGTCGGCGTCACGGACAGGTTGTCGCTGCTGGGGAGGATCGGCTTGCTCCGATGGGAGTCCGAGTTCGAGAACCTGGACCAGGTCGAATCCTTTTCGGAAGATGCCACGGGGACCGATGTCGCCTTCAGCCTCGGCGCCTCGCTCGCCCTGCGCGAGAAAACCGAGGGCCGCCTGGAATGGGAAAGGTTCAAAATCGATGACGATGCCGTCGATCTGCTATCGGCAAGCATTCTTTTCGAATTCTGAGCCGATTGCCCTCAATCGAAGAGGATCAAGAAGCGTCACCCTAGGCCAACCGGCGCACGCCGGCATTTATATCTTTTTCGATAGCGCCTGATCCAGCCTGCCTATAAGTTTGGAGGCTGAAATCCCTAGCCCAGTCGCAATAGCAAAAACGCTCTCGATGCTCGGGCTACGCTCCCCTCGCTCGATAAAACCGATCGCATTCCTGTGCATACCACAACGTTCGGCAAGCTCCTCCTGTGAGAGGCCGAGCTTCATCCTCGTCTCCCGGACGAGCGCGCCAAACGCCTGAGTGACCGACATTTTCCCTCCGAATGGGGGAAGAATCCACTCAGCGGGGATTGTGGTCTACATACAACTGTGTGTATTATCGGGACGGCTTTCGCTGCCAATCCTTCGACCCGCTGGGGTGCGGTCGAAACACGTCAAAAAGCGACGGAGAGCCTTCGCAGAAGGGCACGCGGGTAGCGAAAAACGACAACCGTCAGGAATGATGATTTCGCATCACCACTCCTGTGATTCGATCCATATGGAGAACAAAAATGAAAAATTCAACAGCGCAGAAGCTGTTCTTGCTTGGCCTCGCCTTCGGCAGTCCCTCCGCATTCGCGGACACTGATGTCAATAATGTGTATGTCGGCGCCGGCTATCACCTGGGAACATACGACGAGTCCGGGTTCCCCAATATGGATCTCAATGCGGTAAAACTGGAAGTAGGCAAGTACCTCACAAAGAATATAGCCCTCGAAGGCCATCTGCTCTTCGGCGCCGGCTCGGAGAAGGTCGATGTTCTCGGCACAGAGGTGGAAGTAAAGCTGAAAAACGCGATATCTGTATTTATAAAGGGTGACCTGCCGTTGTCCGAGGCCGCCAACGTTTACGGGCTCCTCGGGGTCACGAAGGGAAAGCTTGAAGCATCGGTACTGGGAATCACCGCCTCCGAAGACGACAGCGGACTCTCATACGGCATCGGCGCCGAGATAGGTTTTGGAAAGGGCCTATTCGTCTCCGGCGAGTATCTCTTTTATTTGAGCGAGTCGGATTATGACTACACCGGCTTCAATATAGGACTGAGCAAGAAATTCTAGCGAGTCAGACAGAAACTCGGCCTCCTCTTCAGGATCGGGCGCTACCCTGTTCACCACAGGGTAGCGCCCTTTCACACTACTCCCACCGCAACACGCTCCCTGTCTGATATTCTGCCATCCCTCGTCATCTTGCCCGGATCAGCCCTGTATCCGGCATCAATTCTAGTTCGATCATGGCCTGTTGACGGTGCGGACACCAAAACCGTGATGCATAACCTCGTCGCACAAGATGAAAAACCCGGGACAGATTTATTTATCCGGTGAGCCGGGGGGACGGATTTGAAATCCGTCCCCTGGAGAATCTATTGTCAAAAATAAATCTGTCCCGGGTTTTGCCATTGCCCCGGGGCGGGTTCTCTTGTATCTTGAGGGCTCGTTCAGGTGTTCCGACGGCGATCGCCCGAGGAATGAAACGGGAAATCGGTGAGTCCGGGTCATTACGTCCCGCGACGATCCCGATGCTGCCCCCGCAACGGTAAGCAAGACAAGGGTTGACCTCAGGCCACTGTGCCCCAGGCACGGGAAGGCGTCAGCCCCGGATCGGAAGATCCTCTTGCGAGCCCGGAGACCGGCCCGGACGAAGCGATGCGGTGTCGCGGCGGGCGGCATGGTCGGGTCAAAGAACCCCTGCCTTCCCTCGTCACGTACCGCCGACCCATAACAACGAATCCGCGCGCGGGTGTGCGCGAAATCCGGGAGCGTCACGTGAAAAGATCCTTGTTCTGTCTGGGCGGTGGGCTGTTCGCCTGCCTGTCTTCCTCCGTCATCGCCGCCGCCGAGCAGGCGCCGCCGGTGATCGTCTCCGCCACGCGTACGGCGCAGATCGCCGATGAAGCGCTCGCGCCGGTGATCGTCATCACGCGCGAGGAGATCGAACGCAGCCAGGCCACCGACGTCGCCGACCTGCTGCGCTTCCACGCCGGGATGGACATCGGCCGCAACGGCGGCCCCGGACAGCCTACCTCCCTGTTCCTGCGCGGAACCGACAGCAACCACACGCTGGTACTGATCGATGGCGTGCGCATGAACCCCGGCACCATCGGCGGCGCCGCGATCAACAATCTGAATCCGGCCCTGATCGAACGCATCGAGGTCGTGAAGGGACCGCGTTCGACGCTGTACGGCTCGGACGCCATCGGCGGCGTCATCAACATCATCACCCGCGGCGCGCCGCAAGGCGCCCGGCTGGAGGCGACGGTGGGCACGGGCAGCTTCGGCACGCGCGAACTGGGCGGCGCCGCCACCTACCGCGACGGCGACCGGCGTATCGGGCTCGAGATCGCCGGGCAGGACACCGACGGCTACGCCCCGCGCTCCGATTCGGACCTCGAGAGCGGATACGACAACACCAGCGTCAAGGCCTTCGCCGGCGCGCGCCTGGGCGCGGTCGACGCCGAGCTCAGCCACTTCCAGGCCGGCGGCAAGGTGGAATATCTCGACTTCTTCCTCACGCCCATCGACCAGGACTACGAAAACGCCGTCACCGCGCTCGATCTGCGGGCCGAGCCCGCCGCCGGCTGGGCGAGCCACCTGCAACTGAGCCGGGCCATCGACGAGATCGACCAGAACCAGAGCGCGGACTACGCGCACACCGAACGCCTGACGCTCGACTGGCAGAACGACGTCCAGCTCGGCGAGGCGCAGTTGCTGACCGCCGGCCTCCAGCTCTCGCGCGAGGACGTCGCCGCGCTCAGCTTCGGCACGCTGTTCGACGAAAGCACCGACGTCAACGCGCTTTACCTGCAGGATGCGATCGAACACGGCGCGCACCGCTGGCTGCTCGCCGCGCGCCATACCGACCACGAGACCTTCGGCGGCAACACCACCTGGGATCTGGAATACGGCTATCAGCTTTCGGACGCGACGCGCCTGACCGCGGCGGCCGGCACCGCCTTCCGCGCCCCGGACGGCACCGACCGGTTCGGCTTCGGCGGCAACCCCGATCTGGATCCGGAAGAGGCGCGCAATCTGGAACTCGGCCTGCACCACACGCTGACGCCGCGTCAGATCGTGACGCTGAGCGCGTTCCAGAACGACATCGACGACCTGATCGAATTCGACTTCGGCACCTCGCAGATGATCAACGTCGGCGAGGCGCGCATCCGCGGCGTGGAGGCCGGATACCGCTTCACGGGCGAACACTGGCGGGCGCGGGTCGAGGCGATCGCGCAGGACCCGGAGAACACGCTCACCGGCGATCCCCTGCCGCGGCGCGCGCGCCACAGCCTCACCTCTTCCGCCAGCTATGACATCGGACGTTACCGGCTCGGCGCCGACCTGCTGCTGACCGGCGAACGCAAGGACTCCGATTTCACCGACACCGTCATGGGCGGTTACGGACTGATGAACCTGACGGCCGCCGTGCGCCTCGGCGCGCAGTGGACGCTGCGCGGGCGGGTGGAGAACCTGTTCGACAAGGAATACGTGATCGCCGACGGATACAACACCGCCGAGCGCTCGTACCTGCTGCAACTATCCTGGCGTTCGACCGAATGAGCAACGGCGGCGATCGCTGGCTCGCCGTCGCGGCCTCGCTCGCCCTGCACGCGGGCGTGTTCGCGCTCGCCTGGCCATCGCTGCCGCCCCGGCCCGCGCCGCCGGCGCCGATGCAGGTCACCCTGCTCGCGCCGGCGCCGGCCCTGCCCGCCGCCGCCCCGTCTTTCCCCGGGGAGGATGGCGACACCGCGCCTGACGCGGCGAAAGCGACGGCCGCCGGACACCCCGGGCATTCACAACCGGCGCGCACGGCCGGCCCCCTCCCCGCCACGGTGGAACCCATGGCGGCCAGGCGCCCGCAAGATACCGCCCCCCTCCATGGGGCCCCCGACCCCTCGACGGAGGGGCCCGCCCGGGACACCGGCGCGGCCCCATCGACTCCGGCCGAAGCGGCACCCTCCATCACCGCCTACAGCAGCGGCCAGGTGATGGCCGCGCTCAAGCAGGCCTTTTCCGCCCACTTCTACTACCCCATGCTCGCCCGCCGCCAGGGCTGGGAAGGCGACGTCACGCTGGCCCTGCGGGTGGAGATCGACGGCCGCCTGACCGGCATCCACGTGGTCGGCAGTTCCGGCCATCGGGCGCTCGACAATGCCGCAGTCGACAGCCTGACGCGCGCGCGCGCGTTGCCGCTGCCGGGCGGCGCGCTGGACGGGGGCCTGGACATGGTGCTGCCGGTACGTTACCGCCTGCTCGACACGCGCGTCTGAGGCCGGGCGTCCCGGCATATCGGAGCGACGCGGCGAACGGTTACAATAGCGATCCGTTCACGAAAGGCAGCGCTCCATGGGACACCGTCTCTCCAGGATCTTCACCCGCAAGGGCGACAAGGGCACCACCGGCCTCGGCGACGGCACCCAGGTCGGCAAGGACCACCCCCGCATCGAGGCCATCGGCGATATCGACGAGCTGAACAGCATGATGGGGTTGCTGCTCAACAGTCAGGAGCTGCCCAAGGACCTGCATCACAGCCTGACCGAGATCCAGCAGACCCTGTTCGACATCGGCGCCGAGCTGAGCCTTCCGGGGACCAGCACCTTCAAGGCCAAACCGGTCACCGGGCTGGAGAAACAGCTCGAGATGTACAACGCGACCCTGACCCCGCTGCGCGAGTTCATCCTGCCGGGCGGCAACGAGACCTCGGCGCGCTGCCATCTCGCGCGCGCCGTATGCCGCCGGGCGGAGCGGCACGTCTACGCGCTCAGCCGCATCCAGCCGGTGAATGAACACATCCTGGCCTACCTGAACCGGCTGTCCGACCTGCTGTTCGTCATCTCGCGCGTGCTGACGCGACTGGGCAACGGGCGCGAGACCTACTGGCGCTCGCCGCGCATCAAATCGGATTCCTGATGAGCAGGGGACAGATTTAAATCCGTCCCCAGCCTTACCGCACGCCACTCACGGACGCGCGCCCGCGCCGAGGCGGGTGCGGGCGGTGTTGAGGATGTCGCACAACTGCTCCATGCCGTCGAGCAGGCGCGAGGTCGGGCGCGAGATCAGGTCGTCGTGGATGGTGAAGATATTGCCGAGGCGCGCCGCGGTGACGGTCGGCCAGCGGCGCCAGTTGTCCGGATCGCCGGCGGAGGCGTTGATCAGGATCGCCTGCGGGTCGCTGGCGATGACGGCCTCGATGTCCACGGTGGGCGCGAGCAGCGGTAGCGAGGCAAAGACATTCTCGCCGCCGCACTGGCGCAGCACGTCGCTGATGAAGTGCGCGCCGTTGATGGTCATCAGCGGTCGCTCCCAGATCTGGTAGAACACCCGCACGGGCGTGCGCCCGGCGTATCGCCGCTGCAGATCGGCGTATTTCACGCGAAAGGCGTCGGCGGCGGCGTCCGCGGCCTCCTCCGTCCCGGTCAGCCGGCCGAGGTCCTCGATGATATTCGGGATGCGCGCGATCCGCTCCGGCTCGAGGACATAGACCTTGAGCCCCAGCCGCTCCAGCTTCTCGTAGTCCTCGCGGTTATTGCCCGTCTTCCACGCGACGACCAGATCGGGCTTCAGCGCCAGGATCTGCTCGATGTTCAGGCGCGAGGCCTCGCCGATGCGCGGTACGCGCTGCGCCGCATCCGGAAAATCGCTGTAGGCCACCGCGCCGATGAGCCGGTCGCCCGCGCCCGCCTCGAACAGCAGCTCGGTCAGGTTCGGCGCGAGGCTGACGATGCGCGCGGCAGGCCGTTCCAGGGTCAGCTCGCGGCCACGATCGTCCGGCACGGTCACGGCCTGGGCCACGCCACAGGCCAGCGCCAGCATCAGGGCCGGAATCAGGGAAAGTCTTCTCATCAGGAAACTCCTTCGATGACCAGCGTGGGCGGGCGATCGCCCTCGCTGCGGATGCGGATCCGCGCCGCGTAACCGACGCTGATCCGGAACATGTTCGGCAGCGGCATGCCGAGGACATGGCCGAGCACGGCGCGCAGAGTGCCGGCATGGGCGATGAGCAGCGCCCGCTCGCCGGCGCTCCGCCGCAGGATATCGCCCCACCCCGCGAGTACGCGGCGCTGGAAATCCGCGAGCGGCTCGGCGCCGGCGGGCGGATGCGCGAGCGGGTCGTTGAAGAAGCGCGCCAACTGGCCCGGATCCCGCAGGTGGATCTCCTCCGGCGTCAGCCCTTCCCACACGCCGTAACCGAGTTCCTGCAGGCGCGCGTCCTCGTGCACCGGCACGCCCAGGCGCTCGCCGAGCGCCTGGGCGAAGGCCGCGCAGCGCCGCAGCGGCGAGGTATGGATGCGCTGCCAGGACGGCCCGCCCGCGACCGCGGCCTCCATCTGGCGCCAGCCCTCCGCGGTCAGCGGGTCGTCAGTCGCACCGCGATAGCGCCGCCCGCCTTCCGGTTCGCCGTGCCGGATCAGGTCGATGATCGCCATCGCCGCCTCAACTCAACCAGCCGGCGATGGTGAGCAGGGCGAAGGCGGTCAGCCAGACGATGACCGTGCGGTTGACCAACGCCTCCGCCTCGGTGACGTCATCGCGCAAGGCGTCGTTCCCGCGCCCGGTTTCGAGATTGAACAGGCGCAGCGCGCCCAGTCCGCTGTCGGTCAGCACCCGCCGGTTGCCGGTATAGAGG
The DNA here is from genome assembly GCA_020847075.1 of Gammaproteobacteria bacterium. Lineage (GTDB taxonomy): Bacteria > Pseudomonadota > Gammaproteobacteria > SZUA-140 > SZUA-140 > JADJWH01. Next base: position 19,085 of record JADLCS010000062.1, read on the forward strand.
TCGCCGCCCCGGTCGCGCGCGCCAGCGCGCCACTGCTGCATCGCCTCGACGAAACTGCCGATGACGGCGTAACAAATGGCGGTGATGCGCGCGGGGATCCAGTCGAGCAGGGCGTGGATCCGCAGCACGGCGTTCAGAAAGCCCGAGCTCATGACATTCGCGCTCTGCCGCGCGCCCTTGAGCTGGCAGATCGAGCGGTAGAGGACGGCGCCGACCGGCCCGATCAGCGCGAACCAGAACAGGATCGCGAGCAGGCGCTCGTTGTTGCGGATCAGCATGACCTCGATCAGCTTGCGGTTCATCTCGTCGGAGTTCGCCGGCGGACCCTCGCGCAGCAGCTCGCGCACGTACATATAGGCCGCCTCGGGGTCGTCGCGTTCGAGCGCGCGCCGGTAATCCTCCAGCTCCGGCGCCAGCCCGCGCACGCCGATGCTGGCGATCAGCACCGCCACCGCGAAGACCAGCTTGATCAGCCAGACGATGAATCCCTCGCCGCTCGCCAGGACGAGCTGGATCAGGCCGACGACCAGCACGCCGGGGGCGAGTGCGAGCGCCACGCCGTATGGGCCGCCGAACCAGGGTTCCTTGCCCGTGCGCTGCCACAGCCAGGCGGTGTAGTCGATCAGCCACTGATACGGCAGCACGGCGCGGAACGACTTCCACAGGCCCTCCGTACCCAGGGTGATGAGCATGGCAATCAGATTCATGACGACTCTCTAGACAAGTCTCCGGTCCGCGCGATCGAGCAAAGTATACAACCGATTCCAGTCGAAATGGGGTCCGGGGTCGGTCTTGCGGCCGGGTGCGATGTCGCAATGGCCGACGATATGTCCACGCACGATCCCCGGATAATGCTGCATCAATACGCGCGCGATATCGGCAAGCTGCTCATACTGGACCGCTTCGTAGGGATCGTCGTCCGATCCCTCGAGTTCGATGCCGATGGAAAAATCGTTGCATGCCTCCCGGCCGTGGAAGGACGATCGGCCCGCATGCCAGGCGCGCCGGTCGAACGGCACGTACTGCGTCACGAAGCCGTCGCGCCCGATCAGTACGTGGGCCGACACGCGCTGGTCATGGATCGTCCCGAAATACGGGTGCGCCCGCGGATCCAGCGTATTGGTGAACAGGGCATCGATCCAGCGGCCGTCGCCGTATTCGCGCGGCGGAAGGCTGATGCCATGCACGACCAGCAGATCGATCAGACCGCCGGCCGGCCGGTCGTCCCGGTTGGGAGACGGGACGCGCCGCACGGGGACCAGCCAGCCATCGCTCAGGGAATACTCCATTCAGCACCCGCCATTCATTCCGCATGCCGCCCATCAAGATACCGTAAATTCATGGGGAAATCGTGACGGCCGCGCGGCCGTCGGCGCCGGATCAGGCCAGCGTGGCGGGATGCTGCAGCAGGGTGGCCTTGAGATCGAAGGCGTCGATCAGCTCGAAATCGCGCACCTGGCCGTCCCGGATCTTGCCGTTCAGCGCGATGACGAAATGACCGGTATCGCGGCGCAGCACCTTGCCGGTCAGCACGAAGCGGCGCGACTGCGCCGGCAGGTCCAGGCTGACGATCATGTTGCGCCGCTCGATCAGCGGCACCGCGCCGGATTCGCCCGACTCGTCCAGACGTACGCGCAGCGCGGTCTCGGTGAAATCGACCAGGGTACAGGGATAGTGCGGCGAATCCTCGGAGAACTGCATGCTCGCGGGGATGGAGGTCTTCACCCGCCGCTGCTGACGCTGATCGATATGATTCAGGGTATCGAGCAGCACCTCGAGCTGGATCACGGCATGATTGGCGTAATATCCCTCGCGCATCAGGATGCGCTTGCGCACCGTGGTATTGACGTGAGGGATCCCCTTCTCGCTGAAAATCGACATCAGCGTCAAAATATCGCCGCGGCGGAAGCGCCCACCCCGCGGAGTATCCGACTGGCGGCGGTAATCCCGCGCGTCGCCGACGGAGACGTCCGGAATCAACAGGCTGAAGTGGCATATCTGGCCGATCGGCCGGTCGTTCCGCCCGTCCTCCAGCACAAAGACCGGCGCGCCGCGCCCGGTGTCGACACGGACATCGCGTTGCGTATACACGAGATGGCTGTTGATGCCATAGGCGATGATGATGGATTCGAAGGTGATTTCCTTGTGATATTCCGGGTAATAGCGGAACTTGCTGCCAATGGGAAAACAGCGCATCAGTTCCACCAGACGCTCCGGATCGAGCGCGGGCTCCGACTCGGCGGATCTCCGCGCCGCGCGGCCCTGCCCCAGCATATTGGACATGAATCTCATCATGGCGGACATTGCATTGCAAAATCGGTGCCCGTTTTCGGATGGGGCACGCGGCGGACCCGCGGCGCGGCCGCGGTCGCGCCCGGTTGCATCGCGGGGGAAATCTTGCACAATAGCGAAACACCCCGGGAGAGGCCCACCATGAAAAAAACCCGACAAGCCGTTTCCTCCACCGCCATGTCCACCGGCATGGCCCTCGCGCTGGCCGTTGCCCTCGGCCTCATCGGCGGCTGCGCGGGTTCCGCCGGACAGAAACGGGACGCCGCGGCCCAGTCGGGCGAAGACTCCACCGCCAGCGCCCAGTTGCCCGGGTGCCGGACGGCGATCGACGACGTCACGCGCTACTGCGCGGGCGACGACGCCAGCACCGGCAAGTGCAACGACGCCAAGGCGCGGACGCGGAAAAGCTGCATCAACTGACGATACCGATGCCGGCCGCCCTTCGCGGCCGCGGGTCTCATGCCGGCCTCCGTGCCGCTTCTGATTCCCCTTGATTTCACAATGCCATCCGCCCGCAGCCCGGGACACCGGACTATGCGACAATGGCGCATCGCAATCACCGCGCCGACATGGACCTCGCATGACTTACCAGACCATCCTCGCCGCCTCGATCTTTCTCCTGTTCGCCTTCGCCATCGAGCAGATCTGCCGCCATCGCGGGATCCCGTCCGTCATCGTGCTCGTACTGAGCGGCCTGATCGCCAAGCCGGTGCTCAATTACTACGGATTCGAACTGAACGGGGTCGACACCCTGGTCCCGATCATCGGCGCCGTCGGGCTGGTACTCATCGTGCTGGAGGGGGCGCTCGACATCGATCTCCGCAAGGACCATGCCCGCGTGCTCACGGCCACGGGCTCCATGGCGCTGGTGAGCATCGTGCTGTGCATCCTGTGCCTCTATCCCCTCGCCACCGCTCTGCTCTCGCTGAGCCCCGTGCAGGCGCTGCTGCTCGCCACGCCGTTCGCGGTCATCAGCAGCGCGGTGGCCATCTCGGGCAGTTCCATCCTGAACAAGGACGACCAGGAATTCGTGGTCTATGAAAGCTCGCTCTCGGATATCCTCGGCGTACTGTTTTTCTTCGCGCTGCTCGGATCGAACGGCACGCTGAGCGGGATCCTGTTCAATCTCGTCGGCGGCGGGCTGATATCCATCCTGCTTTCCATCGTCAGCGCCATCGTACTGGTACTGCTGCTGTTGCGCACCGACAGCCACATCCGCTTCATCCCGCTGCTCGCCGGGTTGTTCGCCCTATACGCGCTGGGCGAGCTGCTGCACTTCTCGCCGCTGATCATGGTGCTCATGCTCGGCCTGCTGCTCAACAAACCCACGGTCATCACGCGCTTCAAGCCGTTCAGCCGCTGGGTGCCCGCCGATTACGGCCTGATCCTGTCCGAATTCCGCACCCTCGTCCTCGAGCTGACCTTCGTCGTACGCGGATTCTTCTTCTTTCTGCTCGGCTACTGGACGGACCCGCGCGATTTTCTGTCCCTCAAGGCCTGGCTCGCGGCGATCATCGCCCTCGCGATCATCTACACGGTGCGCATCGTATTGTTGCGCCTGATCGTCGGGCGCGAGCGTGTGAAGGTCCTGCTGTGGTTCGCCCCGCGCGGCCTCATCACGGTGCTGCTGTTCATCTACGCCAAGGAGGCCTTCACCCTGCCGCAATACCTGACCGGATCGGCGATGCTGATCGTGCTGATCAGCGCGTTCCTGATGATGTTGTCGAAGCGGTTCGCCCACGGGGAACCCGAGGAACAGAAGACCGAACTCCAGGCCCGGGAATCCTGAATCCGCGGAAAAACCCGGGACCGGATGCGACGTCGGGTCCGGCGGCCTCCGTGGTGCCGGCGAGAGGAATCGAACCTCCGACCTACTGATTACGAATCAGTTGCTCTACCGACTGAGCTACACCGGCATGGGTGGGACTGGTCGTGCGGGAAAGACAAAACCATTTTTGGGCGGGGGCAGTATAAAAGATCGACCCGCGAGCGACAAGCGACGCGCGTGAACCGCAACGGCGGCCGACCTCCGGTCAGTGCGACGGCCGCACCCGGATCACGACGTCCACGCCGTCGATATGCGTCCCCGTCGGCGGGGTGGGCAACCCCTCGATGCTGAGCTCGTCGGCGTCGAGATCCATCAGCATCCCGGTATCCACGTTGTAGATATGGTAGTGGGGATGGGTGGTCGAATCGTAGAATACCTTCGTCGAGTTGATGATCACCTCGCGAATCAGTCCCTTGCGGGTAAACAGGCCGAGGGTGTTGTACACCGTGGCCTTGGACACATAGGCGCCGTTGGTCTTATTCACCTGATCCAGTACCTGATCGGCGGACAGGTGCTGCGGCCTGGCGAACAGCACGGCCGCGATCTGCATGCGCTGCTGGGTGGGCTTGATATCGTGCTCCTGGAGCATCTGGATCAGTTCGGCATTCGTTTGCGGATAGCTCATTCTCTCACCACTGCCTGAATATCGTCGTCCGGCATCCTGCCGCCACACCCACTATATATAGAGTCACACCTTATAGCGTCCTGCCCGGTAATTTTATGAAATCGACCGTCAGGTTTCATCTATTTTATCCGCGACCCCTGCCCTGTCAACGATTAAGATTCTGATATACCTGAAAAAAACAGGGTCATCCGGCGAGGCGCGCCGACGCCCCGCCACCGGCCCCCCTCCCGACCTAAGGTTTCCCCGCCCGCGCGCCGTTAACCCGCACAGAGAAGAGTGTGACGGGCGTCACAACTCCGAGCGCAGGGAGGAAGCAGGCATGGAAACGAGTCTGGTCGGCGCCGAGGCGGCGGGTGGAGGCAGGGCATTCTTCCGCAGCAAGCGCATCTTTTATCACAACACCCTGGATACCGCATCCAGCGGCTGGTGCTTCACGGTACGGGGCGGCCTGGTCTACGGTCCCTTCGAAACCCAGAACTTCGCGGAGCGGATGCTGGCGGGGCTGATCGAGAAGTTCAAGCGCGCCGGCGACACCGGCGGGCGCTGACCCGTCCCCGGCCGGTCAACTTTCCCCATGCCCGGCCGTTAACCATGTGAGTTTCAATGAGATAGGTCCCGGCCCCGGATCGGGGCCGATGCCGTTTCAGCCTCATCGCAACATCGATACAGGGGATGAACAACTTGCTGCCCTCACTCACTGTCCTGCTGGTCGGAACGATCATTCTCCTGCTGAGCGCCCTCGGCCTCGTGGCCGGCCTCCATCTGCGCCGGAGCCGTCTGCACCAGAACGACCTCCAGGCGGTCATGGACATCGCGCGCCACGTCGGGCAGTCACCCGCCGCCCGACCGGGACATGCGCCCGGCCTTCCGCCCGAGCCCATCCATGGAGAATTCGTCGAGCGCACCAACCGGACCATCGGCGAGATCCACGAGGCCATCGCGCGGCTGGATGTGAAGCTCGGCCAGACCCATCGCGAAGACGTCATGCGCGACGAAGAGCTCGATCGCAGAATCGGGAAGGAAGACCACCGGATCCTCGCGCTGCAACAGGAATTGCAGGACCTCAGGACACGGCACACGGACCTCGAGCAGCAACTGCAACAACTGCGCGCCGGGATCGAAGACCGCGCCCGCCGCGAGGCCTCCGCCGAAGCGAAGACCGCCGAGACATCGATATCGACAACGGCAGCGGCGCCGGCCGGCGGCACGGCATCGATGGACGACTTCGCCCTGCCCGAATCCGTGCTCAACGAACTGAAGGAAGTGGTCCAATCCGCCACGCGCCAGCCGCGCCCCGCGCCCGCGATGAAACCGCAGGTCGCCCGAATGCCGACCGATATGCCCCGCCCGGCGGCTTCCGCGCACAAGACCGCCGCACCGCCGACGCCGGCACACCCGGCCACCGCACGCTCGGCCGGCGCCGTGGCGCATGCGGTCGCGCACAAGGAAAAGGTATCGGTCGAAGAACCCCAGTTCGCCTTCGATCCCGCGCGGATCGACGATCTGTTCAACGCGCCATCCTTCATCCCGGGCGCCGCGAATGCGGGCATCAATGTGGAGGAGCTCGACCTCGAGGACCTGAACCCGGACCCTCCCGATGCAGGCGCGGAGAACCCGGAGGAACCCCCGCACTACGACGCGGAACGCGTGTTCTATCAGGCCTCGCCGCAGACCGGGATCAAGGCGGGCTGGTATTTCACCGTACGCGGCGGCAAGACACACGGCCCGTTCGGCACCAAGGAGGCCGGCGAGCGCGTGCTCCAGGAAATGATCGAGCAGTTCAAACGCACCGGCGACAGCGGCGGCCGCTGACCACCGGCGCGCCGCCTTCTCTCCGCGCCTCTAGCGGGAATCCGGAGACAGATATTCGTCCCGGCAGGCGTCGCGCAGCATCTCCGCTGCGGCGTCGCTGCCGATCCGCGGCAGAACGCTGAACAGACAGCCGCGGTAATTACGCTCCCGCTCCGCCTGCGACACGACGCCCTCGACCGGAGCGGTGCGCAGGATCCGTATGCGCTCATCGAACGCACCGTCCGCGGCCACGCCTTCGCGCCCGAACCACAACGCCCCGGACAACATCACCGCGAACACCCCCACCCCACACAATACGACCCGTCTCCCGTTCATCGCCCTTCCCCCTTCAAGCCTGGCTCATCCGAATTCATCGCTTCCGCGCGCGCAGCCGCGCCGGCGGCGGGTCCGCGCGGCATCAGGATGACAAAGAATGCGACGAAAAAGTACCCCGACGACACTTGGAGGAGGGGGGATCGAGCCGCCGAGGCATAAAGGACCAGAGAGGATCGGTCGAGGCAGGCGAGCACGCCTGCGCCACCCTGCACAGTAAAACGGATCGCGCTTAACCCCGGCTTAACGGCATCAGCCCGCGCGCGCCCGGAACCGCCAAAAAAATAGCCCCCGGTGGAGGAACGCGGGGGCCAAGGATCAGGTAGGAGACAAACTGTTACAAATTCAGACCGGCGGCCCCGGAAAAGGTTCCATGAAAATCCAGAAATCCTTTATGTGTATGAAATTCATTCAAAAAAAGCCCCGCAGGGGGTGCGGGGCGAATGAGGGGATGTTGCCAGGAGAGAAACTTGAAGCCCCATCCGTGGGCATAGGACTCCTTACCTCGGAATTTCTGTCAGGCCCTCGATTTCAGGCATCCCTGAAACTCGCGATCGCCCAGCGGCCGCATGTACATGGCCGGGACGACCACTTTGGGCGATGCCGCGGACCGCGGGTGGCCGGCCTCCCGCCCGCCGGTAAGCGTTTCCCGCAGAGAGCCGGATTTGTTGATCTTTACGTGGCGTACCATGTTCAATCCTCCTGAATTTCCTGTTCGTTGCCCGTATGCGGACTCACCCTATGTTTTGCATCAGGCGTGCCAATTGCCGGGATCACGAGACATAATCAATAAAAACAATATATTGAATATTTTCACGGAGACCCGGGCGCACTGAAGACGCGCCAGACAATGGTGCAAACCGCCGCTATGGGGCCAATTAAACCAGCCCTTACGGTGCAAAAAACTGACCTGGGGCAAGAATCGGAAAAAAACCCGCGCGGGGATCCATAGTGGCAAAAGAGACCCCGTCTCCGCGCGAACACGAAGCCGCGTCTACTGGTGAGGGGGGTGATCGAGGGCTTCGTTCTGTTCCAGCAGGGGCTCGTAGCGGCGGTCGGTCAGCGTCTTCAGAAACGCCACCAGTGCGTTGATGCGCCGACTGTCGAGGGCCGGCCCGGTCTCCAGTTCCTTCAGGGAAATATTCTCGGGCACCTCGGGTGCCCCCCATTCCTTCCCGGTTTCCGGATCGATCTGCCGCCTGGGGTTGTGGCTGTTGTACTTATTGTAAAACAGGACCACGGTGCGCAGATCCCTGAACACCCCGTTGTGCATATACGGCCCGGTGACGGCGACGTTGCGCAGCGTGGGCACCTTGAACTTCCCTGCTGCATCCGCCTCATGCACCTCGGGATTCTCCTGCAACCCACGATCGACGAACCCCCCGCCCTTGCCGTTGAGCGCCCTCAGCTCCGTGTTGGCCGGCACGCCGATGTTGTGATACTCGTAGCTGCTGAAGGTTTCCTTTTCATCCACCTGGCTCTGCCGCAACCGGTGGCACAGATTGCAGTTGGTGAACTGGCGGGAGAAGAACAGGGTCATGCCCAGATTTTCCTGCGGGGTCATCTCGTATTCACCGCGCAGATAGCGATCGTATTTGGAATCGAACGGCGCGAAGAAATCCGTCTCCTCGAAGGCCGCGATGCTCTTCCTCATCGCGGCATAGGCCGCCTCGGTATCCGCCCAGATACCATCACCGTAGAACTGCCTGAACGCGCCGACATAGACCGGGTTCTCTTTCAACCGCTCGATCACCGCGGCCTGGCTAGGCATCGCCATCTCGATCGGGTTCAGCAGCGGATCCCCCGCCTGGCCCGCGAGGTCCGGCCGACGCCCGTCCCAGAACTGCCCGCCCACGTATTTTCCGTCCACGCCCCTGTGAAAACGGGGACTGAACTTCGCATAGGCGGCGGTGGGCGCGTTGCGGTCCCCCACCGAATGCCCGTCATCGCCCAGCGAGGCCGCGGCCAGGGCACCGCGGCCTCGCGTGTCGACGAACCCCGCCTCCGGCGCATGGCAGGTGGCGCAGGCCTGGGTACGGTTCCGGGACAGATTCACATCGAAATAGAGCATCTGCCCCAGGGCCGCCGCATCCGGCACGAGAGGCGCATCGGCGCAGACGGGCGCCACGCCGATCAGGGCCAGCAGGATGGGCAGATATTTGTTCACGCGGATACCTAATCGAAGGGCACTGAAAGAGGGATGACGATGATATTCACCCTCCCGCCGCACACCGGTATAGACACCAGATCATGATAATCGTTCTCGATTGAGAGCGCTATGACTAGGGCTACTGCGAAGCTCCACAAGTCTGGCTTATTGTATTCAATGTCCGGTAAACGATGGGAAACATTGAACAGTGCCTGGCATTTACCATCGGCGGGAAAAATTACGAGATTTTATTTAACTATACCCGAGAGCAAGGATTGGCTTCTCAGCAGAGACTAATCTGTACTTAACTAGATTAATTACAGAAAATTGAAAATATCCTTAATAAGGGTACCTACGCACAAAACCGTCAAACTTATTGCATATAGATAACCAAAGAATAAAAAAAATCTACCACGTGGCTTGTGGTTAGGAATCCATGAATTCCCGCGCAAGCCAAATAACGCCTTACTCATCTCTTCAGGACGTGCCACAAGATAAATTGGCGCCCACCCGCATAGCATTGATCCTACTGCAAGAGCAGGATAAGGATAGCGCCCAGATGACTCATTAAAAACGTTCGCGGATACATATAGAATTACCCAGAAAAGCAGAACATTAACAATGCCCAGAATTACAATTGGATGCCGAAATGGGAGACCGAAAGTTAGAAACATGAATACTGGGCCTCTAAGCCGAATTCATCAGCCATTGCATCCGATATGCTCCAGCTTATCAAGCCAGACTGAATAGCCAGATCAAATAGCGTACCAGAAAGTATCTTTATCAATGCTGGGACGCCTGATGCCGTAAGCGCCAATGAAGCGCCACCTAATGCGCCGCTAACAACTGCCTTACCTACATCTTTACTAAAGATGCTACCAGTTTGCGCCGCCTTTGTTAGGCCACCCACAATACCACCGACTATCGATCCACCAATTGTAGCCGGAATTGCTTGTATCACCTTACCATCTGGATCAAACCGATTGATTGGATCATCCAGTACATACCCATATAGATTCGTATCCCCGCCCTGAAATCTTATCGGATCCTTCGCTGTCCATCTTCCCGTTTCGGGATCGTAATCTCTCGCCCCAAACCTGACCAGACCGGTATGTTGATCATGGATTCCACCCGCGAAGCCGAAGGGCTGGAAGCCCGGGTTGGTGTCGTTGATGACCCTGCCCCAGGCGTCATAGTCGATACGCTGGGCGATCGACCCGTCATCCGCATTGACCACCAGTCGCGGGCTCCCCAGGTGATCGGAAAGGATGCGATAGGTCACGCCGTTCTTGATCATGTAGCTGGGGATATTGGGTTTCTCGCCGTAGACGAAACGGGAAACCACGCGGCCCGAGCCGTCGAGCTCGGCGACCGGATTCAACTGATCCTGGTACAGAAAGCCCTGCACCAGGACGCCGCCCGCTTTCTTTCCGATCCTGCGGTTTCTTCCATCGATGACGTAATCGATATCGATATCTCCCGGCAGACCGACATGGCGCAGATTTCCCAACGCATCATAGCCATAGACGGTCGTCACCCCCGCCTCCGTCTTGCTGGCGAGTTCGCCATTTCCGGTATAGGAGTAACTTGCGGCGCCGAAAGACGAAAGCCTGTCCTGCTCATCATAGACCGCGATCAGAACGCCGTTCCGGTGAGTGCGGTTGCCATTGGCGTCATAGCCCCAGGCAGTGGAAATCCCGTTGCGGGTCACGCTTATGAGATGACCGGCCTGGCTGTAAGCGTAGCTTTCGGAGAGGCTCACGCCATTCAGGGTTTCCACCTTACTCGTGATCCGGCCCAGGGCATCGCGCTCATACTCATACCCGGCGATTGGGTCACCACCGACACTCGCCGTATGCCCCACCGATTCGGCAAAGGTATTGTATGTCTCCGTGGTCGTCAGGTTCGCCAGAGAGGTCCCGCTCAACAGCCCGTTGGATGCCTCACGGGCGATGGCGAGATCTCCGGCGTGGATCATCAGGCCATCATCGTCATAGCCGTAAGCGATCATGTCGTTATTGACCCCAATCCCTGTCCACCAGAAATTATTGTCATAGGCATAGCTCACGATGCCGCTTACTTCGCCACTCATCGTCTCCGACAGCGGCAGAAAACCATCCCAGGTGTAGCTCAGATCGACGCCCGGGGCGGCGATCCGGGTCAACTGTCCGGTCGCCTGCCCGTAGGTATAGAGATACCGTCCCTGGGAGAAATCCAGCGCGCTTAATCGCCCGCCCGGATCATATCCGTATGCCACCGATTGACCATCCGGACGCTCGACCAAGGTCGGTTGTTTATCGAGATTGTAATGATACTGGGTCACCGTCGTGACGCCCGAGAGATCCGGCGGAGAATAGCGCGCATCCAGATTGACCGCCGTGTACTCGAACAGATGCGCCTCCCGCCCCGGCGGAAGAATCGAAACGAGATTTCCATTCGGGTCATAGGCGTAGCGGATCGTGCGGTCACCGGGCAGAACCTGACGGGTAATACGCCCCGCCGGATCATGATCGAGGGCCGTGACACGGCCCAGGGCGTCGGTAACGGTATCCAGGAAACCGTCGGCATCGTAAGACAGGGCGATCGATCGCGCCCCCGCGCCCACGCCCTGAGCGATCGTCATGAGACGCCCACGCGGGTCATACGCATATAAAATCGGGTCGAGTCCGGTGACAATCCTTTTCAGGATGCGTCCCTGGTCATCGACCTCCACGACGCCGATCCGGGATTCGGGCGTGGTGGTGGTATGGGTATTCGCCGCGACATCGTAGATCAACGATGTGACGCGACCATTGACATCGAGGGCATCACGCATGACGAGATCCGCCGCGGGGATTATGGTACGCCCGGCATTTACACTCGAACTCAATCCCGATGGGGTGGTCGTCGTCATCTGCGTCATGATCGGCGCCAGCATACCGAGTCTCGGGTCAGGGCCCGATCGGGTCGAAATCACGGTTCCATCGGCATCGACCGAGACAGTCCGACCGTCATCATAGGATGTCCGCCGCGTCTGCGCGCCATCCGGATGGATTATTCTCCTGATCTCGCCCCCGACGGCAGAAACATCCAAGGGATTGAAGACGATTTCTTCCGTCTGATAGACCGTGGTCCTGTTCAGCGCCGACGTCATATTCACCTGATGCCCGCGGGGAAGGGGAACCCTGGACAGGTCCCAGTATCCTCCAAGACCGTCCTCGTCGCGCACCAGCTTCCCGAAGGCATCGTACTGCATCAGAGAACGGTTATTGCGCGGATCCATCATACCCTGTAACAGTCCACCAGACAGATAGGTGAATTCATGGGTCTCTCCCATCGGATCGGTGACGCTTGCCAGATAGCCCTCTCCGGTGAGGGAAACCGTCGTGCGAAGATTATCCGGGCTGTCGATCGCGACGACACCATGGTCGGTCGGATTACGCTCGATCGATGTCCTGTTCCCGTCACCGTCTTCTATTTCCGTCAGATAATTCGCATCATCATAGCCGAACCGATAGAGAACAGATCCCGTATAGGCGTTTATCGTGTCCAGGTGACGCCCGTACGGATCGAAGCGGTAGATCTCGTTACCATCACTCGAAGGGATGGAGATGTTCTCCCCGCTGAATCGGGGATACAGCGCCGCGACGACATAGACACGGCTGTCCCCCGGCTGCGGGATATATATATTTCCATCCGGCCCCGTCGCGATGCGCTCCACGTATATCGCGGTATTCATCGGCAGGCTGTGGTCGGACACGGAACCTCCGAGACCGTTTCCGACGATAGTATTGATAACGCCATCGGGACCTATTTTCCGGATCCTCTGATTGGTGGCGTCCGCGACGAGCAAGTTGCCATCCGCGTTCATGGCGAGGCCGCTTGGATTCCGGAGCGTGGCCGAGGTCGCCGGACCACCGTCCCCGGAAAACCCGAAGACCCCGGTTCCGGCATAGGTGTGTATGATTCCGGCAGGGTCGATGCGACGGACACGCTGATTATTCGGTTCCGAGAAAATCAAACTGCCGTCAGGCGAAACGATCATGTCGTCTATCGTCGTCAATCGCGCCTCCAAGGCCGGAATCCCGTCACCGTTATAGCCGTTCTGCCCGGTCCCCGCGAAATACCTGACGACGCCGGCGGGCGTAATCTCGAATATTCTGTTACGCCCCGCGACATACATCCGCCCGTCTGCCCCGAACGCCATGTCGCTGGAAAAGGACAACATGAAGTCCGTAGCGAGACAGCCGTCTTCGGTACTGATCCGGGAAGGGCGTCCGGTCTCCGGATCCAGCTCACCCGGACAGCCGGACACTATGACACCCTCACCCGGAAGCGATTCCCCCGATCCAACGACCGTGGTCACGATGCCATCGGCGCCGACCCTACGTATTCTTCGATTTCCCGTATCGCTGATATAAAGCGCCCCATCCGTTCCGATCGAGACACGCGAAGGCTCATCGAACCGCGCCGATATTGCCGGCCCCCCATCTCCGCTGAAACCCGAGATACCGGTGCCGGCATAGGTGCTGATCACCCCGTCCGGCGCGATACGCCGGATACGGTGGTCGAGCGGATCGGCAATATACACACTGCCGTCACCCCCGACCGCAACGTCCATCGGGCTCTCCAGCCGGGCCTCCAACGCGGAGCCTCCATCACCGCCATGCCCCGAAGAGCCATCGCCGGCGACCGGCACGATGACCCGATTCAGTTCGAGATAACGATTATCGGCGCTGCGTCTTTCACCGTCGCCTTTCTGCAGTATCTGCCCGTTCGGATCATAGAAATGATGCGCGGAAAGCGTCCATCCGCCCATCCCCTGCCCCCTGGCATCCCAGGTATCTGCTGGCGCCAGCTTCAGGGAGTGACCATACGTCATACGGACATCCCCACGCTGCCGGCTCGCGGCCTCGTTCAGACCGGCGATGCTGATGCGGGAAAAGGCCTCTTCCATGGAGGGCGGGTAGTACACGAGGGGGTAGACATACTCGACCTCGATATAGGCATTCTGAAGCCCCTGCATGCGACGGCCATAGGCATCTTCACCATCCCAGGTGAACGTCACCGTCTGATTCGTCGCGGGCGGATAGGTCTGCTGGAATCGACGACCGCCCACGCGGACGCGCATGACGATCGATCTCAGCGACGCGGGCAGGGTATCGCCGCTGATTCTGACCTGGAGAGTATTCGCCGTTTTTCGGCCCGGGACACGGTCGCTGCGATAATTCAGTGAAAAAGGAGTGCCCGCGATCGCTATCCTTTCTCCCAGGATCTGATTCTGGCACTCGATGATCGAACCACCCCGGCATTCGGGGTTATCCAGTTTCTCGGATCCTTCGGCCAGGATGTCGACCCTCGGCACATCCGCGTCCACGGGGGGACCAAAGGGCCAGTTGTAATCCCAGGGGGAAAAGTGATCGACGGGGACACGCCATAGACTCTTCCCCGCGGCGTACAGGGATGCCAGCCGCTGCCGTTCCTCATCGGTGATGCCCAGTCCTTCCAGCGAAGACGCGCTGGCCGGCGTGCCGCTGCCGTCTATATCCAGGCTCGCCAGGCCGTTACCGGCGTCGAGGATCCGGATGATCAACCCATTCCGGGAGGCCACCCAGGCCGCCTTGCTTCGATCGTAGTACCCCGAGGGGACGATCCAGCCCACGGGGAAATCGAGGAAATTATCCACATAAGTGATGACCGATTGATTGAACCGCACGCTCTCGGCGCCGGCGGCGCGCGCCTCGTCCACACTGAAATCGACGGCATAGGTGTATCCGCTCGCCGGCGGCAATTCCGCGGGCATTGCCTGGGTCCCGCTCGCGCCCACCGTATATTCCGTTGCCCGCACGCTCAAGGCCTCAAGCCCCCGGACCGAGCCGTCCGGCATCCTCATCTCGGCCCTCGTCCCGCGCGGGAACAGGAGGGTCGCCCGCCTGACGCCATCGGCATCGTTCATCACACTGCCACGCGCGACCTGCATGCCGGGGGCATTCATATCGATCGTCGTGACGGAAGGATCGACCGGGATCACCACCACATCCGGAAGAATCCTGTAATCCTGCCACGGCATCTCCACGGCACGCTGCACGGGAAGATATCCCTGGCGTTCGTAATTCATGGTCAGATATCCGCCGCCATTGACGACCAGATCGAACATGCCGTCTGAACGCGTCAGGGTCCGTCCATACTCGGGATGCCCGTGGACCGTCACGGAAACACCGGATACCGGACGATCGGCCCGATCGAGCACCCGCCCGCGCGCGACGGCGACCCGACGGGGGTCGATCGTCTCCGGCGACATGCCCGTCTGAATCGGAGTGCTCCCGGTATAAAGAAAGCGGATGGATTCGGAAAGGTTCGTCGCCACGGTCGGGTCGAGCGGAGGGGCGATGGAAATCGGATCCGGCGGCAATACCCCTCCCGGGACATCTGCCCGCCGTTTCGGGTCGCTCCCGGCCCCTATCTCGGCGCCATCATCGAAACCATCCCCATCGGTATCCGCATTGAGAGGATCCGTGAGAAACCGCCCGACCTCCACCCCATCGGACAGGCCGTCTCCATCCGAGTCCGGATTGAGCGGATCGGTATGATGCAGATTGACCTCATCGCCGTCACTGAGGCCATCTCCGTCGGAATCGGCCGATCCCGGGTCCGTCCCGAGTACCCGCTCCTCCTCATCAGGGACGCCATCGCCATCGGTGTCCGGAACGGCGCCGGGCCCAGCATCGATCTGAACGGTATCCGGCTCACTGTCCAGGAGGCCGTCGCCGACGATGAGCTGAACCACATAAATACCCTCGACATCCGCCACCAGAACGGGTGTTTCCGTGTCCCCGTCCCGAAGGACCGCGCCGCTGCCCGCAGGAACGCTCACGAGCGACCACCGGTAACTCAAGAGATCCAAGTCCGCATCGCTGGATCCTCCTCCATCCAGGGTTATCGGGTCACCGATGAAGGCATGGATATCCTCCCCGGCCTCCGCGACCGGGCGCGAATTCCGGGTGGCGATCACGACGCGATCCGGCGGGCTGGACTGATGCCCATCGTCCACGATGAGATCCAGCTCATATGTCCCGGGCTGATCGACATAGAACGCGGGTCGATCTATAAAGGGATTATCCAGAACGGCCATACTCCGCTCCGGGCGCGCGACGAGAATCCACTGATATCCCAATGGATCACCGTCGGCGTCCGTCGATCCGCTCCCATCGAGCAGAACGGTATCCCCCACGGATACGGTCCGATCCGGGCCGGCATGAGCGACCGGGGTCGAATTCAGCGTGGATATCCTCACCGTATCCGGAACGCTGTCCACATGACCGTCATTGACGACCAGCCCCGCGACATAATCGCCAAAGGCATCCACCGTGAAACTCGATCTCGGTCCATTGTTCCCCGAGACCACGGCGGAACTCCCCGAGGGAACGGAATCGAGGCTCCAGCGATAGCTCAGGATATCCCCATCCAGATCCGTCGACCCGGAACCGTCCAGCGTGACGGTATCGCCGATATAGGCCGTGATATCCGGCCCCGCCTCGGCCACGGGGGGCGTATTGCCTGGACCGGAGACCGGGCGATAGACCCTGGAAAAAAACCTCAATGCGGCATTACGCTGCGGTTTTCTGAAAATGACGACACGGGCATGCCTCTCTCCTGGGGAGAGCACGGCATCGAGGATAGGATGGAACGGAATCCCCTCCGAGCTGGACGTACCCGGCCAGATCACCGAGGCAGAAGCAGGAGAGATATTCTCCACGGCGAGATAAAGAGGTCCCCGGATCGGCTTTCTCCCCGTGTTGGAGAAAGTCACCACATACGTCTCATAATTATTGAACGGATTGAAATCGGTCTTTCTGGAATCCACGACGACGTCGCGCGCCGGCTGCATTCCGGCCAATGAAACCGCCGTGTGCGCGTGCACATTCGAAACCGGAGCCCCCAGCCACAGGGCAATCCCCAAGCCCACGACGGAAATACGACCATACGCTTTCATCCCCTCTCCCTCCGATCAGATTCCCTGGCGATTGCCTGGCCCCCCTCCCGCCTCATCAGGCCTGCATGAAGCGAAGGGGAAATGTCGGACAGAGGGCGGCGATCTCGGGCATCCGTCGGATACCCTTCATTTCAGCGCGCGCGACGCGGGCCCGGCCCATTGACCGGACCCATGCGAACAGGAGTCGAAGAACTCCAGAAGCCGAAGTGAACCATCGGACGACACTCCCTGTCGTACTTGTCCTCCTTCCTGGAGGGCGGGGCCCTGGCCGGCGCGGCCGGACCCATGGGCTCATTTATGACGCAACTCCGGGCGCGGATCCATTACCCATGAGTTCTAAGCCTGATGGTCTAGAGCCGACCCTGTAAGTCTAGCGCCCGCCATCGAGAAAACGGGGATGGGGGCGGCGACATTAACTCATTGAAAGGCAGAAACCCTGGATCCCCACCTGCGCGGGGATGACGGGTTGATGCCTCTGTGCGAAAAGCAGCCTGGTCTGTTCGAAACAAGTGACAAGAGCCCATCTCAATATCAGTCACGAATAAAGAAACAGGCGTCATCCCCGCGCAGGCGGGGATCCGGTGACTTTTGACGGGAAAATCCTGATCGTGCCGGAAGACGGTCCGACACCTTCCACGATCACGCGGGGCACCGGGAAACCAACCCCGGTGGCAGGGAACTGTGGATATCAACGAATGACGGAATAATCCCTCGGGTCCAGCTCGCTGTCGCGCCCCAGCACCATATCCGCCATGAGCCGCGCGCTCGCCGGTGCGAGCAGCAGGCCGTTGCGGAAGTGTCCGGCGTTGAGGAACAGACCCTGCACCCCGGGAACGTGGCCTATATAAGGTATCTCGTCCGCGGAGCCGGGGCGCAGGCCGGACCAGTGCCGCTCGATCCCGCAATCGGCAAGGAGCGGGGCCAGGGATTCGGCCGCCCGCCGCAACTCCTCGCGCGCCTCCGGCGTGGTCTCCTTCTCGAAGCCCGCCTCCTCGACCGTGCTGCCGAAGAGGACGAGGCCATCGCGGCGCGGGATCGCGTAACGCCCCGCGGCGAGCAGGATGCGGCGGATCGCGCCGGGTACGGCGCGGTAGAGCAGCATCTGTCCGCGCACCGGCCCCACGTCGATGCGGATATCGAGTTCTTCCAGCACGCGGCCGCTCCAGGCGCCGGCAGCGACGATGACGACGTCGGCGCGCAGGATCTCCCGTCCCGCGTGCACCCCTTCGATGCGATCCCCGTGTCGCAGCAGGGAAGTCACCGCGGTCTGTTCATACAGCCGCACGCCGCGGCGCTCGAGATCGGCGCGCAGCGCGCGGATCAGGCGCGGATTGCGGATCTGCGCCACCTCGGGGAGCCACAACGCGCGCCCGGCGGGCCGGCAGGCGGGCTCGAGCGCGGCGATCCGGACCGGGTCTCCGATCGATTCGAGCGCGATGCGATGCCGCGCCGCCCATTCCATCGCCGGACCGGACTCGTCGGTATCCAGCACGAGCAGGCCGCTGCGCTCCCATTCCGGATCGATGCCGGTCTCCGCGGCCAGCTCCCGCGCCAACTCCGGGTAATGGCGCTGCCCCCAGGCGGCCAGGGCCGTGACCGGTTCGGGCAGGCGCCAGGGGTAGAGCGGCGAGAGGATGCCGCCCCCCGCCCAGGAGGCTTCACCGCCGAGGGCGCCGCGCTCGACGAGGTGCACCCGGCAACCCGCCCGCGCCAGTTCGCGCGCGCTCAACAGGCCGATGACGCCGCCCCCCACAATGATGCATTCCATCGAGATCTCCGCCCCCGCTCCCCCGGCGCGGGCGCCGCGCCGGAACATGAAATATTTCACAAAAGCGGCCGATATGAAAGGGACGAAAGATCTCGGCCGGAGAAGATTTCATTGATTATTCAAGCAATAAAACCGTTCATCCGGCGGCCGCGACCGCCCGTCCGAATTCAAATGACCCGCCGCGGCGCGGGTGGTATCACTGTAGCCATGTGAAAAGCGCATACAGGCGTCACCCTGATCGAGCTGCTGATCACCCTGGTCATCGCCGGACTGTTGCTGGGCATGGCAGTGCCGTCGTTCACGGCGACGATACGGAACAACCGCCTGACCGCCGAGGCCAACAACCTGGTGACCGCGTTCAATATCGCGCGCTCCGAGGCCGTCAAGCGCCGCGGCACGATCACCGTCTGCCCCAGCACGGACCAGGAGAGTTGCAACGGGGATAGCTGGGACGACGGCTGGATCGTACTGGACGACGGCGCGAACGAGGTCATCCAGGTCTTCTCCGCGATGAAGGGCAGCCCGACCATCGACAGCACGGCGGACAGCGTGCAGTACACGGCGGCCGGTTTTCTGAGCGGCGGCGCCGCCGTATCCATCGGGATCTGCATGGAGGGCAGCGACGAGGGTCGACAGATCAACATCACCGCCACCGGACGGCCGAACAACGTGACGCCGTATCCCGAGTGTTGAGGAGGAACCCGAGGATGCTCTCACTACGACATCAAAAACCCGCCGCCGGCACGGAGCGCGGCTTCACGCTGATCGAGGTCCTGGTCACCGTGATCATCCTGGCGATCGGCCTGCTGGGCCTCGCCGGGCTCCAACTCGGCGGCCTGCGCTACAGCTTCAGCGCCTACCAGCGCTCCCAGGCCACGATCATGGCGAACGACATCGTCGATCGCATGCGCGCCAACCGCACCGTCGCGGAGGCGGGCGCCTACGACATCGACATCGGCGATGACCCCAGTAACGTGAATTGCACCGGCGCTGGCAAGAACTGCTCCGCGAGCTCGATGGCCGATGCCGACCTGTACGAATGGAAACAGGCGCTCGCCGCTGTCCTCCCCACGGGAGACGGCTCCGTGGGACGGAATGGCGGTCTCTTCGTCATCACGATCCAGTGGGACGACACCCGCGGCGAAGAGGAACCCAAATCCCTGGCGGTGGAGACGGCGCTATGAACCCGATACGACTCGATCACCCATCGTCCCGCCGCCAGCATGGCCTGAGTCTCGTCGAACTGATGGTGGCGATCGCCATCAGCCTGATCCTGCTCGCCGGCGTGCTGCAGATCTTCCTCAGCAGCAAGACCTCCTATCGCCTGCTCGAGGCCACCTCGCGCGTGCAGGAGAACGGCCGCTTTGCCATCGACTTTCTGAGCAAGGATATCCGCATGGCGGGGTTCATGGGGTGCTACCGCGGAGATGTCGCGAGCATCGAGACGATACTCAATGACCCGACCGACTTCGAGTGGGACTACACCACGGCCATTCAAGGTTATGAATGGACTGGGGCCGGCTGGGATCAGGCATTGCCAGCATCGATCACGGGCCAGGTACGCAATGGAACCGACGTCATCGTCACGCGTGGCCTGGCCGGGGATGGAGTCAGTCTCGTCTCCCCGTTTACCGATGCCACTCAGATCTCCGTCGGGGCGGATGGAGGCAATCTCCTCTCTGGCGATATCGTGGTAGTCAGCAATTGCAATCAAGTCTCGATCGGCCAGATCACGACGGCCACGAACAGCGGTTCCGGTTTCGATCTGATTCATTCCGCGGGTGGATCCAGCCCAGGGAACAGCACATCGGATTTCACCAATATCTTCGGATCCGGCTCCGAAATCGCGCGCTTCCAGACCGTTGTTTACTACATCGGTACCGGTGCCAGTGGGTCCCCCGCCCTGTTCCGTCAATCCCTTGCCACGGGCGGGTCGATGCAGGACCAGGAACTGATCGACGACGTGGAAAACATGCAGGTGTATTACGGTGAGGATCTCGATAGCGACGGGATCGCTAACCGTTACGTCGGGGCCGACGACGTTGGGAACATGGGCGATGTCGTCAGCGTACGCATCAGCCTACTGCTGCGTTCCATGGACAATATCGCCTCCGATCATCAGACCTACGCCTATGACGACACGGACACCACGGCGGAAGATCGCCGGATTCGCCGCATATTTAACACTACGATCAAGATCCGCAACAGAGGCCTGCTCTGAATTCAGGGCATGGAATACCCCCCTATGAACGGAAAATTTCCCAGACAACGCGGATCCACGCTGGTCATCAGCCTGATGATCCTGATCGTGATGACGCTGATCGGGCTCACCGGAATTACCTCCTCCACCATGGAGGAAAAGATGGCCGGCAACACGCGCGATCAGGCCCTCGCCTTTCAGGCCGCCGAGGCCGCATTGCGCGATGGCGAGGCCTATTACCGGGATGTCATCGACACCGAAACCGCGTTCAACGATGCCGACGGCCTGTACAAGGACGCGGATCATGACCCGTTCTCGAGTGCGACCTGGTCGGATGCCATGACGTATTCCGGAACGATTTCCGATGTCGCCAGCCAGCCGCGCTACATCATCGAACGGGTCGGGCCCGTGACTATCGGAGAATCCAATGAAGGCCTTGAAATCAAAAGTTACGGCGAAGGCGTAGGCCGGCCGACCGCCGCGCGCATTACCGCTCAGGCCACGGGCGGCACCACCAATACCCAAGTGATTCTGCAGTCATATTACTCAAAGCGTCTGGATTAAATTACCCAGGATTCAGGGCCACGCACAAGGTTTCTCGGGAGTCCCATCATGAAAAACACCTTCCACCCCTTTCTCCGCAAGTTTTCGGCGACCGGCCTAGTCATGCTGGCCTTCCTTCCGGGGATATCCGAAACCCTGGCCGCCCCCGGGACATTATCGAATGTGCCGCTGTACGTCGGTCCCAACGTCGAGCCGAACGTAGTCTTTCTGAACGACGACTCGGGCAGCATGGAGTTCTCCGTCATGACGCCGGAAGACGGCGGCTACATGTGGCTGGGACCCAACGGCGACGAGGAGGAATATCTGTACACGCATCCGGTGCGGATCGAAGGCTCCACCAGCAATGCCGATTGGCGCGGACAGAGCTACAGTTACGGCGGCAGCGGCAGCCTATCGACCTTCAGTGGACAGGCCCGCGTGCTGCCTCCGCTGCAAGCCATAGAATACTGTTTCAACACCTTGACCACACAGGAGAAAGGTGCATGGCGCGCCTGGAATCATAACTACAACAAGCTGTACTACAACCCCGAGATCACTTATACACCTTGGGTCGGCGTCAATAAGAATGGCGCCCCCTACGGAAACGCCACGCCAAGCGCCGCCCTGGTTAACCCGTACAACCCAGACGTAGGCACGGAGAATTTGACGGCAAACCGGGAATACACGACCCGTTACCCGAGAAACAGAAGCAGCGGAAAATCGACGTCGGACTGCGCCAAGGATGCGCACAATAACTGGAAAATAGTGACCAGCGGCACCAACTATGCGCCCTTCTATCCGGCCCACTACTACGTCTGGACGGACACCGACGGCGATGGTCAGGTGGATCCGGACGACGGCAAGGCTCGCATCGAAATCAAGTCTGGTCAGACTTATACCGGCAGCACTAAGCGTACTGACTGTGCCACGGCACCGACCTGCACCTACGCAGAAGAGATCCAGAACTTCGCCAACTGGTTCAGCTATTACCGCAACCGCGACCTGACGGCGAAGAACGGAGCCACCGCCGCGATCGAAGGCATCACTGGCATACGCGTCGGCTACGCCACGATCAATGACAATACCACCGCGCGTTCCCGGGTTGCCTCGATGAACCTCGACCCCGCCAGTGGTAACAAGCGCACGCTGTTCAGCAAGATCTTCGGCGCCCTGCCCGGGGCCGGCGTTGGCACCCCGCTGCGCACCGCCCTGCACCAGACTGGCCTCTATTACGAGTGCAAATCGGGCAACATCATGAATGCCAGCGGCTCAAACTGCCCTATCCTGTCGGCCGCGCAGGGTGGCATGTGTCAGAAGAACTACACCATCCTGATGACGGACGGCTTCTGGAATGACGCCAGCAATCCAGGCATCAGCTCCGCCAACGCTGATGGCAATAACAATACCGACTGGGATGGCCCGCCCTATGGAGATACTTACTCTTATACGTTGGCCGACGTCGCGATGCACTACTACGAGCGCGATCTGTCGACCAGCCTCACCAATGAGATAAAATCCCCTACTGGAGCCAAGGACAATGCTCCGCACCAGCACATGACGACCTATACCGTCGCTTTCGGCGTGGCCGGCACGCTGGACCCCTCGGTCGACGACCCGGCGTCATCAGGATTCAGTTGGCCCAACCCAATCTCAGGCGACAATGACCCTCGGAAGATCGACGACCTGT
The DNA here is from genome assembly GCA_020847075.1 of Gammaproteobacteria bacterium. Taxonomy (GTDB): domain Bacteria; phylum Pseudomonadota; class Gammaproteobacteria; order SZUA-140; family SZUA-140; genus JADJWH01. Next base: position 42,273 of record JADLCS010000062.1, read on the forward strand.
GGCACGCCGCCTACAACGGCCGCGGCGAATTCTTCAACGCCCAGGACCCGGCCGCCCTCGCGGAGGGCCTGAAAGCGGCCTTCGAGAGCGTTACCCGAGGGAGAAGCGCCTCCTCCTCCGTGGCGTTCAACACCAGCCGTATCACCACCAATGGGATACTCTACCAGGCCACCTTCAATCCCTCCGATAACTGGGCGGGCGAACTGACGGCGCTTCACCTGACCTCGAAAGGCGAGATCCAATCCGAAGTATGGAACGCCTCGTCCCTGCTCAATCAGATCGATCCGGATGATCGCCTGATCCTGACCTACAACGACGACAGCAAGACTGGCCTACCGTTCAAGACACTGGACGATCTCTCCACCCGCCAGAAAAACGACCTCAACATGGGTCCATCTGGGACGGCGGATGGTTTCGGTCAGGATCGGATCAATTACCTGCGCGGCGACCGCAGCAATGAAGGGCCGGAAAACGGCCGTGAATTCCGGGAGCGCAGCGCCCTGCTGGGCGACATCACCTATTCAACGCCAGTCTACGTGGGGAAACCCGAGCTGGGATACATCGATGACCCCTCATTCGGTGACGGAGAATACTCGTCCTTCCGCTCCGGCAACGTGAGTCGCCAGCCCGTAGTCTACGTGGGATCGAATGACGGCATGCTGCACGGATTCCTGGCGAATACCGGCCAGGAAGTCTTTGCCTACATGCCCAATAAGCTGTTCTCGAATCAGGCCAACGAGGGCATGCATTACCTGACCGACCCGACCTACGCGCATCGTTATTATGTCGATCTGGCGCCCACGGTCTCCGACGCTTATATCAGTTCGGGTTGGCGTACCGTCCTGATCGGCGGCTATCGTGCCGGCGGCCGCGGCCTGTTTGCCCTGGACGTCACCAATCCGTCGGCGTTCTCCGAGGAAAACGCCGACGATATCGTGCTCTGGGAATTCAGCAGCGACGATGACACAGACCTCGGTCATACCTTCAGCAAACCGACCATGGCACTGATGGAGAATGGCAAATGGGCAGCCATCTTCGGCAATGGCTATAACGACCTGGGTTCCGGCGCGGCCAAGCTGTACATCCTGTTCCTGGACCAGGGTATGGATGGCACATGGAGCCTGGGCAGCGATTACCTGAAGATCTCGACCGGCGTCGGTACGACCAGCAACCGCAACGGCCTGTCCACGCCCGTTCTGGTCTACAGCAACGGCAATGGCAAGGTCGATCGAGTCTACGCCGGCGACCTGATGGGAAATCTGTGGGCCTTCGATGTATCGAGCGACAATCAGAGCGGCTGGGGCGTGGCCTATAAGGATGGTGCTACGCCGAAGGCGCTGTTCAACGCCAGTATCAGCGGCGTCGCCCAGCCGATCACTGCCAAACCGGTGGTGGCCCGCAACCCTCAGGTTACTACCTCTCCCGGCAATAAACCCAACATCCTGGTGTTCTTCGGTACCGGTCAGTACATGGTCAGTGGCGACAAGAGCAGTTCCGCTACGCAGAGCTTCTACGGGATATGGGACAACGGCGGATCGGCAAGCGCGCTACCGCGCACGAGGGCAAACCTTGTCGCGCAGACCCTCGATACGGACAACTCGACCAGCGACCTGCGCGTCACCAGCGACAATCCCGTCAATTTCGGTACCCAGTACGGCTGGCGCTTCGATCTCCCGACGTCCCGGGAACGAGTGGTAACCGATCCCAAGGTACGCGGTGAGTATGTTTTCTTCACAACCCTGATCCCGGATACGGGCGTCTGCGACGCCAAGGGCGAGGGCTGGATTATGGCGCTCAAGCTCGCCAACGGCGGTGGCCCGAACAAACCCGTGTTCGATAAAGACAACAATGGCGAGGTGAATAGCGCGGACCTGATCGATGGCACCTATTCCCCCAGCGGCAAGCGCAAGGAAGGAGAGCTGTCCGCCATATCCTTCGTCGAAACCGAAGACGGGACCATGGCCTTCACTCAAAACAATGACGCCGAACTCTCCGGCGAGGCTGTCGATCCGGGCACCGGATCGAGTGGCAGACTCTCATGGCGGGAAATACGTTAGCAATGACGGCCCTGTTTCCTTAGGCCTTCAACGACAAGGGGTAGACGCATGAACAGATTCTTCCTGACAACGATCCTGGCGTTGGTGCTTGGAACCGGATATGCCGTGGCCGCCCCAGGGTTACCGGAGTATTACCCCGAGGACTTCGCGCAAGTGGGCAACCTGGTTGGGGTCAATACCCAGGACAATTTCATCGTCGTGGACGACGTCAGCACCCTGCTTGCGTCCGACCTCAAAGTCCATACGCCGGCGACCCAGTTCGGAACCCTGCGTTCCCTGCGCCCGGGCATGAAAGTCGGCATCACGCTCAGGGAAGGTGCGTCGAGGCGAACCGTCTCTGACGTCTGGGTATTACCGGCTGGTTACAAGCCTGAATAAATCAACGGGAAGCATCACGGGGGAGAAAGACATGAACAGATCCACATCTTCAGGCTTCACATTGATCGAGCTCGTCCTTGTCATCACCATCGTCGGCATCCTGGTGGCGATCGCGATCCCGGCCTACAACAGCAGCACCACGAAGGCGCGCCGTGCCGATGGCCAGACGGCATTGATGGATACGATGGTGCGGCAGGAGCGGTTCTTCACGGAGAACAACACCTACACCACGGATCTGTCCGACCTGCCGGCGGCGACCACCTCACCCGAAGGCTATTACACGATCACGGCGGCCGCCTGCGCCAGCTCGACCATCAACAGTTGCGTGATCCTGACCGCGGCGCCCGGAACGGCCCAGGCCGGAGACGGCGATCTGACGCTGAATTCGCGCGGACAGAAACTGCCGGCGGATAAGTGGTGAATCAAAACACTGGAGTGAGGACTTAGGGCTAAGGGCTGAGTAAAAGTCAAAACACCCATTATCCGGGTCACATGCTGGGTAAAAACTAGGCATGATAGTCACGTAGAGCGGGTACGAAAAACATCCCTATCCCACGCTTAAAAAATCAGAGACAAGTTTCAGGTCTGCCCCCATTTTAATTTGTTTTCACTCAGTCCTTAGTCCTAAGTCCTCAGCCCTGTCTTTATTATTTGCAACTCCCGCGGCAGCGCGAAGATGACGTGCTCGGGGCTGCCGTCGATGTTCTCGACCGAGGTGGCGCCCCATTCGCGCAGTTGCGCGATCACTTCGCTGACCAGCACTTCCGGCACGGAAGCGCCGGCGGTCACGCCGATCGCCTTCCGTCCCGTCAGCCATTCGCGCCGGATCTCCCCGGCGGCGTCGATCAGATAGGCGGGGACGCCGCTCTTCTCGGCGATCTCGCGCAGCCGGTTCGAGTTCGAGCTGTTGCGCGAGCCGACCACCAGCACCAGATCGCACTGTCCGGCGAGCAGCTTGACCGCGTCCTGGCGGTTCTGGGTGGCGTAGCAGATATCGTCCTTGCGCGGGCCATGAATGGCGGGGAAACGCGCGCGCAGGATGGAGATGATTTCGGCCGTGTCGTCCATGGACAGCGTCGTCTGGGTCACGAAGGCGAGATCTTCCGGATTCGATACCTGCAGGCGCCGGGCGTCCTGCGCCGATTCGACCAGATACATACGGGCCTGCTGACTGCCGGCGTATTGCCCGAGCGTACCCTCGACCTCCGGGTGGCCGGCATGGCCGATCAGGATGCACTCGCGCCCCGCCTGTGCGTGACGCACCACCTCGAGATGCACCTTCGTCACCAGCGGGCAGGTGGCGTCGAACACCTTGAGACCGCGCCGTTCGGCCTCGTCGCGCACCGCGCGCGAGACGCCGTGGGCCGAGAAGATCACAGTGGCGCCATCGGGCACTTCGTGCAGCTCCTCGACGAAGACCGCGCCCTTGTCACGCAGGTCCTGTACGACAAAGCGGTTATGCACCACCTCGTGGCGCACGTAGATCGGCGCGGCGAAGATCTCCAGCGCACGCTCGACGATCTCGATGGCGCGCTCGACGCCGGCGCAGAAACCGCGCGGATTGGCCAGAATGACCTGCATGAAGACAATGACCTCAAAAGTAAGAAAAGGGGTCAGACCCCGTTATCATAACCCGCCCCTTTTCCTCGTCGCCAGCGCGTCGAGGATCAGCAGAGCGGCGCCGACGCTGATGGCGGAATCGGCCACGTTGAATGCCGGCCAGTGCCAGCTTCCGTAATAAACATCGATGAAATCCACGACATAGCCGAACCGAAGGCGATCCCACAGATTGCCCAGCGCCCCGCCCAGCACCAGGGCGAGCCCGGCGGCCAGACGCCGCTGCCCCCCCGGCATCCGTCGCAGCCAGAGCAGAATCGCCACACTGACGGCCAGCGCGAGCGCGGTGAAGAACCAGCGCTGCCAGCCCGCCGCCGAACTGAGAAAGCTGAAGGCGGCGCCGCGGTTATGCACCCGGATGATGTCCAGGGAGGGTAACAGGGGAATGCGCTCGTAGAGACTCAGGCTCGCGGCGATCCAGGCCTTGGTGGCCTGATCGAGCACCAGCACGGCGCCCGTCAGCCAGAGCCAGCGGAGACCGCCCGCCTGAGCAAAGGGGTCAGTACCCTTTTTCATCGGGACGTTCCATCAGACAGACCGGCCCCGAAAAGGGTACCGACCCCTTTGCCCCCGGATCCGCTCATGCGTAGCGGCGCTCCTCGCCCGGCCCGGCCACGTTCTCGACGCAGCGGCCGCACAGCTCGGGGTGTGCCGCGTCATTCCCGACGTCCGCGCGGTGGTGCCAGCAGCGCACGCATTTGGGGTGGGTCGATGCCCGCGCCTGGATCCAGAACCGATCGCCCGCGATCTCCGCCGCGACGGCGTCGGCGGGGCGATCCCCCTCGGCGTGCACCCGCGCATAAGAGGTGATCAGCACGAAGCGCAGCTCGTCGCCCAGGCCGGCGAGCCGGCGCCGGAGCTTCTCCCCGCAATACAGATCCACCTCGGCATCGAGCGAGGAACCGATCGCGCCGCCGACGCGCAGCTTCTCCAGTTCCTTGCTGACCGCCATGCGTACCTCGATGACGGGATCCCACAGCGTGGCGAGTTCATCGTCCCCGGCCGCGCCGCCTTCCGGCAGGGCGCCGTACCATTCCTCCAGGAACACCGATTCACCGCGCGCGCCCGGGATATGGCGCCAGATGTCCTCCGCGGTGAAACTCAGGATCGGCGCGATCCAGCGCGTCAGCGCCTCGACCAGGTGATACAGCGCGGTCTGCGCCGAACGGCGCGCGTGACTGTCGGCGCGCGTGGTGTACTGGCGGTCCTTGATGACGTCGAGATAGAAGGCGCCGAGATCGACCGAACAGAAATTGTGCACCTTCTGATAGATATGGTGGAACTCGTAGTCCCGGTAGGCCTGGCGGACCTCCTCCTGCAGACGGCCGGCGCGCTGCAGGATCCAGCGATCGAGGCTCAGCAGCCGCTCCCGCGGCAGACCGTGCGCCACCGGATCGAAACCATTGAGATTGGCGAGCAGGAAGCGCGCGGTGTTGCGGATGCGCCGGTAGGCGTCGGCCGTGCGCTTGAGGATCTCGTCGGAGACGTTCATCTCGCCGCGGTAGTCCGTCGCCGCGACCCACAGGCGCAGGATGTCGGCGCCGAGACTGTTCACCACCTTCTGCGGCGCGACCACGTTGCCGAGCGATTTCGACATCTTGCGTCCCTGCGCGTCGACCGTGAAGCCGTGGGTCAGCACCGACCTGTATGGGGCATGCCCGTGCATCGCGACCGAGGTCAGCAACGAGGACTGGAACCATCCGCGGTGCTGGTCCGAACCTTCGAGATAGAGATCGGCCGGGAACGGCAGCTCGCCGCCCAGCACGCAGAAGTGCGTCACGCCGGAGTCGAACCAGACGTCGAGGATATCGGAAACCTTGTCGTAGTCGCGCGCCTCGGCGCCGAGCAGTTCCGCGGGGTCGAGGTCGAACCAGGCGTCGATGCCGCCCTGCTCGACGCGCCGCGCGACCTGTTCGATCAGCTCCACCGTGCGCGGGTGCGGCTCGCCGCTCTGCCGGTGCGCGAACACCGCGATGGGCACACCCCAGGTGCGCTGGCGCGAGATGCACCAGTCGGGGCGCTTCTCGATCATGCCCTCGATGCGCGCCTGCCCCCAGCCGGGGATCCATTCGACGCCGTCGCGGATCGCCCGCAGCGCCTGCGCGCGCAGGTCGCGCTGATCCATACTGATGAACCACTGCGGCGTGGCGCGGAAGATGATCGGGGTTTTGTGGCGCCAGCAGTGCGGGTAGCTGTGGCGGATGGCCTCGGCGTGCATGAGCGCGCCGCGCGCCTTGAGCTCATCGATGACGCGGTCGTTGGCCTCGAACACGTGCAGACCGGCGAAGATCGGTGTGTCCGGCAGAAAGCGGCCGCGGCCGTCCACCGGGTTGTCGACGCGCAGGCCGTAGCGCTGCCCGACCACATAGTCCTCCTGGCCGTGGCCGGGCGCGGTGTGCACCGCGCCGGTGCCGGTCTCGGCGGTGACGTGATCGCCCAGGATCACGGGCACCTCGCGTTCGTAGAACGGGTGCTTCAGTTTTATGCCTTCGAGATCCGCGCCCTTGCAATAGGCGATGACGCGATAATCCTGGATACCGTAGCGGACCATGGCGTCCTTGAGCAGCCGGTCCGCCAGCAATAGCCGCTCGCTGCCGCGCGCCGTCTCGCACTGGACCAGCACATAGTCGAAGTCGGGGTTCAGTGCGACGGCCTGGTTGGCGGGCAGCGTCCACGGCGTGGTGGTCCAGATCAGGATCGAGACCGGGCCGTGCCCTTCGTGCTCCGGCACGTGACGGCAGCGCCCCAGCAGCGACTCCTCGTCGAGTACCCCGAAGCGGACATCGATCGCCGGCGAGGTGCGCTCCTCATATTCCACCTCGGCCTCAGCCAGCGCCGAGCCACAATCGCTGCACCAGTGCACCGGCTTGAAGCCCTGATGTACGTGCCCCCGCTCGATAATGCGCCCCAGCGCGCGGACGATGCCGGCCTCGAAGCCATACGCCATCGTCAGATAGGGGTGCTCCCAATCGCCCAGCACGCCCAGCCGGCGGAAATCGGTGCGTTGCTGCTCCACCTGTTTGCCGGCGTAATCGCGGCAGGCCTGACGAAAGGCGCGCGCGTCCACCTTCTGCCCCGCCTTGCCGACCTTCTTTTCTACGTTGAGCTCGATCGGCAGGCCATGGCAATCCCAGCCGGGCACGTAGGGGGCGTCGAAACCCTCCAGCGTCTTCGACTTGACGATGATGTCCTTCAGCACCTTGTTGACGGCGTGACCGATGTGGATCTCGCCGTTGGCGTAGGGTGGCCCGTCGTGCAGGACGAACCGTTGCCGCCCCTTGCGCGCCTCGCGCAGGCGGGCGTAGAGATCCATGCCTTCCCACCCGGCGAGAAACTCCGGCTCGCGCGCGGCGAGATTCGCCTTCATCGCGAATCCGGTCTGGGGAAGATTGAGCGTGTCCTTATAATCCGACATGCGGTAACCGCCGTTATCTCAATGTTTCAAGTTGGGAAACAAAAAATGGGGACAGATTTATTTTCTGGCGAGGGAAATGGGGACAGATTTGTTTTCTGGAAAAAATACCCGGTCTTTCAAAGAGAAAACTTGCCAGAACATAAATCTGTCCCCATGTCCCGCCATTTTTTAAATAAATAAATCTGTCCCCATTTTTTTGTCCCCCTTTTTTTGTTCATTTCTTCATATCGGACCGGCGAGGCGGCGCTGTTCGATCATGCGCCGCTCGAAAAATTCGCGCGCGCGGTCTTCATCGCGCCGGATCTGCTGCTTGAGCGCCTCCAGCGACTCGAAGCGCGCCTCGTCGCGCAGCCGGGTCAGAAACTCCACCTGCAGGTGACGCCCGTAGAGGTCGCCCGTGAAATCCAGCAGGTGGACCTCGAGGCGGCACTGACTCCCGCTGACAGTGGGACGCATCCCGACGTTGGCGATTCCGGGCAGTGGCTCGCGTTCGAGCCCGAACACCTGCACCGCGAACACCCCGGCCACCGGGGCGCGGCGCGAGCCGCACTGGGCGCGCACGCGTCGGCTCAGATGGATGTTCGCCGTCGGATACCCGAGCTGGCGCCCGCGCCGGTCGCCCGCCACCACCCGGCCGGAGAGCCGGTAGTTCCGCCCGAGCAATTTCTCCGCCGCCGCGAGATCGCCCTGCCGCAGGGCCGCGCGGATGCGCGTGCTGCTCACCCGCTCGTCGCCGATCTCGAAGGCGCGCATCACCAGCACCTGAAAACCGGCCTGCTGCAGCATGGCCACGTCGCCGCGCCGGTCCCGGCCGAAGCGGAAGTCGGCTCCGATGACCAGGCAACGCACGCCGAGCGATTCGATCAGCACCGTGCGGATGAACTCCTGCGCCGTCATGTCCGCGAGCGCCCGGTCGAAACGCAGGCACAGCACGTGATCGACCGCGTAACGGCGCAGCGTCTGCATCTTCTCGCGGAATCCGGTCAGACGCATCGGGGCGTCGTCCGGCCGAAAGAACTCCTGGGGGTGCGGCTCGAAGGTGATCACCACCGAAGGCAGACCGAGCTCCGACGCCTTCTCCGCCACCTGCCCCAGCACCGCCTGATGGCCGAGATGGATGCCGTCGAAATTACCGATCGTGGCGACGCATCCGCCGTGGCGGAAATGACGTTGCCGGAAACCCCGCATCAATCGCATGACTGTAGGCGTCGCTCGAACCGTGACCCGATCCTCGGAAAGGGTCCATTATAAACAAGGCGATGCGGTTTCACACGGCGGCCTTACGCTGCGCCCGGCGGCCGCGCGACATGGCGCCAGCATAGACCCAGCGCCCGCAGGACGAGGAAGTACATGCCCGCCCCGGCCGAGACGCACAGGGCCAACCGCAGCACGCGCGCCTGCCAGTCCGGCCCCGCCCAGGCCGCGGAATCCCCGCCAATCAGCGCGAGCACGAGCGTCATCGCCGCCGCCGCGACCCCCACCTGCAGGAACAGCCGGCGCCAGCCGGGCGCGGGGCGGTACCACCCTCGCCGATACAACCGCGCGAAGAGCAGGCCCGCGTTGAGAAACGCCGCCAGCGTGGTCGCCAGCGCCAGCCCCGCGTGGGGCGCGGGAATCTCCCAGACCACCATCGGCACCACGAAGGCAACGTTCATGACGATGTTCGCCAGCATCGCGACGACCCCGATCCGTACCGGCGTCGCCGCGTCCTGCCGCGCGAAGAAGGCCGGCGCCAGCACCTTGACCAGGATGAAACCCAGCAGGCCAAGGGCATAGGCGCGCAGGCTCAGGGCGGCCATATCGACGTCACGGGGCCCGAATTCCCCGTACTGAAACATAACGGCGAGCAGCGGGCCGGCGAGCATGAACAGACCGGCCGCCGCCGGCGTCCCGATCACGATCACCAGGCGCAGGGCCCAGTCCAGCGTGCGCGCGTACTCGTCGGCCGCCTCCGCGGCGTGCTGACCCGACAGGCGCGGCAATAGGACGGTCGCGAGCGCGATGCCGAACACGCCGAGCGGAAACTCCATCAGACGGTCGGAATAATACAGCCAGCTCACGCTGCCGGTGACAAGGAACGACGCGACCAGCGTATCGATCAGGAGATTGATCTGGACCACCGACGACCCGAAGATGCCCGGCAGCATCAGCCCGAGGATGCGCCGCACGCCCGGATGGTCGCGCCGCCAGCGCGGGCGGGGACGCATGCGGAGCCGGCGCAGAAAGGGCAGTTGGAACAGCAGTTGCGCCACGCCGGCGACGAGCACGCCCCAGGCGAGCGCGGTCACCGGTTCCTGTAGATGCGGCGCCAGCCACAGCGTGGCGCCGATCAGGCACAGATTGAGCAGCGCAGGCGTGAAGGCCGGCACGGCGAAGCGCCCGAAGCTGTGCAGGATCCCTCCGGCCAGTGCGGTCAATGAAATGAACAGTATATAAGGAAAGGTCAGGCGCACCATCTGCACGGTGAGCTCGTACTTCGCCGCATCGGCGAGAAACCCCGGCGCGAAGACCAGCACGAGCAGCGGCGCTGCCAGAATACCCAGCACGGTGATCACGAGCAGCAGGCCGCCGAGCACGCCGGCCGCGGCCGCGGCGAGTTCGCGCGTCTCCTCCGCCGTGTTCCGGGCGCGATATCCCGCCAGCACCGGGACGAAGGCCTGGGAAAACGAGCCCTCCGCGAACAGGCGGCGCAGGAAATTCGGGATCTTGAAGGCGACGAAGAAGGCGTCCGCGCCGCTGCCCGCGCCGAAGACGCGCGCGATGACGATGTCCCGGACCAGCCCGAGGATGCGTGACAGCAGGGTCATCCCGCCCACGACCGCGGTCGATCTCAGCAGGCCGCGGCTCATCGAAAACGCCCCTCCCCCGCCCCGGGCGACGGGGCGCCGGGGTTCCGTGTCGAGCTCATTTCTTATTAATTATCAAATGCTTGTTATTTTTCTTCTCGGCCCTGGCCGCCTCGAAACCGCATCCCGCGCGGCGGGTCCGACCGTCTTTCCGGATTGACAAGGCGGACAAAAATCCGCATAGTAGTCCGCCTTTCGGACAGTTAATCACAGGAGTCGATCGTTGGCTAACACAGCACAGGCCAGAAAGCGGGCACGCCAGGCCGAGAAGCACCGTACCCACAACGCCTCGCTGCGCTCGGCGCTGCGCACGGCGTGCAAGAGCGTCGCCAAGGCGCTGGGCACCAAGGACAAGGATCAGGCCGTCGCCGCCTATCAAAAGGCTGTGCCGGTGATCGACAAGATGGCGCGCAAGGGTTTCATCGACAAGAACAAGGCCGCCCGCCAGAAGAGCCGCCTCAACGCCCAGCTCAAGACCCTGCAGGGCTGACGCCACACCGGATTTATCACTGCTGCTGCTTTGCAAGCCGGCCCCCGCGCCGGCTTTATTTTTGTCCGCGCGAGGCGCCGATCAGATCAGCACCAGATTGTCCCGGTGCACCAGCTCGGGCTCATCCTCGTAACCGAGCAGTTCCTTGATCCGGTCGCTGGGCTGGCGCATGATCCGGCGCGCCTCGTCCGCGCCGTAATTGACCAGTCCGCGCGCGACCTCGCGGCCCTGCTGATCGACGCAGGCCACGAGCTCGCCGCGCTCGAAATCACCGCGCACGTCGACCACCCCGACCGGCAGCAGGCTGCGGCCGGATTCGCGCAGGACGCGCGCCGCACCATCGTCGACGATCAATTGGCCGCTCACCTGCAACTGCCCGGCCAGCCATTGCTTGCGCGCGAGCAAGGGCTCCTGCGCCGGACGGATCAGGGTCCCGACCTCCTCGCCGCGCCGGACGCCGGCCAGTATCGCCGGCGCGCGTCCCCAGGCGATGAGCGTGGCCGCACCCGAACGCGCGGCGCGGGTCGCCGCGCGCACCTTGGTCACCATTCCGCCCCGTCCCCAGCTACCGATGCCGCCGCCCGAGGCCATGCGCTCGAGTTCGGGATCGCCGGCGCGGCCCTCGCCGATCAGACGGGCCTCGGGGTGCTTGCGGGGATCCAGGTCGTACATCCCGGGCTGATCGGTGAGCAGCACGAGCAGCTCGGCCTCGACCAGATTCGCCACCAGCGCGGCGAGGGTGTCGTTGTCGCCGAAGCGGATCTCCTCCACCGCGACCGTATCGTTTTCGTTGACGATGGGCACCACGCCCAGGCCGAGCAGGGTACGCAGCGTGCTGCGCGCATTGAGATAGCGCCGGCGATCGGCCAGATCGTCGTGCGTCAGCAAGACCTGGGCCGTGCGCAGGCCGAAACGCTGGAAGCAGTTTTCATAGGCCTCGATCAGCCCCATCTGTCCCACCGCCGCCGCCGCCTGCAATTCGTGCAGAGCCTGCGGACGGCGCTCCCAGCCCAGCCGTTTCACACCCTCGGAAACGGCCCCGGACGACACCAGGACGACCTCCACGCCTTCGCCGCGCAGCGCCGCGATCTGCTCCACCCACTGCGCCATCAGCGCGCGATCCAGACCGCGGCCTTCGTTCGTCAGCAGCGAGCTGCCGACCTTCACCACCCAACGCCGGGATCGACCGAGTTGTTCGCGGGTCTTCATCGCGCGGGAACCGCCGGAGAGGAGAGGGAAAAGGCACGGAAATAAAGGGCTGGCGCGCGCCTCCGGCGCACCTCCGGCGAATATCGATTACCCCTCCGACGCGTCATCTTTCCCTTCGTTCTGTATTCTACGACCACCCGGGGCAGGCTCAAGTCCGCCCCATCCGCCGGCTTCGTCGCGGCGCAGGCCGGGCCAGGCAACGCGAAGCCCGACGGATCCGCGACGCACAGTTGGGCTTCATTCCATTCAGCCCAACCTACGGCGACCCGGAGACGGGTTCAAGTCCGTCCACTCCCGTTCCGCGCAGCGCCGGAATCCGGGGGATTATACCAATTCGTCCCCGGATCCCGCTGCGCGTCCTCCGGGCGACCGCCGCGGATTCATCGTAGAGTTTTGCGCCCCGGGGACGGACTTAAGTCTGTCCCCTCTCCACGGCCGGCCTCACTCAACCCCGCCCTCTCCGTCTTCTCTTTCCAGCCCCACAGGCTCCGCGGGCTCGCTGGCCGCCTGCTGCTCCAGCCAGGCCATGATCCGCTCGCTCAGTTCCCGCACGCCGAGGCCGGACAAGGCGGAGATCGTGAAATACGGTCCCTGCCAGTCGAGCCGGCGCAGGATGTCCTGGCAAACCGCATCGCGTTCGTCTTCCGGCATCAGATCGACCTTGTTCAGCACCAGCCAGCGCTCCCGCGCGGGGAGGTCGGCGCCGAATTCATGCAGCTCATGCTCGATCGCGCGCACGGCGCGCACCGGCTCTTCGGCGGGATCGAGCGGGGCGACATCGACCAGGTGCAGCAACAGCCGCGTACGCGCGAGGTGCTTGAGGAAACGCACCCCGAGCCCGGCGCCGCTGGAGGCGCCCTCGATCAACCCGGGGATATCCGCCACCACGAAACTGCGGTGCGGGCCCACCGCCACGACCCCGAGATGCGGGTAGAGCGTGGTGAAGGGATAATCGGCCACCTTCGGGCGCGCGCTGGAAACGGCGCGGATCAACGTGGACTTGCCGGCGTTGGGCAAGCCGAGCAGGCCGACGTCCGCCAGCACCTTGAGCTCGAGGCGGAGACGGCGCGCCTCGCCCGGCGTACCGGGCGTGGCCCGGCGCGGAGAGCGGTTGGTGCTGCTCTTGAAGCGGGCGTTGCCGAGGCCGTGGTACCCGCCCTGCGCCACCCGCAGCAACTGTCCCGGCGCCAGCAGTTCGCCGATGCACTCGCCGGTCTCCTCGTCGGTCACGATGGTGCCGACGGGCACGCGGATCCGGAGATCCTCGCCGCTGCGGCCGGTGCAGTTCGCGCCGCTGCCGTTCTCGCCGCGCGGGGCGTTGAAGGAGCGCGCATGACGGAAATCGACCAGGGTATTGATGTTCGCGTCGCCGAGCAGCAGGACGCTGGCACCGTCACCCCCATCGCCCCCGTCCGGCCCGCCCATCGGGACGAATTTCTCGCGCCGGAAGCTCACGCAACCGTTACCGCCGTCGCCGGCCTTGACCTGAATGGTGACTTCGTCGACGAATTTCATATAGGAACAGAGTAAAGATGAAAGAGCAAAGGGAAAAGGGGGAGAAGAGGCGTGCGCCGCCGGCGCATTCGTACTCTTGTATCTTTTCCCTTGTACCTGAAACAAAAAACCCCGTGCGAGGACGGGGTCTCGTGCGCCACTACCGCAGCCGGTTCACGCCGGCACGACGTTCACGTAACGGCGCTTGTGCGGACCCTTGACCTCGAACTGGACGACGCCGTCCGCGATCGCGAACAGGGTATGGTCGCGGCCCATGGCCACGTGCCGGCCCGCATGGAAACGCGTGCCGCGTTGCCGGATGATGATGTTGCCCGCCTCCACGCTCTCACCGCCGAAGCGCTTCACGCCCAGGCGTTTCGACTCTGAATCGCGTCCGTTGCGGCTACTGCCGCCTGCCTTTTTATGTGCCATGGTGCCCTGCCTCTAAAATCTTCAGCTTGCGGAAATACCGGTGATCTGCAGCTCGGTATAGTGCTGCCGGTGACCCATCTCGCGATGATAATGCTTGCGACGGCGGTGCTTGACGATGCGGATCTTCTCGCCGCGGCCGTGCGCCTTGACGGTGGCGCTGACCTTGCCGCCGGCGACATAGGGGGTACCGATCCGCACCGAATCCCCGTCCGAGACCATCAGCACTTTCTCGATGGCGATCGCCGCGCCCTCGCCCGCATCCAGCTTCTCGACCCGGATGACATCGCCTTCCTGGGCCCGGTACTGCTTACCGCCTGTCTCGAAAACCGCGTACATATCCAGCTCCAGCCGTGAAAAAAATCGCCAAAAACCAATGAGGGAATGCAAAAGGAGGGCATTTTAACCAATCGCCCCGGAGAGGTCAACGCCGTTCCCGCCCCCACTTGCCACACCGGCGGACACCCTCTACACTGACTTCCTTCTCCTTGAATATCAACCCGCAATCCCTTGCAAACGGGGTCATGGCCTCAGGTGAACTCGCCGCTGAAAATCGCTCCGACCTCGATGGACCTCGACGAGATCCAGTCCTGTGTCGCGTCCGACCTCCAGGCGGTCAACGCACTGATCCACGCACGCCTGCAGACCGAGGTCGCGCTAATAAATCAGCTGAGTTTTTATATAGTTAACAGTGGAGGCAAGCGCCTGCGCCCGATCCTGGTGCTGCTCAGCGCGCGCGCCCTCGGCTACCCGGGGGCAAGTCACATCGACCTCGCCGCCATCATCGAATTCATCCATACCGCGACCCTGCTGCACGACGACGTCGTGGACGCATCGGAACTGCGCCGCGGCAAGGAGACCGCCAATGCGGTATGGGGTAACGAGGCCAGCGTCCTGGTCGGGGATTTCCTCTATTCACGCGCCTTCGAGATGATGGTGACCGTGAAAAGCATGCGCGTGATGGAAATCATGGCCCGCGCTACCAATGTCATTGCCGAAGGCGAGGTCATGCAGCTGCTGAGCAGCAACGACGCCGACACCACGGAGGAGCGCTACCTGGAGGTGATCCGCTGCAAGACCGCCAAACTGTTCGAGGCGGCGGCCCAGGTCGGCGCCATCGTCAGCGGTGCATCGGCCGCGGAGGAGGAGGCCATGGCCGCGTACGGCCGGCACCTTGGCACCGCCTTCCAATTGATCGATGACGTGCTGGATTATTCGGGCAGCTCCCAGCACATCGGCAAGAACGTCGGCGACGACCTCGCCGCCGGCAAACCCACGCTACCCCTGATCCACGCCCTGCGCCGGGGCAACCCTCAGGAGGCTGCGATCATCCGCAACGCCATCGTGCACGGCGGCCGGGAAAAGATCGCCGAGGTGCTGAAAGCCATTGAATCCACGGAGGCGTTGGCTTACACTGCGCGCTCGGCCCGGGACGAAGCCGCCAAGGCGGCCGCGGCCCTCGCGGTTCTTCCGGCGTCCCCCTATCGGGAGGCTATGTACGCCCTGGCCGAATTTTCCGTCAATCGATCATATTGACCGATCCCGTCGCGGGGTGTAGCTCAGCCTGGTAGAGCACTGCCTTCGGGAGGCAGGTGTCGCACGTTCGAATCGTGTCACCCCGACCAATAGAATCACTTAGAACCTCTCCGGGGCGCTGAAGCGGTGAATACCGGGTGGAGAATACCTAGGCTGCGGTGTCGCCGGCCAGAGGCAGCGTGACGACGGCGGCGAAGCCGCCCAGGCACTCCGAGCGCTCCAGCACGAGCTGGCCGCGGTAGGCCGTGACGATGTCCTGCACGATCGCCAGCCCCAGGCCATGGCCGTCGGCGGTCTCGTCCAGCCGGACGCCGCGCCGCGTCAGTTCGGCATAGTCGACCGGCTCGGCGCCGGGGCCGTCGTCCTCCACCGCGAAGCGCCAGTCGCCATTGTCGTGGCTGATCGTCAATGTCACCGCGCCGGCCGCCCACTTGCAGGCGTTGTCGAGCAGGTTGCCGAGCATTTCCAGCAGGTCCTCGCGCTCCATCGCGCAGCGCGTCTCCGCCGGCAGTTGTACCCGGATGTCGAGCGCCTTGTCGCGGTAGATCGCCCGCAGCGTCGCGACCAGATCGTCGACGTCGCGCGGCAGCTCGGCGAGCGCGCGCGTGCCGGCGGCGCCGGCGATGCGCGCCCGCTTCAGTTCGCGCGCGACCAGCCCGCGGACCTGCTCCACCGGCCGGCGCAGGCCGTCGCGCAGGTCCGGAAACGCCTCCAGTTCCGGGCGCTGCGCCTGCTGGGCAATAACGGTGAGCGGCGCCTTGACGGCGTGGGCGAGGTTGCCCACGGCGTTGCGCGAGCGCCGCAGGCGCTCGGTCAGCGCCGCGAGCAGGCGGTTGATCTCGCGCACCAGCGGCACGACCTCGCCGGGCACGTCCTCGCTCAGGGCGGCGCGCCCACCTTGTTCCAGCTCGCACACCTCGGCGCGCAGGTGCTGCAGCGGCGCCAGGTTGCGCCGCAGCAGCACCACCTGCAGGGCGAGCAGGACGGTGAAAAAGACGAGCGACATGGCGGCATAAACGTATTGCAGCCGGCGGATCTCCCGGCTCAGCGGCGTCATGTCCTCGGCGACCACGATGCGCACGGGACGGCCGCCTTTCTGATAAGCGCGGTCCAGCACCAGCAATTGCTGGCCGCGCGGACCCTGTGTTTCATTCATGCCGCCGGCCGGCAGCGACAACTCCTCGTCCCATAGCGAGCGGGAGCGCGCGACCGCACCGTCGATCTCGACGCGGTAATAGTGGCCGGAGAACGGCTGGTGGTAGATCGGACTCACGGTATCGAAGGGAAACCGCGGGGCGCCCGCGGGCGGGACCTCCAGCAGGGCCAGCAGCGTCTCGGCATCGTGCTGCAGGCGCGTCTGTATCTGCCCATGGACGACGTAGCGGATGGCGGCGCTGACAGCCAGCCATTGCACGACGAAGATCGCCGCCAGGCTGAGGGCGAGGCCGAGGCCGAGACGGGACTGCAGCGAGCGCGTCATTCCGGCGGCGCGAAGACGTAGCCCTGGCCGCGCCGGGTCACGATGATCCGCGGCCCGAGTTTCTGCCGCAGGCGATTGACGTATACTTCGAGCACGTTGCTGTCCTTCTCGCCGTCATAGTCGTAGACGTGCTCGCCCAGCGTCGATTTGGACAGGATGCGGTTGGGATGCAGCATGAAATAGCGCAACAGGCGGAATTCCGTGCCGGTGAGCGCGACCGGTTCCCCATCGCCGCGGATCGCGCACTGCCGTTCCTCGTCCAGCGCGAGACTTCCGGACCGCAACCGTCCGCCGCCCTGGCCCTTGCTGCGCTTGATCAGGGCGGCAAGGCGCGCGAGCAGCTCCTCGACGTGGAACGGCTTGCCGAGATAATCGTCGGCGCCGGCCTTGAAGCCCTCCACCCGCTCGTGCCAAGCATCGCGCGCGGTGAGCACGATCACCGGCGTGCGGTTGCCGCGGCCGCGCCAGTTGGCCAGTACCTGCAGGCCGGGGCGGCGGGGCAGCCCGAGATCCAGCACGATCACGTCGTAGGGCTCGGTGTCACCGAGAAACTCGCCCCGTTCGCCGTCGCCCGCCACGTCCACGGCGTAGCCGGCGCGCCCCAGGTCGCTCCTGAGCTGCGCACTCAGCCGGTCATCGTCCTCCACCAGCAGCAGACGCACAGCGTTCAGTCCCTCTTGTGCTTCAGCACCGCGCCGTCCCGCGCATCGAGCTCCAGTTCCCACACCACGCCGTCGGCGTCGAGCACCTCGATCTCGTAGACGTGGATGCCGTGCTCGCGGTCGAGATCAACCTCGATCACCTTGCCCGGTTGCACGCGGCGCACCTGTTCCAGGATAGCTTCCAGCGGCTGGATCTCGCCAGCCTCGCGCAGTCGGCGCGCCTTCTCATGGTCGTCGTCGCGCGCAAACAAGGCCGGCGGCGCCAGGCTGATCAGCAGCAGGGACAGCAGGACGAGATGGCGCATGGCTCAATCCTCCCAACGGCCGTAGCCGGGAATGTCGATCTCGTGCTCGCGGAACGAGCCTTGTTCGGCCCGCCTGTGACAGGCGTTGCAGCGGCTGAAACTGCCGACCTCGGGGTTGTCGCGCACCATCGCGGGCGTCAGTTCATCGTGCTCACTGCGGAAGAACGGCAACTCGCTGATACGCAGCAGCGTATCGCCCGCGGTGAGCTGGCGCGCGATCTTGCGTGAGCGCGGGTAGTCGGCATGATCGGCGCTGTTCCGCGTCAGGTAGTCCAGCAGCTGGCCTTGCGTGGTGGCGTCCAGTGCGGCGTTATCACCGAAATGATCCTCGAGGCCGTTCATTATTGCCTGCCAGGATCGCGCCGGCAACAAGCCCGGCGGGTAGGCCAGATGACAGTCGCCGCATTCGCGAAGATAAACGGGATCGGTCACCGGGGCGACCTCCGAGCCGCGGCGCCACGGGCGATGGTCGTCATCCGCCGCCGCGAGCCCGATGAAGGTTGACAGCGTCGCGACGATCATGAACAAGGCTATGGTTTTCCTCATGGCGGTATCCTCCTGTCGTGGCATCACAGTTGTCTCAGATAAGTCAGCACGTCGCCCTTCTCCTGCGGTGTGCATTCGCGCCCCAGCGTCCAGTCGCAGTTGCGTTTGAACCACTTCTCGATCTCCTTCCCATCGGTCAGACGCCGCGGCGCAACCGATGGGGCAAGCGGGTCGATGGGCTTATTGGTTTTTACGTGTCGGCCGGGTTGAGTCGGATCGTTGCCGTGGCAGGTGACGCATGAGCGCGGCGCACCGGCCTCGCCGGTAAATTCCCGTGCCCACAGCGCGCGACCGCGGTCGGCGGAAAACCCGCCGGCACCGGCCGCACGATATTCTCCCAGCAGCTCGTCCACCACGGTGGCGCCCGCGGTCGCGCTCAGCATCAGGCCGAGCAGCAGGAGTGGAACCAGGGTCTGTCGTTTCATCTCGCTTTCCTCCGCGGTTTCTTCAATCGAGGCGCTTCTCACCCGTCCACATCGCCTTGACCAGGTTCTCCCGGTGCAGGAGGCTCTCCATCAGGACGCCGGCGACGTGGACGAACACCAGCAGCAGTACGCCGTTCGCCAGGAATTCGTGGACTTCCTCGAACGACTTGCCGGTGGAACGGGACCAGTGCGCGACGTACGTCGCCAGCGGGCCGGCGTGTTCCTCGACGCCGTACACCACCAGCCCGGTCACTCCGGTCAGGGTCAGGCCGATCAGCAGCGCGATGATCATCAGGCCGCCGGCCGGGTTGTGGCCGAGGTGGCGCGGCGCGCGGCCGGTGAAGAGGCTACCGAGATAACGCAGCGCCCGCCACGGCGAGGCGACGAAATCGCTGAAACGCGCATGGCGCGGCCCAACGAATCCCCATGCGATACGAAAGGCCAGCAGAGACAGCACCAGATAGCCGGCCCAGGCGTGCAGCGTCATGAAATCGTCTTCGCTGAAATAGGCGGTGAAGAAGCCGGCGACCAGCAGCCAGTGGAAGACCCGGACCAGCGGATCCCATACGGATACAGTGAATGAGTTGCGCATCGGACGCCCTTCTGTAGACCTGTTCGATGCGCCCACCTTAGCGCGGCAGGCTGAAACGAAGCTGAACGGATCCCGGAGTCGTGGCACAGGGGGTGTAAGGTAGATGGGCGTACTTGCGTCCCGTGTCCCGGATGTTACCCATCGGTCGTGATGCAAGAAACATCACCATGAAACCATACGGCGCGGAGTTTTTCGGTACCTTCTGGCTGATGCCGGGCGACTGCGGCAGCGCGGTGCTGGCGATGGCATTCCCAAAGGCCGGCATCGGCCACATCTCCGGTTGCCATCTCGACCCCGCGGTATCGATCGGCCTATGGGCGGGCGGCCGCTTCCCGGCGGCGCAACTGGCGCCATACATCGCGGCCCAGGTGCTGGGCGGGTTGGTGGCGGTCGGGGTGTTGTATATCATCGCGAGCGGCCAGGCCGGTTTCGGCGCGTCGACCGGCTTCGCCTACGGCTACGGCGAACATCCCCCCGGCGGCTACTCGCCGTTTTCCGCGCTGGTGCGCGAGGTGGTGATAACCGCGATGTTCCTGCTGATCATCCTCGGCTCGACCTCCAAGCGTGTGCCCCATGACCTGCGCGATCGCATCGTCGAGGCCATAGACACAGCAGGATGATCAATTGAGAGGCGGGATGACGTACGTCGAGTGAAGCGACGTTCACACGACCAGGGCGGACCCCCCGGAAAAAACAAGGGCCCCGTGAAGGGGCCCTCAGCAGAAGTTTCAAACCTGCCTTACTTGTATTTTTTGAACCCGCCACGATTCTGGGGCTTGCCAGGCTTACCCCATTTGTCATCGTTATCCAGATAGTGCTTGCCGTTCTTTTCAATGCCCGGCGGCAAGCAATCGGGGCCATTGCCGACTCCGTTGTTGCACTTCTTCTTGTGGTAGGAGCCCTTGCCCGCCAGCGCCGGAGTGGCGCTCAACGTCAGAACCACCGGCACCACATACGTCGTCTTCTTGAGGAAATCACGTCTGGAGGTGTCTTTCAGCCCGTTCATGTCTAATACCCCTAAGCCTCTTCCCACATCCTGTGGCATTAGATAATTGACCCGTTGCGAATACAGGCAACGCACATAGAATTCTATCCCTCCGTCAATATCCCGGCAAGACCGGCCTGCGCCAAGACTCCCAGGACACGGCTGCACGCCAACCAAGGCAACACCAGAAAAATATGTAACTCTATGTAAATATTAAATAAAATAAATGACGGTGCATATCGAAGTCCGGCGATCCGTCACGAATACCCCATCGCCTGCCAATCAACAGAAGTCCACAGACAGCCGGAATTTTGACCATCAAGCCGACCGCCTGGATCACGCGCGATGTCATAAGCGGCCAATCCCTAAACTTCCCCCCTGCGCCGACCGAATACCTGTCGGACATCACTACGACCACACATCGCACAATGCCCCCCATATGAATGCCTCCGTCGACAATCCGGCGCGATATAAGGGTCGCCCCGCGCGCTCTGGTGAAGCTGCGCTCCCGCACCACGCCGGTGATATGGAGTGGAAGCAGCTCCTCTATCTCAATTATTTCCGCGTGTGTCTGGCGAGCGTATTCGTATTGTTGAGCTTGGTCGACCGCCCGCGGCTGCCGACGGGCGAATACGGCAGCACGCTGTTTTCAACGACCAGCATGGCCTACGCGCTGCTCGCCGTCTGCGCGCTCTTCACCATCAAGTGGCGGCGCCCCGGATTCAATGCCCAGGCCTATCTGCAGGTCATGGCGGACATCCTGGCGATCACGCTGCTGATGCACGCCAGCGGCGGGGTGCGCAGCGGCCTCGGCATGCTGCTGATCATCTCCATCGCGGGCGGCAGCCTGATCATGGCGGGGCGCACCTCGCGCCTGTTCGCCGCCATCGCGAGTCTCGCGGTACTGATCGAACAGGCGTACTCCTGGCTGGAAGGTACCGCGCTGTCCCCCAACTACACCCACGCCGGACTGCTCGGTGCCAGCTTTTTCGCCACGGCGATCCTCGCCCACGTGCTCGCGCGCCGGCTGCGCGAGAGCCAGGCGCTGGCGGAACGCCGCGGGGTGGATCTTGCGAACATGGCGCAACTCACCGAGTATGTCATCCAGCGCATGCAAACCGGGATACTGGTGGTCGACGACAATTTTTCCATCCGCCTGATCAACGCTTCGGCCACGCGCCTGCTCGAACTTACGACCAGGGCCGAAGGCAGACCGATCAAGCAGGCCTCGGCCGAACTCGACCGTCAGTTACGCGAATGGTGGAACAACGACATCTACGAGCCGCAGAGCTTCCGTCTGTCGGAATCCGCGCCGGAGGTGCTGCCGAAATTCGCCCGTCTCGGCACCGACCCTTCCGCCGGCACACTGATCTTTCTCGAGGACATGGCGGCGCTGACCCAGCAGGCGCAACAGCTCAAGCTCGCCTCACTCGGGCGTCTCACCGCGAGTATCGCGCACGAGGTGCGGAACCCGCTCGGTGCGATCAGCCACGCCAGCCAGCTGCTGGCGGAATCCCCGCAACTGGATCCCGGCGACACCCGCCTGACGGAAATCATCCAGGAGCATTCCGCGCGGGTGAACGCGATCATCGAAAACATCATGCAGCTCAGCCGCCGCGGACGGACCCAACCAGAAGAGCTGATGCTCAAGCCCTGGCTGAACCAGTTCATCAATGAATTCACCGCCGGTGAGGGGCTGGCTCCGGGTCGAATCCGGCTGGAAGTGACACCCGGCGACACCCGCGTGCAGATGGATCCCGGACAACTGCACCAGGTGCTGTGGAACCTGTGCCAGAATGGCATCAAGCATGGGTCCGCCGATGGCAGGCTGATACTGCGCGCCGGCATCGTCGCGGACTCGAATCATCCCTATCTGGATGTGATCGATAGCGGCCCGGGCGTGGACCCGAAGCTTCAACAGCAGATTTTCGAACCCTTCTTCACCACCGCGAGCGACGGCACCGGCATGGGCCTCTACATCGCGCGCGAGCTCTGCGCCAGCAACCAGGCGCGCCTGAATTATCTGGCCAACCCGCTCGGCGGCGGCCGCTTCCGCATCACCTTCGCCGATCCCCGGCGCAGACAGGTGGCCTGACCATGTCGCGCGCGCTGGCACTGATCGTCGACGACGAACCCGACATCCGGGAACTGCTCATACTGACACTGGGACGGATGGAGATCGATTGCCGCGGCGCCGCGGATGTCGCCCAGGCCAAGGCGCTGCTGGGCCGCGAACGCTTCGATCTGTGCCTGACCGACATGCGCCTGCCCGATGGCAATGGCATCGATCTGGTGGAATATATCCAGGACGCCTATGCCGACATTCCCACCGCGGTCATCACCGCCCATGGCAACGTCGAATCCGCGGTGCAGGCCCTCAAGGCAGGCGCCTTCGATTTCGTCTCCAAGCCGGTGGATCTGCAGGCCCTGCGCGCACTGGTCAATACCGCCCTCAAGCTCAAGCATCGACACAAGGCGGAACGCTCCGCGCTCGCGCTGCTGGGTGATTCACCCGCGATGAGGAACACGCGCGCCACCATCGCGAAACTGGCACGCAGCCAGGCGCCGGTGTACATCAGCGGCGAATCCGGCACCGGCAAGGAACTCGCCGCGCGCCTGATTCACGAGCAGGGGCCGCGCTCGGACAAGCCTTTCGTCCCGGTCAACTGCGGCGCGATCCCCGAGGCGCTGATGGAGAGCGAATTCTTCGGCCACAAAAAGGGCAGCTTCACCGGCGCGACCGGCAACAAGGAAGGCCTGTTCCAGGCCGCGCATGGCGGCACGCTGTTCCTCGACGAGGTCGCCGATCTGCCGCTGCACATGCAGGTCAAGCTGCTGCGCGCGATCCAGGAAAAGGCGATCCGCCCGGTTGGCGAGCAGAAGGAAGCCCCGATCGATGTGCGCATCCTGAGCGCCACCCACAAGGATCTCGCCGCGCTGGTGCGGGACAATGCCTTCCGCCAGGACCTGTTCTACCGCATCAATGTGATCGAGCTCCCGATGCCGGCGCTGCGCGAGCGCGCGGATGACATCCCGCAGCTCGTCGAGCACGTCCTGCGCGGACTCTCCACCCATGGCGGGGAGGAGCCGCCGCAATTGAGCAATACCGCGCTGACGGCGCTGATGCGTTACGCCTTTCCCGGCAACGTGCGGGAGCTGGAGAATATCCTCGAACGCGCGATGACGCTGTGCGAACAGGGCGTCATCCGGGAAGAGGACCTGCAACTCGCCGCGCCCCGGGGGCACGCGGACAACGCCGCGCCGGCCGCCGGAGAACTCCCGCTCGAGCCCTATCTGGGGAACATCGAAAAGGAAACCATCCTGCGCGCCCTGGAACAGGCGCGGCACAACAAGACCGCCGCCGCCCGCCTGCTCGGCATCTCCTTCGGCGCCCTGCGTTACCGGCTGAAGAAGCTGGGGCTGGAATAGCGGAATCTGGAAATCGCAGCGAAGTCGGGGACAGATTTCAAATCTGTCCCCGAATCTCACACTCCATATGCAGGGTGGGCACGAACTCCATGCCTACCCTACAAGCTTATTTGTTGCAGTCATTGCGTATAAATCCCATCTCGGCTTTTTACGCAACTTTAATTGCATAAGATTGCATAAACCCACTCTCTGCCCCTAGGGGCAGAGAGAAGTCCGTAGAGCGAAATCGGGGACGGACTTAAGTCCGTCCCCTTCTCCCCAAATCCACCCCCTTGACGATCCTTAGGGGACAGATTTGAAATCTGTCCCCGGGCTGCGGGGCTGCGGGTCCATGCCCCCCTAGCACTAAATCCTTAGCCCATACTCCGTATTCCCTTTCCGCGCGGGATGTGTTGAAAATCCGCACTACCTGCTCAAGACCCGCAGGTCGTCGGCCGTAATCCAGGGAGGGAGCGCGGCCGCTCACGGGTTTTCCCATGCGTGGGCGCATGGCGGCGGACGATATTCGTGACCTTCATCACGTTTCCGGCCCGGCGGCCCCGGTCTCCCTCCCGATTTTGCATCCGGCCTCTCACTTGGCATGCTTCGTGCAAACTTTTGCGCAAGGCATGCATATAGCACCGAGCCTGGACCAAAGAGCAAAGTCATAAATAGTTTTCAGTGACATGAGACACCGACCTCAATCCTTAGGAGAGACCTCAATGAAGAAGATGCAAAAAGGCTTTACCCTGATCGAACTCATGATCGTCGTCGCGATCATCGGCATCCTGGCCGCCGTCGCGATCCCGGCGTATCAGGACTACACCGTGCGCGCGAAGGTGACGGAAGGTCTGAATCTGGCGGCCGCCGCCAAGGCAACTGTCGCCGAGAATGCCGCGAATGGCGCGGCTCTGGATGCAGGCTGGACCCCCCCTGCGGCTACTGGCAATGTTGCTTCGGTTGTCGTAGATACTGGTACCGGTGAAATCGTGATCACTTATGATTCGGCCATCGACAGTGGTGCAACGCTCGTTCTGGTTCCGGTAGACGACACAGGCGCTCAGCTGGCTTCGGGCACAATTCCTGAGGGCCGTATCTCTTGGAGCTGTGACGACTCGATCGGCACCGCAGGCACTCTGCAATCCAAGTACCGCCCGAGCAACTGCCGCTCGTAATAACAAATACATTTTTAAACCTGAATAACGAGGCACCCTGTGGGTGCCTCGTTTTTTATCTATATAGAGGTCCCACCTGTCATGTGACAGGTGTCACGATATGAAACCACAACTAAATTCCCTCAGCACAAGGCCGATACCTAAGCTGTTAGGAAAAAGACTAATAGGGACACATACGTAATGAGCATGCCGGCCAGCCACGTCTCCCTCCAGTTCAATGGCCTCGCGCGCCGGCTGGTCGAGGAAAACCTGTTGTCCGCCGACAAGGCGGCTTCGGCGCTCGAGGAGTCCGCCAGTCAGAAGGTGCCACTGGTTCGCCACCTGGTGGACCAGAATATCCTGGACAGCCGCGCCATCGCCTCCACCGCCTCGCGCGAGTTCGGCCTCCCGCTGTTCGACCTGGACGCGATGGACCTCGAGGTCTGCGCCTTCAAACTGGTCAGCGAGAAGCTCATCACCAAACACCATGTCCTGCCGCTGTTCAAGCGTGGCAGCCGGTTGTTCGTCGGCATGTCCGACCCGACCAATCTGCAGGCGCTGGACGAGATCAAGTTCCACGCCGGCGCCACCACCGAGCCGATCCTGGTCGAGGACAAAAAGCTGGCCCAGACCATCGCCCGGCTGATCGAGGCCCATGACACGACGATGGAGGGCCTGCAGGACGCCGACCTGGACGCCCTCGACATTTCCTCCGGCGAAGAGGAAAACACCGACGTCGGCGCGGGCGAGTTCGAGGTCGACGACACCCCGATCGTGCGCTTCGTCAACAAGGTGCTGCTGGACGCCATCAACAAGGGCGCCTCGGACCTGCACTTCGAACCCTACGAGAAGACCTATCGCGTGCGCTTCCGCATGGACGGCATCCTGAAGGAGGTCACCGCGCCGCCGCAGGCCCTGGCCACCAAGATCGCGGCCCGCCTCAAGGTCATGTCCCAGCTCGACATCTCCGAGCGCCGCGTGCCCCAGGACGGGCGCATGAAGATGAAGCTGTCCAAGAACCGCGCCATCGACTTCCGCGTCAGCACCTGCCCCACGCTGTTCGGCGAGAAGATCGTGATGCGTATCCTCGACCCCAGCAGCGCGAAGCTCGGCATCGATGCGCTGGGCTATGAGCCGGACCAGAAACAGCTCTATATGGACGCGCTGGCCAAGCCCTACGGCATGATCCTGGTCACCGGTCCCACCGGCAGCGGCAAGACGGTATCTCTGTATACCGGCCTCAATATCCTGAACACGGAAGACCGCAACATCTCGACCGCGGAGGACCCGGCGGAGATCAATCTGCCCGGCATCAACCAGGTCAACGTCAATCCCAAGGCGGGCCTGACCTTCTCCAGCGCCCTGAAGGCCTTTCTGCGCCAGGACCCCGACGTCATCATGGTCGGTGAGATCCGCGACAAGGAGACCGGCGATATCGCCATCAAGGCGGCGCAGACCGGTCACCTGGTGCTGTCCACACTGCACACCAACGATGCGCCCAAGACCCTGACGCGCATGGTCAACATGGGCATCGCGCCGTTCAACATCGCCTCCGCCGTGTCGCTGATCATCGCCCAGCGCCTGGGCCGGCGCCTGTGCCCGCATTGTAAGCAGCCGGTGCATCTGCCCAGACAGGCCCTGCTCGACGAGGGTTTCACGGAAGGGGACATCGGTAGCTTCGAGGTCTACAAGGCGGTCGGCTGCGAGCAGTGCAACGACGGGTATAAGGGACGGGTCGGCATCTACCAGGTCATGCCGATCTCGCTCGAGATGGGCCGGATCATCATGGCCGGCGGGAATTCCATCGACCTGGCGGAACAGGCTCAAAAGGAAGGCGTCTGCGACCTGCACCAGTCGGGGCTGAAGAAGGTCAAGGCCGGCATCCTGAGCCTCGAGGAACTGAACCGGGTCATCACGGAGTAAGACACATGACAGCAAAGGCACAGAAACTCATGCTCTTCGCCTGGGAAGGCACCAACAAGTCTGGCAACAGGGTGCGCGGCGAGACCCGCAGCGCGAACATGTCCCTGGCCAAGGCCGAGCTGCGGCGCCAGGGCATCAATCCGACACGGGTGAAGAAAAAGGCCGAATCGCTGTTCGGCGGCCGGCGCAAGAAGAAGATCACCCAGGGCGACATCGCGATCTTCAGCCGCCAGATGGCGACCATGATGTCCTCCGGCGTGCCGCTGGTGCAGTCCTTCGAGATCATCGGCCGCGGTCACGAGAACCCGGCCATGGCGGAGCTGATCCTGGGAGTCAAGGCCGACGTGGAGGCGGGCAATCCGCTGGCCGAGGCCCTGGGCAAGCGCCCGCTCCAGTTCGATGACCTCTATTGCAATCTGGTCAACGCGGGCGAACAGGCGGGTATCCTGGAAGGGCTGCTCGACAAAATCGCCACCTACAAGGAAAAGACCGAGGCGATGAAGAGCAAGATCAAGAAGGCGATGTTCTATCCCGTCGCCGTGATCGTGGTGGCCTTCATCGTCACGACCATCCTGCTGCTGTTCGTGATCCCGCAGTTCCAGGAGATGTTCTCCAACTTCGGCGCCGACCTGCCGGCCATGACCATGTTCGTGGTCAATCTCTCCAAACTGTTCCAGAACTGGTGGTGGGCGATCTTCGGTGGCATCGGCGGCGCGATCTACGCCTTCATCGAGACCAAGAAGCGCTCGCGCAAGTTCCGCCACATGCTGGACCGCCTCGTCCTCAAGCTGCCGATCTTCGGAAGCCTGCTGACCAAGGCGGCCATCGCCCGCTTCGCCCGCACGCTCTCGACCATGTTCGCCGCCGGCGTGCCGCTGGTGGAGGCGATGGGGACCGTGGCCGGGGCCTCGGGCAACATCGTCTACAGCGAGGGCATATTGCGCATCCGCGACGAGATCGCCACCGGCTCGCCGCTGAACCAGAGCATGAAACAGACCGAGCTGTTCCCCAATATGGTGGTGCAGATGGTCGCGATCGGCGAGGAGGCGGGCTCGATCGACTCCATGCTCGGCAAGGTCGCCGACTTCTACGAACAGGAGGTCGACGACGCCGTCGACGGGCTGAGCAGCCTGCTCGAACCGATGATCATGGCCTTCCTCGGCGTCGTGATCGGCGGTCTGGTCGTGGCCATGTATCTGCCGATCTTCAAGATGGGCCAGGTGGTGTAACTAGGGGACATGTAACCAGGGGACAGATTTAAATCTGTCCCCTTATTCCCGCGTGCCCACCCTACAATGATGTAACTCTTTCTCTATATACTCGGGCAATGGAAATCGTCCACCTCCTCCAGGGAAACCCCGTCGCCTTCGTCCTGATCGTCGGGCTGTTCAGCCTGATGATCGGCAGCTTCCTCAACGTGGTCATCCTGCGCCTGCCGGTGATGATGGAGCGCCAGTGGCGCGCGCAGTGCGCGGAGTCTCTCGAGGAGACACGGACACCCACGGAGGCGCCGGGCGAGCCCGGGCGTTTCAATCTCGCGACGCCCCGCTCCCGCTGTCCGCACTGCGGCCACGCCATCACGGCGCTGGAAAACGTCCCGATCCTGAGTTACCTGATGCTGCGCGGACGCTGCTCGGGCTGCGGCGCACACATCTCCGCGCGTTACCCCCTGATCGAGGCCGCCACGGCGGTGCTCTCCATGGTCGTCGCCTGGAAATTCGGGGTTTCATGGGAGACCGCCGGCGCACTGGCCCTGACCTGGGCGCTGATCGCCCTCAGCGTGATCGATTTCGACCGCCAGCTTCTGCCCGACGCCATCACGCTGCCGTTCCTGTGGCTGGGGCTGGGCCTGAGCCTGTTCGGGCTGTTCGCCGATAGCCGCGCCGCGATCGTCGGCGCGCTCGCCGGTTATCTGAGCCTGTGGGCCGTCTACTGGCTGTTCAAGCTGCTCACCGGCAAGGAGGGCATGGGCTATGGCGACTTCAAGCTGCTCGCCATGCTCGGGGCCTGGCTGGGCTGGACCTATCTGCTGCCGATCGTCCTGCTCTCCTCGCTGGTCGGCGCCGTCGTCGGTATCACGCTGGTGCTGGTGCGCGGACGCGACCGCAACATCCCCATCCCCTTCGGCCCCTACCTCGCCACCGCCGGCTGGATCGCCCTGCTGTGGGGGCGGGAGATCATCGACGCCTACTGGGGGTGGATGGGGGTCGGCTAAAAACCCAGGACTAAGGACTAAGTGCTAAGGACTGAGTAAAACAATGTGATTGTAGCCCGGATGTGGGCGCATGGCGCTGGAGTCCGGGGAGGCATATCGATTCACTCCCGGATTCCGCTACGCTTCATCCGGGCTACATGATCGGTCTTGATGTTTTGGGTTTTGACTCAGTCCTTAGCACTTAGTCCTTAGTCCTGATCTTCCCCCCCCACCGCGCCCGTCGTATCATCCCCCTCCATGACCATGGTACCCCCCTCATGCTCGTCGTCGGTCTGACCGGCGGTATCGGCAGCGGCAAGACGACCGTCGCCGACGAGTTCGCGGCGCTGGGTGTGCCGCTGATCGACGCGGACGAGATCGGGCGCGGTCTGGTCGAGCCCGGCGGGGAGGCGTTGAAGGAAATCGTCGCCTGTTTCGGGCCCGATATGCTCGACGGTCACGGCCGGCTCGACCGCGACCGGCTGCGCCATCGCGTCTTTACCGACGCCGGGGAGCGGCATCGGCTCGAGGCGATCCTGCACCCCCGGATCCGTGCGGAGATCCAGGCGCGGATCCGGCGGCTGGACGCCCCCTGCTGCATCGTTTCCATCCCGCTCATGATCGAGACCGGGCAGACCGACCTGGTCGATCGCGTGCTAGTCGTCGACAGCCCGCCCGAGCTCCAGCGCGAACGCATCGCGCGGCGGGATGGCTGGTCCGAGGCGGAGATCGATGGCGTCCTGCGGGCACAGGCGTCGCGCGAACAGCGCCTGCGGGCGGCCGACGACATCATCGTCAACGACGGCGACCTGGATTCATTGCGTCGCTCGATAGCGACACTCCATCGCAGGTATCTCGAAGCGTCGGACGCCGCGCCGCGGAAACCCGGTGAATAGTGATGGGTGATGGGTAAAGGGTGATGAAAACACGCGCCCCCCGGATCGAGGCGGCGTTGACCCATCACCCATCACCGCTTACCCTTCACCCATCATCACCGATTTGCCATCCACCCCGCCGTTATGGACAATGTGCCGGACCACGTCCGCGAACCCGGCGCCCTGCCCGGACGTCCCCGTCACGAGGCAGCGCCCGACACCGGCAGCGATGAACATCATTACCTACGAACAACCCCTGAACGAGAGAATCCGGACCTTTCTGCGTCTCGAATTCCTGTTCCAGCAGGCGGATCACGGTCTGCAGCATCGCTCGTCCTGGGATACGCGCGCCAGCCTGAACAACCTGATCGAAATCCTCAACGTCTTCGGCCGCACCGATCTCAAGACCGAGGTCATCAAGGAACTGGAACGGCTGACCGCCACCCTCGCGCGCCTGGAGGCAAACCCCGACGTCGACGGCACGAAGCTCGGCACGATCCTGGACCGGATCGACCTGCTGGTGGACCGGCTGCACAGTTACCAGGGGCAGGTCGGACAGGAATTGAAGGACAACGAATTCCTCACCGCGATCAAGCAGCGCAGCAGCATCCCCGGCGGGACCTGCGACTTCGATCTGCCGGTCTATCACTACTGGCTCAAACATGAGGCCGAGGAACGCGATGCGCAGTTGCGGCGCTGGCTGTCGGCCTTCGACACCTTCCGCTCCTCGATCGACCTGATACTGAAGCTCGTGCGCGAGAGCGCCCCCGCCTCTCCCGAGACGGCGACCGCCGGCTTCTATCAGCAATCTCTGGACACCGGGACGCCGTATCAGCTCATCCGCGTGAGCCTGCCCGCCGATGCCGACTGTTTCGCCGAGATCAGCGGGGGCAAGCACCGTTTCACCGTCCGTTTCATGGAAATGGACGGCTTCGAACGCCCGACCCAGATCCAACGCGACATCGCCTTCCGGCTGAACTGCTGCGCGATATGAATACGGTGCGCTGCCCGTGCTGCCGGCGGGAGATCGAATGGTCGGCGCACTGGCCGCAACGCCCCTTCTGCAGCGAACGCTGCCGCATGATCGATCTCGGCGCCTGGGCGAGCGAGGAATACCGCGTCGCCGGCAGACAGATCCCTTCACCCGGCGCAGCGGATGAAGACCCGGAATCGGAACCCTTCAATTAAAAGGCGGGGGCAGGGATCCCGTCCGTAGGGCGGGCACGTTTTTTCATATCCACCGAATCACACCGCGTATTTCCGCGCGGGCACCGACACCGTGCCCACCCTACATGAGACGGATTCCACCGCACCCAACGTTTCCCCCTCCGTCCCCGGGTCGGAGAGGGTCAGGGTGAGGCGGGGAAACAACCGCGCCAGACCCTCCCGACACCATCAACCCCATCACCCATTACTCATTACGCCTCACGCCTCACGCCTCACCCAAGATCGTACCCCAGATGCAGGCCTGCCCAGGCGCGACACGCTATTCATCCCGCAGCCATCCCGCCGGGTCCGGCGCCTCCCACAGGGAGCGGATCGCGGCCACTCCCTGGGCACCCGCCTCCCAGGCCGGCCCCAGATCGGCCGACCCGAGACCGCCCAGTGCATAGGCCGGAACGACCGCCGGCTCCAGCAAGCCATGCAGGCCGGCCCAACCGAGCGGATGCGCGCCGGGGTGGCTGCGGGTCTCCCGTACCGGCGACACCACGATGAAATCGGTGCCGATGCGCCCGGCCCGCTCGATCTGGCGAGGGTCGTGGCAGGACGCCGCGACCCACTGGCCGGACGGCAGGGGACGGGCCGACAGCGAGGCCAGACGCGCGGCGCTCAGATGCACGCCGTCCGCGCCCAGCTCGAGGCTGAGCCCGGGGTCCGCATTGAGCAGTATCCGCGCGCCGCGCGCCCGGCACGAGGCGATGGCCTCGCGGGCGAGACTCCGGAACGCCTCCGCGCCCAGGGATTTCGCGCGCAGTTGCACCAGCGAGATACCGGCGTCGAGCAGGGCCTCCAGCCGGGAGAGAAAACCGTCGTAGGGCGGCGCGGGCTCCGGCGTGATCAGATACAGGGGCGGCAATCGCGCCGCGGTGATGATGGGGGGATTGGCAGCGGGGAAATCCGCCGGATCCAGCGCCCGCAGCGCGCGCCAGTCCAGGCGCTGACCCTCTCGTCCGTGCGCCTGCCCGCGCCAGGCGGTCACCCGCCAGACGTCGAGCAGCACGGACCGGGCGGGATAATCGTGCCGCAGACGGATCAACGGGCGCGCGGCGTCGACCCGGAGCCCTACTTCTTCCTCGATCTCGCGCGCCAGCGCCCGCCGCGCGTCCTCTCCGGGCTCGACCTTGCCGCCGGGAAACTCCCATCGTCCGCCCTGATCCACATGATTCGGCCGCAGACTCACGAGCACCTCGCCCGCGGCATTCGTGATCACGCCCACGGCGACATGGAGCACGGCGCGCGATTCCGTGGATTCGATCATGCAGGAGGCGCCGCGGCGGCGGGGAAAACGGAAGGACGGCGGCCTTCAGACGTAAAGATCGAGCGCGACGCGGGCAGCGGCGCGCGACCCGTCCATGAAGGCGGTATCGAGATAGCGGCCGATGGCCGCACTCGCACGCGAAGCGTACAGATCGCCGCCTTCGGGCACCGCGTCGCCGGGGCGGCCGGCGGCGAACGGCCAGAGGTGGGCGACCGGGGTGGCGACCGCCGCGGAACGTCTGTTGTTGAGCAACTCGCCTTCGATCACCCGTTCCACGGGCATCCCTCCGAAAGACTGTGCCTCACGATATAAGCGGACGCCGCCGGTCAACCCGCCGGCCGCCACCGCCGGCAGCGCACCCGAGGATCCCGGCGAATCGATGCGCATCACTGCCCCATCCGTCGCAGAACTACGAATTCACGCCCGGCTCAGAACTGGAGCTGAAAACCGAGATGTCCGCCGCTCTCCAGCGTCGCGTCGTCGCCCTCTTCGAGTCCGGCGCGCATCTTGCGATACCCCAGGTAGGCCATCGCCTGGGGGAGCACGCGAAATTCCAGCGCGGCGCTGAGATAGGAGAACTTGTCCGCATCGCCGAAGGTGACCACGTCCGGGGAGAAAAAGCCCTGCAGCGAAACCCCGATGCGCGGCCACGGCGGCGGGACGAAATGGACCTGTACGCCGAGGGTCAGGGCGAACAGGCTGATGTCGTCGTTCAGTTCGTCGAGGTCGGCCCTCGCGCCGAACAGCTTGAGCCCCAGGCCCGCGTCCAGACCCGGCGACCGGCTGCCCGCCTCCGCCACGAGCTGCGCCCCGAACATCCCCACGAGGACATCGTCGGTGGTGTACACGAAACCCAGATCGACCTGCTTGTTACCGAGCCCGCTGCTGTCGGAGTCCTGGACGATATAGCGGAACAGCGCACTGTCGTTGCTGAGGTTGAGATCGAGTGTCTGCGCCGGGGCGACCGCGGCGCCGGTCAACAGCGCCGCCGCAACCGCCGCGCGCGCCAGAGATGAAACGTTTCCAGTCATACGATCGACCCGCGGTTGTTTGGAATCCGGGGATGGGCACGCCCTCGCCGGGCCGGATGCATTCCGGGCAAGGGCGCAATTTAACACAAGCCGCGGGCATTCCCAAACACCTCCGCGGCACGCACGGGATCAGCCGCCGCGCACGGACGCCGCGCGCGCGCAGACCCAGACCGCCACGCGGCGCGCGCCCGCGCGCCTCACGGCCAGCGCCAGCGATTCCAGCGTGCTGCCGGTGGTCATCACATCGTCGAGCAGCACCACGTCCGCGTCCGTCAGGGAGACCGTCGCGCTGAACGCGCGCCTCAGATTCCGGCGCCGCGCCGCCGCGTCCAGGCCGGTCTGTTCCGCCGTCGCGCGCGTGCGCCGGCAGGCGCGGCGGTCGAGCGGGATCCCGAAACGCGCCGCCAGCGGGCGCGCGATCTCGATCGCCTGATTGAAGCCGCGCGCGGCCAGGCGGCCGGGATGCAGGGGCACCGGCAGGATCACGCGCGGGAGGGAAATGCCGCGGCGCTCGATTTCGATCGCCATGATTTCCCCCAGGATACGCGCGTACACCAGGCGACCGTCAAATTTCAGGCGCTGAATCATGGCATCGGCCGGCTCGGCGTAATCGAAGACTGCGACCGCCTCGTCGAACGGCGGCGGCGCGATCAGGCAGTCGCCGCACAGCCGCCCGCCCGCCGCCGGCGCCAGCGGCGTCGCGCAGCGCCGACAGGCCGGCCCCTGATACGGAAGATCGGCCAGACACCCGGGACACAGCCCGGATCCGCCGCAACGCTGCCCGCACAGCAGGCAGCCGTCGGAAGCGCCGCCGAACCCCCTCCTCCCGTAAACCATGCAACTCCTCCCTGAGTTGACAGCCGGAGAATCTCCTCGCATATTCGCACTGCCCCGGGGGAGATGCAATCGGTCCCCTTCAGGATCGCCAGGGGGCGGATTCCGGTCGTAAGGGGACAGATTTAAATCTGTCCCCTTAAAAATGATATGTCGAGGATTTATCTAAGGAGAACGAGGACCATGAACGACGCCACCTATCAGCGCATCGACGAGCTCACGCGGCATGTCCTCGACGGCGGCGAAGTCGGCGCGGACGACGGCCGCTGGCTGATCCGGCTCGAAGACGACTATCTCTCCTGGCTGATGGCCGGGGCCGACCGTATCCGCCGCAGGTTCCGCGGCGAGGCCGTCGAGATCTGCGCGATCTCGAATGTGCGCTCGGGCAACTGCTCCGAAAACTGCAGCTTCTGCGCCCAGAGCGGCCATTATCGCACCAGCGCGCCGAAATACGACTACATCACCAGCGAACAGTTGACCGCCCAGGCGCAGCGCGCCCGCGCGTGGGGGGCGAGCGACTTCGGCGTGGTCTCCAAGGGCTGGGGCGTGCGCTCCGCGCGGGAGCGCGGACAACTGGCGGAATATTTCTCCACCCTGCGCGAGACCAGCGACATCGGCCGCTGCGCCAGTCTCGGCGTGCTGGACGAGCAGACCGCGCGCGAGCTCAAGGCGATGGGCATGGAGAATTATCATCACAATCTGGAGACCGCCGAGAGCCATTTTCATCGCGTCTGCACCACCCACACTTACCAGGAAAACATCGACACGGTGCGCCATGCGGTGAACGCCGGGCTGCGGGTATGCTCCGGCGGCATCCTCGGCATGGGCGAGAGCCTCGATCAACGCATCGAGCTCGCGCTGAGCCTGCGCGAGCTCGGCGTGGAATCGGTGCCGCTCAACTTCCTGTCGCCGCAGGAAGGGACTCCGTTCGGCCAGCTCGAACCGCTGTCGCCGCTGGAGATCCTCAACAGCATCGCCGTGTTCCGCTATCTGCTGCCGCGGGCGGAGATCCGCATCGCGGGCGGGCGCCAGTTCCTGCGCGACCTGCAGGCCATGATCTTCATGGCTGGCGCCTCCGGCATCATGATCGGCGACTACCTGACCACCCAGGGCCGCCGGGTGGAGGACGACCTGCAGATGCTGCGCGACCTGCGCCTCTCGCCGCGGGAGGACACCCAGCAGCGCCGCCAGACCGTCGCGCCCGACGCCATGACCGCCTGATCGACCCATGATCGACCTCGAGGGCCGTTTGCGGCAGCGACGGCTCGACCGGCTGTATCGCAGCCGCCCGGTCCTCGACGGACCGCAGGCGGCCGAGATCGTCGTCGATGGACAGCGCTGCGTCGCCTTCTGCAGCAACGACTATCTCGGCCTGGCCAATCATCCGGCGGTCGTCGCCGCGCTCGCGCGCGGCGCGGAACGCTACGGCGCCGGCAGCGGCGCCTCGCATCTGATCTGCGGCCACAGCCGCGCCCACCACGAACTGGAGGAACGGCTCGCGGCCTTCACCGGGCGCCCGCGCGCACTGCTGTTCTCGACCGGCTACATGGCCAACCTCGGGGCGCTGGGCGCGCTGGCGCAGCGCGGCGACCGCGTCTACGCCGACCGTCTCAGCCACGCCTCGCTGCTCGACGCGGCGCGGCTCGCCGGCGCGCGCCTGCACCGCTATCCGCACAACGACGCGGCGCAACTGCACTCCCGGCTGCGGGACGGCGACGCGGACGGACAGCGCTTCATCGTCACCGACGGCGTGTTCAGCATGGACGGCGATCTCGCCCCGCTCGACCGCCTCGTTGCGCTGGCGCGGGAACAGCGGGCCTGGCTCATGGTCGACGACGCCCACGGCCTCGGCGTGATCGGGCCGGGCGGCACCGGTACACTCGGACACTACGGTCTCGGCGTCGACGACGTACCCATCCTGGTCGGCACGCTCGGCAAGGCCTTCGGCGGCGCCGGCGCCTTCGTCGCCGGCAGCGAGGCGCTGATCGAGACGCTGATCCAGTTCGCGCGCCCCTATATCTACACTACCGCGCTGCCGCCCGCGGTCGCCTGCGCGGTCTCCGCCGCGCTCGAGCTGGCGCGGACAGAGGGCTGGCGCCGCGAGAAGCTCGCCGCACTGGTCGAACGCTTCCAGCGCGGCGCGCGCCAGCTCGGGCTCGCCGTCCCGGCGCCGGAGACGGCCCCCGCCGTTCCGATCGTCCCGCTGATCGTCGGCGGATCGGACGCGGCGCTCGCCGCGGCGGACGCACTGCGCAAACGCGGCATCCTCATCGGCGCGATCCGGCCGCCGACCGTCCCGCCCGGCAGCGCGCGCCTGCGCATCACCTTCAGCGCCGGTCACACGGAGGAACAGGTCGATCGCCTGCTCGAGGCGCTGGCGGAGATCCTGTGCTGATCCATGCCGAGACCGTCGGCGCGGGACCGGCCTGCGTCCTTCTGCACGGCTGGGGCCTGCACGGCGGCGTGTGGGAGGATGTAGCGCGGGATCTGGCCACGGATCATCGGGTCACCCGGGTCGACCTGCCAGGGCACGGCCGCAGCGCGCCGCCCGTGGACGGCGCTACGCTGGAGGACTTCGCGGCCGCCGTGGCCGGGGCGCTGCCGCCGCGCTGCGACCTCATCGGCTGGTCCTTGGGCGGCATGGTGGCCCTGCGGCTCGCCGCCGATCACCCCGATCGCGTCGGACGGCTGATCCTCGTCGCGGCGACGCCGCAGTTCGTCGTCCGGCCGGGATGGAAACACGCACTGGCACCGGAGGTGCTGGACGGCTTCGCCGCCCGCCTGCGCGCCGACCCGGCCGGCACCGTGCGACAGTTTCTGGCCCTGCAGGTGCTGGGCAGCGAACAGGAACGCCCTGCGCTGGCCCGGTTGCGCGCCCTGCTGTCCGCGGCGCCGGCGCCGCATCCGGCCGCGCTCGACGCCGGGCTCGCCATCCTGCGCGGGACCTCGCTGCTGCCGCTGCTCGACCGGATCGTCCCACCCGTCACACTGATCCACGGCCGGCGCGACACCCTGATCCCGTGGACCGCGGCCCGGGCCATGCAGGAACGCCTGCCCCAGGCCCGGCTGCATTTGCTGCCGGGCGCGGCGCACGCGCCGTTCCTGTCGCACGCGGAGGAATTCCTGCGCCTGACCCGGGAGGCGCTCCATGGCCACGGATGACGGGTCGACTTCGTCATTCCTGGCGAAGCGCCGCGAAAACGCGGAATCCCGCGGTTTCGATTCAGCGGATCTCCGGATTCCCGCCCGCGCCTTCGCGGGGCACGCTCTGATTCCGCGGAAATGACGACATACTTCACCGACCCGACGGCCATGTTGGGCTTCGCGTCGCTCAGCCCAACCTACAGCGCCACGAGTTTTGGTGTTTTTGGTTTTTTTACTCAGTCCTCAGTCCTTAGTCCTCAGCCCTGTCTTCACCCGTATCCAAGCGTCCCCGCGAGTAGATCCCATGAATTCCGATATTGACGGCTTCCACGTCGACAAGGCGCGGGTGCGCGCCGCCTTCGATCGCTCGGCGCCGGAGTACGACGAGGTCGCCGTGCTGCAACACGAGGTCGGACGGCGCCTGCTCGATCGCC
This sequence comes from Gammaproteobacteria bacterium, assembly GCA_020847075.1. Classification (GTDB taxonomy): domain Bacteria; phylum Pseudomonadota; class Gammaproteobacteria; order SZUA-140; family SZUA-140; genus JADJWH01. The sequence continues at coordinate 80,215 of JADLCS010000062.1, forward strand.
TGGCGCTGACACGGCTGGCGCCGTCCGTCGCGTTCGACGTCGGCGCCGGCACCGGACGACTCAGTGCGGCCCTCGGCCGCCGCTACGGCGCGGCGCGCGTGATCTCGTTCGATCTCTCCCCGCGCATGCTGCAACGGGCGCGCGGCCGCGCCGGACCGCTCAGGCGCCTGCGCCGCCGCTGCGGCTTCGTATGCGCAGACGCGGAACACCTGCCCTGCGCCGACGCGAGCGCGGA
>JADLCS010000063.1 GCA_020847075.1 Gammaproteobacteria bacterium
AACCGAAATCGCCTCGAACCCAACCCCACACACCACCCTCCCATCCCTCCGAAATCCCACCGCTCAGGTTTACACCCCCCCCCCCCCGGCGCTCTAGAATCGAGCCCAAATAATACTGCTTATTGCCCTGACCGGCCGACCATCCGTCGATGATGGCGCCACCCCGACAAGAACGACCAACAAAGAGGTGCGGCCCATGAACAGGATGGCTGTAGTTCTGTCGTGTGTCTTCAGCATTCGAACCGTCATCCCCGATGCCACACATCCCGACGGGAAGACTCACTGTCGATCACTATGAACGCCACCTCCAAAACCAAGCGCGGCGAACTCGTGCCCAAGGCACTTAAATCACGCCCACACCAGACACAAGTCGATATTGGTCTATTAAAACCCGAGGGAGGAATGATGAAACTGAACACCGTGAGTGCATTTTTCATTGCCGCGGCAATAACGGCCTCATCCCACGCATTCGCCGCGGATACGGCCGCCACCCAGAAAGAGGTGAGTGACTTGTCGGCGAAGGTTTCCGATCTGGAAAACAAGGTCAAAAGACTGGAAGATATTTCCGCCTATGGATTCGATCTCGGATTCGGCGTCGAAGACTACAGGGATGCGTATCTGGCAGACGCCAGCATAGGTGGTGATGGAATCGTAAGGGTCACCGACAAATACAATGTTCAGCCATCATTCTGGTTGCAGTTTTCATGGCTGTCCGACAAAAAATGGTTTGGCCTTGGAGAAGACAAGTGTACGTCTTCTGTTTGCACCGGCGGGGTATTCACAGGCGTAAGACTGGCCGGCCAGAATTCCGGCATCATGGATGCCTTCAGCCTCGGTGTCGTCCTCGCATCCTTCAAAATGGGATTCGGTGACACGACACAGAAATCGAAGATCTCCCGCTTCTATATCGGGCTCGGGCCTGTCGTACACAGAACGAGAACTTTCGTGAATGGGATCTCCGAAGGAAGCCCATTACCTACCGGAGCGACTGAAATCTCCTACAAAAAGTCCTATGAAACATCGCTGATGCTCATGCTGGGGGTGCGGCTCTGATATCGGTCCTGATGGAAAAATCCAACAAATAAACCAGAGAGGGCAGCCTGAAGCCCTCGAAGTCAGAAGGCTGATTGGAATCAGATGTTTCTGCGCGCCGCCTCCACTGAAGAAGAGCTCACCAAATGCAGACGCCTTTGGTATGACGTCTATGTATCCGAGATGGGACGGCATATTGATGAGGCAGACCACGACAGAAAAACTCTTAGCGACGAAAGAGATTTAAACGGAAGGCTTTTGTATCTTTCTAACAGCGATGGCGACGTTCTCGGCACCGTCCTTGTTACTCTATCTAGATCAATATCATTAGGGTATTACGAAGACCTATATCAAATGAAGAACAATAAAGATGCGAGAAATTTCTTACATCCATACCGCACATCGATATGCACAAAATTAATCTTACGGAAGGATACTCGCGGATCAAGCGCTGTCCTTCGCCTGTCTGGGGCGGCATATGCATATGGGCTTCTTCATGGGATTCGCTTTAATTTTATCGATTGTCGAAAATTTATGTTGCGTACGTTTCAAAGAATGGGCTACCACATACATAACCCGAAGATATGTCATCCAAAATATGGCGAGGCCATATGCATGGTTCTTGATCTTGAGGACAATCTGCATCTTGCCGAGATGGGATCGCACTTCCTCAGAATACTCGATTATTGGCAAGGAAAAACCGAGGGCGACTTTTCTGAAGAAGAAACCTTGCTTAACCAGCTAATGAGGTGCTGAGTGGATTATACAAAACAGATATTCCAGGCCGCCAATGATGCACTAGCTAGATTTAATAATTCTATGGCAATGGATTTTGTCATTAGCGATAAGTTTCAAAAGAAGCATTACATCGAGATCCTCAAACAGATATTTCATTACACAAGAGAGAATCCACAATTACAAACCCTTGCTGGCAGTCGTTTCAGGGGGCATCAACGCAACATAATTAAACGGTTTTATCAGCACGCCGTATCTGAGATCGGTCACGAGCAACTGGCAATCAACGATCTCAATATACTGGGCGTCGATACTTCGAGCATCCCCTATGAGAACCCATTACCCACGACGCTTCCGCTGACAACGTTCCCGATCTACCAGATTATGTACCGGAACCCCGCGGGCTATCTCGGCTCCATACTTTTTCTGGAATGGATGCCTACCCAGAGCGGTGCCGGCTATATGCAGATATTGTCCAAAATCGGCACCCCCAAGGAGGCAATGACATTTTTACAGGATCACGCCACCGTTGATGTTCTGCATAACAAGCTGATGGAAGGTTATCTCCATGAGATGGTCTGCTCGGAAGCGGATTACGAGTCCGTCAGATACTGTGTCTACGCCACGGCGCACTATTATTCGGAAATGCTCTGGGGAGCGATCCAACAGGCGGAGAACCCCTTTCCCTGGGGTTCTTCTCACGAAGAGCTTTCAGTGGATGGTTATCCGATGCAAGCGTAGATTGGGCTGAGCACCGCGAAGCCCAACATCGCCACCCGGCCAGCGTTGGGCTTCATTCCATTCGCAAAACCGGGGACAGACCACGGTTTTGTCGACTGATATGGCAGGGAGTTCCTCGATGTCTTGACAAAACCGTGGTCTGTCCCCGGTTTTGCGCTTAGACCAATTCATTAATAATCAAAAGTGTGGATAAGAGTTACCTTCTTCGATTATCCACAGATTTGTAAAATCCCATCCGGCATACGTTGTCTCGCTTTTCATCTCTGACGTAGATTTTCCATTACCTCCGTCGCTGGATGATTGACCAGAAGTTTGTATGTCCCAATACGAATCTTCAATCGTGCCAAAATTTGAACCGACTAATCCGCCTATAAAGGAACCGCTGCCCGTCACCGGGCCGGCCGAATAAGAATTGTAGATCCCGTCAATCCAGTTGGCCTCTAATTGATTTGGTGATGGCGCCGGGCAGGGGGCACTCGGGAGAGGGATCAGGCCCGTACTATTAACACCTACCAGACCTCCCAGTACTATATTGGCAGCCGACGTCGAATTACTGGATATGCCGGCAGTCGAATATGAATTCGAAACGATCGTTCTCGATGACGCTCCAACGAGCCCGCCCACCGAAGACCTGCCGGTTACCTGGCCTGTCGAATATACATTGGAAATTTCGGTGAGGTCCGCAATACCCGCAACGGCACCGGCTCCGGCGATATTCGGCGAACCGGTTATTTCCACATTTTCCAGCCCGAGGTTTCTGATTTGCGCACAGGTCGTGGCAACCCCGATCAGCCCAACCACCGCGGAGGGCCTGTTGATATAAAGATTGGTAACTTTATATCCATTACCCTCAATCGTGCCGGAGAAAAACGTGCCGGCCGACTCTCCACCTATCGGGTTGAAACCACGGCCATCATTCCAGGTGACCGTTTGCGAGCAGTCGATGTCATTAGAGAGCGCGTAATTACCGGAGATGCCTATATTCTGAAGTTCCGTACAATTGCCAATAGGTACGGCTGAGCTGTTATAGGATTTTTCTATATAGGTTATTTCAATGATCGCCGAATCCGATGCGCCGTTCGTATCCGTGGCAACGATTTCGAATTCATCGTAGTGACTGCCAGGCGTAATGGTATAGAGCAATTCATCGCCAGAAATACTGGCGGTGCCATGCTGTGGCGCGGAAGAAATGCTGAATGAGCAAACGTCGTCCGTATCCGAATCGCGGCATTTCAATGTATAAGAGTGCTGATCCGTATTATTGAGCGACCATGAGATGTCGTTCAGAACCAGCGGGTTCGGCTCAGGGGGTGTCGGTGGATTCGGAGACTCGCCCTGGTCACTGGAGGCGCCGCCATCTCCACCACATGCAGCGAGCAATAACGACGCAGCACACGACATTATCACCGGTCTATTTTTAGTTATCATTATTGAACCTGCGCCGCATATCGCTGGTGGTCTGAATCCGCTGGCGAATACCAGTCCCGCCCTATAAATATCGCCCGGAATGGATATAGCTTACTGAATGGCATGGGGATCTACAATAACCATGCGTGCCTGTGGTTATCTCTTCCTCTCAAGGCGCAAAACCGGGGACAGACCACGGTTTTGTCGACCGATATGGCAGGGAGCTCCTCGATGTCTTGACGAAACCGTGGTCTGTCCCCGGTTTTACTCAGTCCTTTTTCTTCAACGCCCGCTTCACCAGGAAATCGAGTTCCTCGATCATCGCGTCCGGGCTCGCCACCATGGTGGGATCGATGCGGTAGCGGCCGTCGATGACCAGGGTCGGTGCGCCCTGCACGTCGTAGCGGCGGTTCATCACCTGCGCCTCGCGTACCTTTGCCATGGTGGTGCTGTTGCGGAACACGCTGAGAAAGCGGGCGCGCTCGACGCCGAGATCGCCGAAGAATCCGACCAGCTTGTCATCGTCGTCGAGCAGGCGGGCATAACGATGGATGGCGGCGAACAGGGCCGGGGTGGCCTTGTCCAGCACGCCGAGGGTGTCGGCGGTGTAGAACACGCGCGCGAAATAGATCATGTTGTCGCCGGTCACCGCGGGGACGCGGCTGTACGCCACGCGATCGCGGTTCTCCGCCAGCCAGCGCTCGATCAGTGGCTGCATCACGTAGCAGGTCTGGCAGTCGTACCACAGGAACTCGATCACCTCGACCTTGCCGGCCGGCGCGTTCGTCGGCTGCGGCGTGGTGATCTCCTTGTAGTTGGTCCCGGCCCGGATGCCGTGATCGCCGTCATCGGCCTGGCCCGGGGCGCAGGCCAGCAGCAGCATCAGGGCCCCGAGGCCCCATCGTCCGATCCTATACATGGTCTCCCCCTCTCGTTGGGTGATTCGCGGCAACGGGCCGGAGACGGATGCCCGCGGGCGCCCCGTCGCCGCATCGCCGTTTCAAACCCGGGGACGGATTTGTAAATCTGTCCCCGTCTCCGGTCCTCCTCTCCCCGTACACATCCGGCGTCAGACCTGCCGCGGCGCGAACATGATGATGGCCATGCCGGTCAGCGCCACGCCCGAGCCGAGGATGTCCCAGCCCGACGGCCGGATGCCGTCCACCGCCCACAGCCAGACGATGGCCGCGAAGATATAGACGCCGCCGTAGGCCGCGTAGACCCGCCCCGCCGCGGCCGGGTGCAGCGACAGCAGCCAGGCGAACAGTGCGAGACTCGCCGCCGCGGGCAGCAGCAGCCAGGCCGACCTGCCCTCCTTCAGCCACAGATAGGGGAGATAACAGCCGACGATCTCCGCCAGTGCGGTCAACAGAAACAGGCCCAGTGTCTTGAACGCGAACATCCAGGGATATCCGGCGCCGCCGCGGGCGGCCTAGTCGAGATCGCGTACCGAGATGCCCTGGCGGGCGGGCGCGGACGGCGCATCGGCGTCGGGACGGTTGCGCGCGTCCCATTCCTTGCCGCGGCGGCGCATCCACTCGGCCTCGGCCTCGGGCAGGGGGCCGCGCGCGAGTTGCGTATCCCACTCCCACAAGGCCGAACGCGCCCGGCGCACATAGGGATCGTCCGCGGGGGAGAGGTGGATGTAGGTGCGCATCGCACCGAGCGCGCCCGGGATGTCGCCCAGGTTTTCCAGCGCCTCGGCGAGCCCCCAGTAGGCGTTGCCCTGATACGGGCGGAGATCGATCGCGCCCAGGAAGAAGTCGCGCGCGGCCTCGTCGCGCCCCAGGCCGAGCAGCGCGTAACCCATGTTCACCTGCGCGTCCACCAGGCGCGGCGACAGCTTGAGCACCTGGTGAAAGGCGGTCACCGCCTCGTCGTAACGCCTGGCGTGCAGCATCATCACGCCCTGCTGGAAACGCATGTCGATCTCGGCGAGGCGCGGGTCGCGCAGCGCCGCCTGTCTGGCCCGGGCGCCGAACTCGACCCAGCCGCTCGCTGCGGAGGCCGAGGCGCTGAGGCGCGCCAGGTCCGGCTGGGCCGCCATCATGACGAGCGCAGACGCGAGCACGCCGACCAGCACCAGCGAGAGCGAGGAGACGGCGGATTCGTGGCTGTGGCGGCTCATATCACGCCCTTGTGCGCCGCCTCGCTGTAGAACGGCGTGCCGAAATAGGTCAGGAAGGCAAACACGAAGATCACGAGGATCAGCGCGGAGGTGACGCGCAGCGGGATGCGGTAGGTCGCGCGCGCGTGGATGGAGGCGCCGAGCAACAGCCAGTTGAGAAACGCCGAGGTCTCCAGCGCGTCCCACGCCCAGTAGCGTCCCCAGGCGTCCTGCGCCCACACCGCGCCGGCGATCAGCATCAGGCTGTCGAACACCAGCGCCAGCAGCATGAAGCGCCAGGCCACGGTGTCGAGCACGCTGTCGGACGGCATGTGGCGGAACAGCGGCGCCAGCCGGCGCACGCCGCGCAGCAGGATGATGCCGGCCAGCCCGCTGCCGACCAGGCAGAAGGCGAGGAAGAACTTGCCGAAGCCGACATGGGCCCACAGCCACTTGTTGTGGTAGGTCGGCGGATACGGCGCGCCCGTCGGATCCAGCAGCAGCACCCACACGCCGAGCACCCAGATCGCCGGGAGCACCACCACGGCCGTGGGACGCAGCATAGGCAGCCGCCAGTACACCACGGTATAGACCAGGCCGAGGCTGAAGAGCTGGCTGATCAACAGTTCGAACAGATTCACGAAGGGGCCGTGACCGATGCGCAGCCAGCGTTCGGCCAGCGCCACGGCGAGCAGGAGCACGCCGGCCGCGCACAGACCGAGCACGAAGGGCTCGTGCGTGCGGCCGAGGGTGGCGCCCGCCGCGTTGCCGCGCGCCAGGGCGTTGAAGCTGAGGAAGGTCGCGAGCGCGTAGGCGCCGAGGCCCGCGTACAGCCAGGGCAGCTCCGCGATGGCGGCGATGTCGTTCACGCGGCCTTGCCTCCCAGGTCGTCCGCCGCCTTGGTCTTCGCGGCCTCCTGCGCGGCGGAGTACGCCTGCACCGCGCCGAACTTGCGCCAGAAGTGGGCGGCGAGGCCGAACACGGCGATCATGGCCGCGACGAACAGCCACTGCAGCGTGGGGTCGTAGAACAGCTTGTAGCCCATCCAGCTCGACAGCCGCTCGTAGCGCAGCACGCCGCCGTCGAGCCGCTGAGATTCACCGGGCCGGAGCTCGACCCGCCGGTCGCCGGCAGTGCGCACGACCAGCACGCCGGCACTGTTCACCGGGTCGAGCCTCCAGTCGGCGGCCGGATCCATGCCGGTCTCGAGCTGCAGCCAGAAGCGGATCTCCTCGGTGCCCGGCGGCGTCCAGCGGTTGGCCTGGCGGTGCTCGAACAGCGGATAGGGCGGCATGTGCACCGACCCGGTCACCGGCGCGCCCTGATCGGGGATCCAGGTCAGGATCGGCGCGAAGCCCTTGTTGAAGGTGGTGTAGAAGCGATAGCTCTCGAGCACCAGCGGGGTGTCGTCGCCGACGGTGCGCCGCTCCCAGCCGCCCTGCCCGTCCGGGATCATGACCTGGCTGCGCGTCGGCCCGCGCGCCATGCCGGCGGTGTAGTCCACCGTGTAGGGGCCCTGCACAAACTCGACGCGATCCAACGCCCCGCTGTGCCATGGCCCCTGCCGCACCTCGGTCAGGTCCTCGGCCGCGAAGGCGGTGCCCTCGGTCAGTTCGATGCGGCCCTCCATGTGCGTGAGGCGTCCGACGGCGGCGAGCGCCACGATGAGCAGCAGTCCGATGTGGAACAGCAGCAGGCCGCCGCGGCGGTTGATGTGCGGATTGCTGAGGATGGCGGCGAACAGGTTGACGGAGAGCAACGCGAGCGGGACGACCAGTACCCACGCCGGCGTCCCCACCGGGTTGTCGTAGGACAGCGCGGCGCCGACGCCGAGCAGTCCCATGCCGACCAGGGTCAGGCGCAGGGAGGCGAGTTGGCGCAGGCGCTTCATCATGGCATGTTCACGCAGGCCTCGCCGCTGTTGTTCATCCAGTTCACGCCGGCCACGGCGTTGCCGGGTGCGCCGGCCGAACCGCAGTTGACGTCCAGCCACTCGCCGCTGCGCGCGAACTTGCGCACCTTGAGCACGGCGCCGTTGTAGTACGGGCCCTGGTAAGAGCGCCCGGTGCCGGAGGGCGCGAAGCCGGAGTAGCGCACCTGGGTGCCGGCGGGCAGCGCGGCCTCGAGACCGACGTCGTTCAGGTTGGCGAGGAAGACCTTGTTCTTCCAGCCGTGCGGGATGGCCACGTGGCAGTAGGTGCAGCGGAAGTTATTCACCACCGAGGCGTGGCCGACGTGCAGGTTGAGCCCCATGAACTGCAGGCAGCCGCCGCCGCCGACCTGGCGCCGGAATCCGCTCGGCAGCACCTGCGGATCGGGCGAGATCGCCGTGCGCGCGTACTGCTTGGGATCGTGGCAGCGGAAGCAGAGGTCGTTGTTCGGATCCGCCTCGTTGGCGAAGTTGGTGGTGTTCTCGCCGGTCTGGTCGTCCCAGCCGCCCTTGAGCAGGAAGTTCTCGTTGGAGCCGTGCGGGCCCCAGGGATAGCCGTCCTCGCCGTTGACCGGCACCACGGTGTTGCCGTCGGTGCGCGAGCCGTGGCAGTCGGTGCAGTACATGGTCTGGGTGCCGACCGCGGCGTTGAACGGCGAGCGCCAGTCGTTGGCGTCGGCGTTGCGCACGGCGGGCGTGCGGCCGGTCTCGCGCATGACCGGATGCCAGGAGCGGTGGTTGTCGTTGACGTAATCGCTGCAGTTGCCCTGCGGGTCGAGCCGGCCGCTGATCACCAGCGGCGTGCCGTTGCCGTCCTGGGTGGTGCTGGTGCACGCCGCGCCGGTGTCGTAGGCGCCGGTCGGCGTCGAGGGTGTGCCTTCGCCCATGTGATCCACCGGGGACTGATATTCCATCGCCTGGTTGGTGTAGGTGAACAGCGCGTTGGTGCCGGCCGGGGTCAGCCCCGAGGTGTAACCGAGCGGCGGCGGCGTGCTGCCGTAGGCGTAGTTGCTGTGGCACTTCAGGCAGAGCTGGTATTCCCGCGTCAGGTACGGCGCGCTGACGGCGGTGCTGCCGCCGGTGCCGGGATCGCCGCGCTTGACCTCGAAGGCGGACTCCAGCGGCTCGGAACCGAAGGCGGTGGAACCCCAGGCCGTCGGCTCCACGCCCCAGATGCCGCGCAGCACGCCGGAGGCGAGATTGGTGTGCGGCACGCCGTCCTCGTGCTGGTGAGTGCCGGCGGGGGCGGGCACCGTGTTGTCGTCGTTGAAGAGCCGCGTCTTGGCCACGCGATGCGGATTGTGGCAATCGGTGCACTCGGCATGGCGGTTGAAGGTGCCGGTGCCGAGGCCGAGATTCTCGCGCGACTCGATGAAATCCTGGCCGAGCTCACCGCCGCCCTGCGTGGCCGGGTTGCCGGTGCCGATGCTGTGCAGTTCCTGGCCCGCGATCTGGTCCGCGCTCGAGATCGGCATGTGGCGCAGCATGGTGGTGAAGTCGGTCTCGACGTCCGGCACCTCGAAGGCCGTGTTGTTGCTCGGATTGATCTGGCCCTGCAGGGTCTGCGCGGTCGGCAGGCCGTTGGCGGGATCGCCGTGGCAGGCATAGCACACGTGCTCGACGGCCGGATTGCCGCCCTGCTTGTACTGCCCGCCGGTGACCGGATCCGTCTGCAGCGCCGAATCGGTGCCCTCGCGCAGGATGCGGCGGGCGCCCTGCACGGTGTGCGGGTCGTGGCAGTTGAGACAGGCGGCCTGCCACACGCGGGTGTCGCGCGGGAACTCGCGCAGGTCCGCGGCGGCGTCGGTGTAGCGCTCGTCGCCGACGGCGGGGTTGGCGTGCGCCGAGCCGACCCAGCCCGCCTTCTCGTGGCAGGCGAGACAGATGATGTCGCGGTTGCCGTCGAACTGATTCTCGACCGGCGTCGCGCTCTGGAAGCGGTTGGCGCGCAGGAACTTGATGTTCTCTCCGGGCACGTCCGAGCGGATGTGCGGGTCGTGGCAGGTGATGCACTCGAGCTTCGGACCGGCGCCGCTCGCGTCGCGCTCCAGCGGCAGGTAATTGCCCTGCGGCATGGCCGGCTGCGGCGCTTCCGGCGCGCTGATGCGCGTGCGTTCGTAGACGCGCTGGTGCGGGACGATGGGGTCGTACAGTTCACCGTCGCGCGCGGCCTGCGCGCTGTCGTAGGTGAAGGAGATCGGATGATCGTTGGTCAGATCGACGCCGAGCCGGCGCGTGAAGCCGGTGGTGGAACCGAGCCCTTCCGGGATGCTGCCCGCCGGCGAGCTGCTGGTGCCGGTGAAGGCGATCGGCTGATCCAGGTGATCGGTGCGGTTGAGCACGTTGATGGTGCCGAGCGCGATGGTGCCGTCGTGACAGGACAGGCACAGCTTCGATTTCCCGCCGGGCTGGCCGAGGTCGGTGGCGTCGAGCGAGGTGGAGTCGTAGGGGATGTAGGTCGCTTGCGAGAGCTGGCGGTTCCAGATCGGCGCCTTCAGCTCCGGCGTCGCGCCGTGCGGCGTATGGCAGAAGGCGCAGATCTGCGACTCGCTGGTGGCGGACGCGGCACGCGTGACGCCCGCGGGGGTCACGGTGGCGGAAAAGTTGTGCTTGGTGTTGCTGATGTCGGAGATCTTGGCCGCCTCGAGCGGACCCGACGCGAGGCACAGTGCCGCGATGACCGTTGCTGAAAATCTAGGCCACTGACGCCTCATGTCCCACCCAAGTATTGAAATACCATGACGCGGCCGTTGAATGCATCGGCGACATAGACCTGGTTGCGGTCATCGGTCCAGACCCCGGCGGGCAGAAAGAACTCCCCGTTCCCGCTGCCCGTCCCTCCGATAGGCAACAGCAGCTCTCCTCGGTCGTTGAATACTAGCAGATAATCGTAATACGATTCCACCACATAGACGTTGCCGTCGCCGTCCGTCGCGACCCCCTTCGGGCGCGTGAAATCTCCCACGTACAGGCCACGGCGCCCGAACTGGCTCACGTAGCGCCCGTCCGAATCGAAGATCTGGATGCGCGCGTTGAGCGTGTCCGCGACCAGCAGACGGTCGCCGGAGTAGCTGATGTAGGTCGGCGAGTTGAATTCGCCGGGGCCCTCGCCGCGCCGGCCGATCGCGCCGATGCGCTCGCCGGCGTCGTTGAAGATCACCACCGTATCCGCCTGCGCATCCGCCACGAAGACGCGCCCGCGCGCGGCGTCGCGCGCCAGCCCCACCGGCCGCGCGAGTTCGCCCTGGCCGAAGGCGCCGAGCGGGCGGCCGTCCGGGTCCAGGCGCACGATGCGCTTGAGCTCGGCGTCGGCCACCAGGATCTCGCCGTCGGGCCCGGGGGCGATGCCGACCGGCGTATCGAAGCGGGCGCGCTGATCGGCCTGCTCCCAGACCCGCATGCGGCCCGCCGGCGCGTCGAAGACGTACACCGCGGCGCGGCTCACGTCGGTCACGTAGATGCGGCCCTCGGCGTCGGTGAAGCCGCTCTGCGGCCGTTGCAGCACGCGCGGAATCTCCGGGCCGGTGACGAGACCGACCAGCCAGCCGAACACGCGCCGGCCGAGACCCTGCGTCTCCGCGTTGCGGGTGAAATTGTCCTCGCCGGTGAGCTGGCCGACCAGGCGGTAACGCGGCACGTCCGGGGCGGGCGGCCACACCTCGCCCTCCGGGGGCGCGCTGTTGTCGAAGCGCATGACGGAAGGCGTGGAGGCGCAGCCCGCGCACAGAGCGAGCAGGCCGAGGATCACGAGCGCGCGCGACCGGTGTCCCATCAGGGGTTCCCGGCCGGCGCCAGTCCCTCCGACGACAGCGACAAGATCTGGATGCGGCCGTTCAGGCTGTCGGCCACGTAGAGGAAGTCCCCGTCCAGCCACAGGTCGGTGATGCGGCGGAAACGGCCCGGCGCGCTGCCATGACTGCCCAGGGTCTGGATCAGCCGGCCGTGCGCGAACACCTTGATGTCGTCGCTCAGATAATCGCCGACGTAGGCGCGGTCGTCGGCGCGTACCGCGATCGCGGTCGGAAATACGACGGTGTCGGGCTGGAAGGAGGAGAGATACGTGCCGTCGAAGTCCATGACCTGCACCCGCGAGACACCGTAGCGGGTCGCAACGTAATAGCCCTGCGGCCCCTGCGCGAGCGCCGTGATGCCGCGGAACTGGCCGGCGCCGTCGCCGCGGATGCCGATGGCGCCCGTCAGGTGTCCGGCCGGGTTGTATACCAGCACGTCGTCGTTGAAGCCGTCGGCGACGAAGATGTAGCCGGTCTGGTCGTTGACCGTGACCGTCACCGGGCGTCCGATGTTCACCGGATCCTGCAGCGTCTTGATCAATACGCCGTCGCGATCGAAATGCAGCACGCGGCCGCCATCGGTGTCGGCGAGATAGAACGAAAGATCGGGGGCGACGAAGATGTCGGAGACCTCGCCGCGTATCACGCCCTTGAGATCCATCACCACGCGCAGGCGGTCGAAGGCGGTGTCATAGCTGAACAACCGGCCGAGGCCGGCGTCCACGATATAGACCAGCGGGCCGCGCGCCGCGACCGCCACCGGCCGCATGAAGCGCACGGTGTCGGGGCCGGTGAGCATGTTCTCGCTGAGGAGGCCGCCGTCGATCTCGCGCCAGACGGTCACCTGCCCGGAGGCCTCCCCGGACGCGGCCGGACGCGACTCCGGGACGGAGACAGGCGCGACGCCGGGGTCCGCGGCGGGGACGGATTCGGGCGCGAGCTCGGGGTCGGGCGCGGACGCGCCGCGTCCGGGCAGCAGCGAACAGGCGCCCAGGCCGAGCAGCGCCGCGCCGGCGAGGGTCAGCGCAGCAAGGTGACGTCTTTGGCTACGGAATGGCATCGGCCGCAGTTCATCGTGGGAGGGAAGGCCACCTTGCCGTGGCAGACGCCGCAGTATTCCCCCTGGATGATCGCCGACATGGAGATCGGGTTGGCGCCTTTCTGGGGGACGAAGATCAGCGGATGACAATTGGCGCAGGTCAGCCATTCCGTATGCTGGCGGTGCGGGAAGCGCACATAAGGCATCGACTGCGTGTTCTTGAAGATGATGTCGAAATCGACCGGGAACATGTCGCCGGTCCCGTCGACCGACTTGCGCGGATCGATCAGGCCCGTCTCCAGGGTCTTGACCCAGTCGATGATGCCCTGGCTGTCGCGCGGGAAATTGGCCATCGCCTCGTAAGGAGGCTGCAGGACCTGCACCGTCGCCACGGCCGGGTCATGGATGCCGTCCTCCGCGATCGGGACCACCTCTCCGGTCAACTGGAAATGATTGCCGCGGATCCAGTACGGCGCGCCCTGGCCGGCGGGGAAGGCGGCGGCCGCGCTGTCCTGCGCCGGCGCGGAAGGCGACGCGGACAGAACGGTCGCGCCGAGCGCGAGCAGGATCCAGAAACGTGCATAGACGGTCATGTTCATCGACGCTGCTCCGGACGGAAACGCGACCCGCTACCTGACCCCGACCACCCGCAGCGCGCGCTGGACATGATCCGTCGCCCCCTGCAGCATGAGTATGGCCTCCTGGTAATTCCCCTTCGCGGCCTCGGGCTCGGACAGCTTCTTGATCTCCTTCGCGCGGTTCACCAGTTGGTCCATCATCGCCACCGTCTCCTTGGGAGGCTGCTTCTGCTCGATGGCGAGCGGAACCAGTTCCTCGTAGCTGAGATAGCGCGAGAGCTCGTGTTCGTACTCCTCCTTGGGGGTCTCAAAGGCCAGTTCGTAGGTGATGGACTCCTCGTCGAGCAGATGCGTCAGCGCGGTGGTCAGCGTGTTCTGCGCCTCGGACAGGAGGCTGATCGCCTGCGGGTACTGGCCGTCGTTCGCCAGCGTCTGCGCCTGCTCCGTGGTCTGGTGGATCCGGTCGAGATCGACGGCCGGGATATTGCCCTTGCCCTTCTTCGCGACGATATGCTCGTAGTTGCGCCGATAGGAGGCCTCGTAGTCCCGCGTACCGCGCAGCAGTTCCTCGAAGCGCGCCCGCTGTCCCTCCATCTGGGCCTCGTTCGGGATCGCGCGCGCGGCGTCGCTCATGATGCGCAGGGCATCGTCCACCAGCCCGAGCGCCTCGCCGTAGGAGGAACGCCCGTAGGCCTGCCTGGCGGCGTCGAACTGGCCGCGCGCCGACTCGTACAGCGCGACCGCCTCGGCGTTGCCGCTGCCCTTGATGCGCTTGGCGGAATCCGACTGGTTGATGAACATGTCGGCGAACTGGATCTTCTGCTCGACCTGCTGCTTGCTGACCGCGGCCTGCGTCCGCGTCGACGCGGACGCCGCCCCGGCGGAGTCCGATTTCACGCGCGCCTCCAGCTCCGCCAGCGGCGTGTTCTCGTCGCCCGGGTTGACCACGTAGATCGCGCCGCCCATGTTCTTATGGTTACGGCAGGCGTAGTACAGCACATTGGGCGTATCCGCGCCCGGCGTGAAGGTGGCCACGCCCTTGTAGATGAACTGCCCTTCCACCCCGTCGGTGTAGGCGGCGCTGCCCCAGCCCGCGCCGGAGAGGGAGAAATAAAAATCGTGCTGAACCCCGGTATCCACCTTGAAGGTGTAGGTCTTGCCGCGCACCAGGACGAGCGGCTTGCCCTGCACGCCGTTGACGGTGAAGCCGTGCTTGCTGCCGACGCCGTAAAAGGGATGGGTCCGGTCCTTCTCCCCGGCCGCGACCACGAAAACGAACGGTGACGTGGGGATCTCCGCCGCCGGGGCAGGGGCCGGGGCGGCATGCCCGGCATGGGTCGATGGCGCGGGCGCGGAAGATACCGGTGCCCGTGCAGGCGCACCGGTCCCTCCCTCCCCACTGGTGGTCGCGGGCCGAACCGCGGCCGCGTCTTCATCCGGAACCCGGGCCGTCTCCGGAACCGCGGCCGGGGCGACGGCGGCCGGCCGGGGCGCGGGTACGGCGGTATCGGCGGCGGCGGCCGGGGCGGCCTCCTGCCCGTCACCGGCGGTCGTCGACTGCGGCGGCGCGCCGGCGCAGGCGGACAACAACAGCGCCACCACGACCGGCGCCCCCCAACTCCCTATCTGGGAACGCATAGGTCCCTACGCCATCGCCATGGACACGCCGGCAATCAAACGCCGCCTCGCATCACTTCCACGGATTCTTCAGGGTGGCGTCGCTGAGCGGCGGCGTCCAGCCCTCGGGCTTCGGCTTGGAATGGCACTTCTTGCACGAGGCCGTAGTGATCGGGAACGAGACCTTGCCGTGGCACACGCCGCACTTCTGCCCGAGCAGGATCGCCGACATATTGATCTGGTTGGCGCCCTTCTGCGGCACGAAGATGGCCGGATGGCAGTTCGAGCAGAACAGCCATTCGGTGTGCTGGCGGTGCGGGAACACCACGTCGGGCATCGAGGCCTTCACCGGACGCACGATGTCGAGGTCCATCACGAAGGGCTCTTCGTTGGAATTCACGCGATCCCAGCGCGGCCGGATCAGGCCGTCGTCGAGCGCCTTGACCCAGTCGATGTGGTTGCCGTAGGTGCTCGTGGGCAGACCCGCGTAGGCCTCCTTGGGCGGCTGCAGGGCATGCGTCGCCTCGTTCTCGGGGTCGTGGATACCGTCCTCCCACGGCGGAGGATTCGGATCGGCCGTCTTTTTGAGATTACGGTTGAATATATTGGCGTCGGAGACGGCCGGGGCCGCGGCGGCGCCCGCCGCCAGCGTCGGCGTACTCGCCAGCAACGCGGATCCGGCCAGCAGCGCCGGCAGCGCCAGCGCGGTGAATCTTGCGGTGATATTCATGGCTTCCCCCCACTCGCTCTACTTATTCTTCTCGTTATTCGCGTCGTACTTCACGCCGGCGGTCTCTTTGGGATCCAGCGGCTTGTACGCGGGTGCGATCAGGCGCTGGAGCGTGCTGCCGTGGAAGTGCGTCGGGGTGCCGGGGATACCGGAATGGCACATGGCGCAGTTTTCCACCGACCAGGCGACTTCCCCGTTGTGGCAGGCGCCGCAGAACTGGCCGTCGATGATCTTCGCCATGGTGATCTGGTTGCCGCCGGCCTTGAACTGGAACCCGAGATCGGCGTGGCAGACCTTGCAGCGGAACCGGATACGGTGGAACCAGTGCGGGAAGACGGCCGGCCGCATGCCGGCGGCGTCGGCATAATTGTTGATGACCACGTCGGCGTACTCGGCCTGGGAGTCCTGCGGCGCGGCCCACAACCCCAGACTGACCAGCAGCCCGAGGATGAGCGCGTTCAGGGGGTGTTTCCGCTCGATCTTTGGTGACATAACCCTCTCCTCACTTGTGTTTCGTACCTGTCTTGTTGTTGTAAGTCGGTCCGAGCGACGCGGCCTCAGAAACGCCGGTTGACCTGAAAATAGATAATATTGAAGTCCTCATCCCCGTTCAGGTCTATCCAGCGCCAGCTGAAACTCGTATCCAGCAGTCCAATCGCATAGTCCAGGCGGTTTTCCCACTCGGTACGGTCGACCCCTTCATCGGTGGCCGCCTGAGAGAGCCGCAGATCGGATAGGAACCGCAGGCGGGGCAGGCTGAAAAGCCCCGTCTGCTGATAGTTCAATTGCCCCGTGGCCGTTACTGTATCATCATCGCCCAGATCGTTGAAGTCCCGGCGCACGGCCTGGATCGTCAGATTCCCGGACAGCGTGCTGCGCTCGGTCAGGGTCTGGCTGCGCAGGAGCTGCGCGTTGGCGAACTGCTGGCTGTCCTCCTGGTCGCCGAAGGCCCGGGAGTCGGCCAGGGTGAACTGGACCATGGTCGTGCTGAAGGCGTCGTACTTGTCCCACGACAGGCTGCCGGAGTGATCGAGACGTTCGGTCGTGGCCTCGGTATCGCCGGTGAACTGGTTGGCGCTCACTGCCTGGGTCAGGCTGAGGCGGAACGTGCCACGCCCCTCCGTCAGCCATAGCCGCTGGGCGTCATGGCCGAGGCGGAACTGCAGGGACTGGACCGTCTCCGCGCCGGTGTCCTGGTTCTGAAACGAGCCCGAGGTGCTCCACTGGTAGGTGTAGTGCGAGAATATCTCGCGGATATCCGACTGGAACAATGCCCCCGCGCGCTGCTTGGAGGCGGTCACCGAATCCTCGCCGTTGTCGTTCGTCCCGACCTCGGCGTTGGCGTCGAGGCGGAGATTCTTGGTCATCTGGTAATACAGGCCGCCGGTCGCGCTGATGCTCGACAACTGGGTCGCGTTGCCCGTGGTGGAGGCGTCCAGATCGAAGACGCGCACGCCGCCGCTCATGGACAGCGGGCTGTCCACCGGCCGCCAGAATACGAAGCTGGAGAGCTGGCCCAGATCGACCGAGCTGTCGCCCCGGTTGGTGCTGTTGAGCGGCTGATCCGAGGTGGTATCGGTGTCGTAGTAGCTCGCCATCGAATCGATGCGCAGGGCCCGCCCCGGATGATAGAAATGATCGACGTTGAGCACCGTGGTCTCGGTGTGCTGGTCGAGCACGTTGCGCTCGGTCTCCTGAAAGCTGGTCTTGGCGGTCAGCGTGTGCTGCTGGCGGCGCATATCCATCTCGGCGCCGAACAGGCTGTCCTCGTAGGAATCGCCGCCGCGGGCGGACCACGTATTGCGATCGTAGCGCGCCTGGAAACGGTCGCCCTGCTCGGTGAAGTAACTCTGCTTCAGCGCGAGGCGCCGCGACTGGAACTCCTGGCTGCCCAGCGTGGTGAGGGGGCTGGGCAGGGAGATCGTGTCGACGCGGCTGTCGCTGGCGCTGTAGCTCAGGGAGAACGGGGTGCGGCTCTGCGCGAGGACATTGAGATCGAGGTCGCCGCTCAGGATGGAGGTGTCGGTCGAGGCGCCGCCGCCCTCGTAATCGCTGCTGTCCCGGGTGAAGCGCAGGCTGGCGTCGGCGGTGGCGAACCAGGGCTGCCAGATATAGCTGCGCGCATTCACCACGCCGCGCAACTGATTGCTGGTGGTATCCAGATTGGAGCTCCCGCTCAGGCTGCGCAGGGCATAGCCCACGCTGCCGGAGACGTCGACCAGCTCCACGGCGGCCAGCGACGGCAGGGCCCACAGCGCCGCCGCCACCCCCGTCACCACGCGTTTCAATTCAGGCGTCGCCACCAGCATGCATCGAGTCTTTTTTGTATGCCGACCGCCACGGCGCGCGGCCTCCCCCGGCGTCCGGCGGTACCGCATTCATGCCGCAGCCCCATCGCCGGTCATTCCCCCGCGTTCAATACCGCCTCGTTGATCTCGACGCCGGCGCGCCCGCGCAGCCCCGCCAGCACCCCCTCCCATGCGGCCTCCTGCCGTTCCCGCTGCAACAGGGACCGCGCGCGCTCCTCCGCCTGGGCGAAGTCGTTCAGGCGCGGCGGAACCCGCTCGTCGAGACGAAAGACGGCGAAACCCTGCAACAAACGTACCGGTGCGGACAGCCCGCCGGGCGTCAGCCCGTCGATCACGCGCTGCGTCTCTTCCGAGAACATGCCGCGATGCACATAGCCGAGATCGCCGCCGCGCTCCGCCGAGGCGTCGGCCGAGTGCAGGCGCGCCAGCCCGGCGAAATCCTCCCCGCCCTTCAGCTTCTCCTCCAGCCGGGCGGCCTCCTCCCGCGCCGCGTCCCAGCTCGCGCCCGGCGCCCAGGGTTCGACCTTGAGCAGGATCATGGAGACGCGCACCCGCTCCGGGGTGGTGAACTTGTCGGGATGGGAACGGTAGTACTCCCGCGCCGCCGCGGCATCCGCGGCCGGCACCGCCTCCACCTGCTGCCGGAGCTGCCGGATCACACTGTCCTCCTCCAGTCGTCTGCGTCCCTCCCGCAGCGTATCCTCGCGCACGGGCTGCCAGCGCGGATCGGCGCCGAGGCGCTGGTCCAGTTCCTTGAGCTGCGCGTCGACCCAGCCCGCCTCCGGCCTGATGCCGCGGCGGCGCCCCTCCTGCGCCAGCAGCACGCGGTCGATCAGCGACTGCGCCACCTCGCGCCGCAACGCGGCGAGCGCCTCGGCGGGCACCTGGCCGTGGAAATAACGCTCGCGGATCCCGGCCTGCAGATGGGCCAGATATTCCTCCGCCGTAATGGCCGTGCCGCCCACGGTCGCGAGCACGGCCGGCGCGCCCGCCTCCGCCTCGTCCGCCGGGGCCGCGCCCGCGACGGACGCCGCCACGATCAGGGCCGCGCCCGCAACACTACGCCATGTCATCGCACAACCCATTCCGCTCATCGCGCCCGGCCCGCGCGCGGCGCTATTTGTTATGACAGGTCAGGCACACCGCGCTGCCGGCGGGATCGATGCGCAGAAACGTCGGGTTATAGTCCACATGGGGGTCGTGGCAGGAAGCGCACTCCACATACGGCTGCTGCTCCCCGATGAAGGCGCCGCGGGTCGCCGTGCGGGTGTAGAGCTTCATGTCCGTCTTTTCGAAGTCCGCGGTGCCGCCCTCGGTGCCGGTGTTCACCCACCAGACCCGCGTCGAACCCACGATCTTGCTGTTGGCCTGGTTGAAATCCTTGTCGCGCCCGGGACCGAAGGGATTGGAGACCGAATAGCCGCCGCCGGCGAACTGTACCGAGATCGGGTGATCGTTGGTCAGGTCCTTGCCGAGGTTGGTGATGACCGTGACCGGGCCGATGCGGCCGTTGACGCTCGCGGCCTGGCCGCTCCAGCGGCCGGCAGAATAGGCCCACACGTCGGCGCCCGAACCGGGTTCGTTGATCAGCGCGTCCATCGCCTGGGTGCCGTCGTGACAGGACAGGCACGCGATGGACACCGAGCCGACTGGCTCGATCTGCGCGTCCAGCGTCGTGGTACCCATCTGATCGTAGGTGGCGAAACCGCCCTCCACCGGGGCGAGATTGCGGTTCCAGATCGGCACCGCCGCGGACGCGTCCGCGCCGTGCGGCGTGTGGCAGAAGACGCAGATCTCGGAGGTACCGCTGAAATTGCTCGCGGCGTTGATGCCGGTGCTGCCGAGATTGTGTTTGGTGTTGAATATGCCCGCGCTCGCCAGCGACACCAGCGACAGCAGGGCTCCTCCCAAGAGCAACTTCGACCATCCCTGCACGCGGATAGGGTGATGTCGTCGCATTGTTTTATCCTTCTTATCCCTCATGACCGGAACCCCCTTCCGATCATGCCGGTCAGTGAACGAATCGAAACTTTACCATATCAATTAGTACTTTTCGATGGGCAGAGGCCGATCCGCGCAGGGCCGCACACGGACCGCCGGACACGGGGAACCGCAGTGCCCCCGACGTTCAGAACTCGACGGAGAAACGATGCGTGACGCCGACCGAGAAGGCATCGGCCGTATCGCCCGCGACCGCCACCGCGCCGCTGCCGTCGTGATCGGGCTGGAGGCCGTAACCGCCGGCGTCGTCGTTCATCACCCTGGCATAGAGCAGGTACAATTCGGTGCGCGCCGACAGGGCATAGCCACCGCCGAGCGCGAGGAAGCGGGCACCGCTGTCGGGCGCGCTGTCGAGCGCCTGCGCCAGACCACAGGCCAGCCGGTAGGTCAGATTCCCCTGGACATGAGCCAGATTCAGGTAATAGGCCGTGCGCGCCACCTCCCCGTCCCCGCCGGTCTCGCCGGTGCGCGCGTCCTCCCAGATGAAACTCATTCGCGTCCCCTGGCCGAAATCCCAGCCCAGACCGAGTTTGGCGGCCCTGGCGTCGTCCAGCCCCGGCCCCATCAGCTCGCCCAGGGATTCGTAGGCGAGCCCCAGATAGAGCGGCCCGCTGACGAACTCGAGCGCGGTGCTCCACCCGTCCTGGCGCGATTCGTCGGCGGTCAGCGGCAGATCGTCCTCGCCCGCGACGCGCGTCGAGTACGCGAGCGCGAAGCGCAGGCGCTTGTCCCGCGGCGTCATGTACAGCAGGGCGTTGTCGGCGCGGTTGTTGAACAGGCTGCGGCCGTCGACGCTGCCGATGATGGCGTTGTAATCGGCGCGCGAATCGGCGAAGACGTCCAGCGCCTCGGTCGTCATGCGATAGGGGGTCGCGTGCTTGCCGAGCCGCAGGCTGCCGAAACGCGTGTCCAGGCCGACGAAGGTGTCGCGGCCGGGCCCCCAGCCGCCCGCGTCGAGATCGATGGTGTTCTCGGCCTGCCACAGGACCGCCATCTGGTTCTGCAACACCTCGCGCCCGCGCAGACCGAGATAGGAATGCTCGCTGGTGAGCGAAAAACTCCGGTCGTCGTTGGCGGGATCCGGATCGTCGTTGCCGACGTAGTCCAGCGAGACATGGGCCGTGCCGTAGACCTCGATGCCGGCGTACGCGGCGGGGGACAGCAGTGACAGCACGGCGATGGCGATCAGTGTTGGTCTTGTCTGCATCGTGTCTTGAGTGATGGGTGATGGGTGAT
>JADLCS010000064.1 GCA_020847075.1 Gammaproteobacteria bacterium
GGACGCCCTCGCGGTGAGCTACGGGGTACATACCCGCGAACGCCTGCTCGCCTGCGAACCGCTCGGATGCCTGGAGGCGATTACGGATATACTGGGCTGGCTGGAGGGGCGTGAGGCGATGGGTAATGGGTGATGGGTGATTTAAAAACTCTGGGTTTGTCTTTTCATCACTCATCACTCATCACCCATTACTCGTTCATTACTCATTACCCATCCCCAACCAGAACATCGATTCACTTATGACAGGACACCTAAATGTCTGACGACAACAAACCACAGGATCCATGGCTGGGCGAGGCGCGGGCGACGGGGCCCGAGGCAGGGAAGGGCGCGGGCGACGAAACCTGGGCGCGCGGTGTGTTGGAGAAGCTGGTCCAGACCACGATCAGGGAACAGCGCAGCGCGCGCCGCTGGGGCATCTTTTTCAAACTGGCGTTCCTTGGATATTTCCTCCTGATCCTGTACATCTACTGGCCGGGAAAACTGGTCGATGAAAACCTGTCGGGTCGGCACACCGCCCTGATCGACATCAACGGCGTGATCGCCGATGACAGTAACGCCAGCGCGGATTACATCATCGACAGCCTGCGCGAGGCCTTCGAAAACAAGAACGCCGCCGCCATCATGCTGCGCATCAACAGCCCCGGCGGCAGCCCGGTCCAGGCGGGATACGTGAACGATGAGATCGCGCGCCTGCGGGCGAAGTATCCCGATAAAAAGGTCTACGCTGTCATCACCGACATCTGCGCCTCCGGCGGCTATTACATCGCCTCCGCGGCGGACGAGATCTACGCCGACAAGGCGAGCATCGTCGGCTCCATCGGCGTGCTGATGGACGGCTTCGGGTTCGTGAACACACTCGACAAGCTCGGCGTCGAACGCCGGCTGATCACGGCGGGGGAACACAAGGGATTCCTGGACCCTTTCTCGCCGTTGAATCCCGAGGATGAGCAGCACGTCCGCACCATGCTGGCGAACATCCATCAGCAGTTCATCGATACCGTGAAGAAGGGACGCGGCGACCGCCTCAAGGAGACCCCCGATATGTTCAGCGGCCTGGTATGGACGGGCGAGGAGAGCCTCAAGCTCGGCCTGATCGACGGCCTCGGAAGCGCCGGCTATGTCGCGCGCGAGGTCATCGGCGCCGAGGAGATCGTCGACTACACCTACCAACCCCCGTATTTCCAGCGCTTCGCCGAACGCATCGGCGCCGCGGCGGCGGAGGGGCTGGAGGGGATGTTGAAGGTGGAACTCAGGTAAGGTGAAGCGTGAGGGGTGAGGAGTAAAACAAGCGGAAATCTCTGTATATAAAACGCTTGACAACTTATATGAGGCGGATAAGTATTTTGCTCACGCCTCACGCCTCACGCCTCACGCCTCACTTTGAAGTATATTGATCCCTTCCTCTTCCAGCATCCCCACTAGTCGAATCAGCGGCAACCCGATCAGCGCCGTCGGGTCGGGGCCGTCGAGGCGTTCCAGCAGGGCGATGCCGAGCGCTTCCGACTTGAAGGATCCGGCGCATCCGTAAGGCTGTTCGCGCCGCAGATAGGATTCGATGGTCTCGCGGTTCAATTCCCTGAAGGTCACGTCGCAGGTCACGGCGTCGATCTGCAGCCGGTCCTCGGCCACGTTCAACAGGCAGAGCGCCGTGATGAACCTCAGGGTCCGGCCCGAGGCGGCGTTCAATTGGGCAACGGCGGCGGCATGATCGCCCGGTTTTCCCACCGGACGGCCGTCCAGGACGGCCACCTGGTCGGAACCTATGACGAGCGCATCGGGGTGGTCCTGCGCGATCCGGCGGGCCTTGGCCTCGGCGAGGCGGCGCGCCAGGGCCTCGGGCGCCTCTCCCTCCCGGGCGCGTTCGTCCACGTCCGGCGCGATCGCGCGGAATTCCAGCCCCAGCCGCCGCAACAGGTCCTGCCGGAAGGGGGAACTGGAGGCCAGAATCAGGCGTTTCCGGGGAGGGGGCGGGGGTGGCGACATGGGGAAATTCCGAATTCCTTGATCTTCCGCCACTTTGCCGGGGCGGTCCGGCCGAGCCGGGGCGGATCGAATTTTACTAATGGATTTTGACAGTTACGGGGTCTAAGCCTATCATGTGCCGCTATGTCTGGTCGACTTCCGGAGACTGTTCAGTGGGACCGTCTGACCGAAGGCGGCGAAACCCTGCGCGGCGCCATTGCCATACGAGGGATGACGCGCCTGGCGGGCTGCCTGCTGGACGACGAAGGCGATGTGGACGTCGAACTGGAATTCGGCATAGACGCCCAGAAAGTCAGATATCTGCGTGGACATCTGCGCACGACCCTGAATCTGGTCTGTCAGCGCTGCCTGCAGCCGCTGTCGCATCCCCTCGACATCGACATCTGTCTGGGTCTGCTGCTCTCGGAGGATGAGGTGGAAGGGCTGCCGGGGGTCTATGACCCCTACGTCCTCGAGCGTCGTACGGCGGAACTGGCGGTCATCGTGGAAGATGAATTGATGCTGGCCCTGCCGCTCATTCCGACGCACGATACCGCCGGCTGCCGTATCGATGCGGCCTATGCCGCGACGACGGTGACGGCGACGCCGCCGGATTCCGGAACGCGCCGGCCGTTCGCGGGACTGGACGCCCTGTTGAAGGGCAAACCGGGCTGATGCCGCAAACGCGCCGCCGGGCGCATGAATGGTTTTAACTTTCAGGAGCAAGGAACATGGCTGTACAGAAATCCAAGAAATCCACGTCGCGGCGCGGCATGCGTCGTTCCCACGACAGCCTCACGGCCCCGACCCTGTCGATCGATCCTACCTCGGGCGAGACGCACCGCCGTCATCACGTGACGCCGGACGGCTACTATCGCGGCCGCAAGGTGATCGATACCAAGGAAGGGGAAGTCTAAGGCTTGAGTTTAACCATAGCCCTGGATGCGATGGGCGGTGACCGCGGTCCGGCGGTCATCGTCCCCGCGTCGCTTCACGCCCTCGACGAAAATCCCGATCTGCGTCTGATCCTGGTCGGCGATCAGCAGACGCTGCTGCGCGAATTGCAGCAGCGCGGCGCTGCCGCCGGCGACCGGCTTGCGATCCGGCATGCCTCGCAGCAGGTGAGCATGGAGGAGCTGCCGTCGCAGGCCCTGCGCACCAAAAAAGACTCTTCCATGCGGGTCGCGATCAACCTCGTCAAGGAGGGCGCCGCGGCGGCCTGCGTCAGCGCGGGCAATACCGGCGCCTTGATGGCCACCGCGCGCTACGTGCTGAAGACCCTGCCCGGGGTGGAGCGGCCGGCGATCATCTGCGCCCTGCCCACGATGCGCGGCCACACCCATATGCTCGATCTGGGGGCAAACGTCGATTCCAGCCCCGAGCATCTGTTCCAGTTCGCCGTCATGGGCTCCGTGCTGACCAGCGCCGTCGACAGCGTCGAACGCCCCACGGTGGGCCTGCTCAACATCGGCGAGGAGGAGATCAAGGGCAACGAGCGGGTCAAGGAGGCCGCGCGCCTGATCACCGAAAGCGGTATCATCAACTATGCCGGCTTCGTCGAAGGCGATGACATCTACAAGGGCACGGTGGACGTGATCGTGTGCGACGGGTTCGTCGGTAACGTGGCCCTGAAGACCAGCGAGGGTGTCGCCCGCATGATCACGCATTTCCTGCGCGAGGAATTTACCCGCTCCCCCCTGACCAAACTGATCGCCCTGGCGGCGAAACCCGTGCTGCGCGGTTTCCGGGACCGGATCGACCCGCGCCGTTACAACGGCGCCAGCCTGATCGGCCTGCAGGGCATCGTGGTCAAGAGCCACGGCAGCGCCGATGAAGTCTCCTTCGCGAACGCGATCAAAGAGGCGGTGCTGGAAGTCAGAAAGAACGTCCCGCAGCGCATCGGAAGTCAGCTCGAATCGCTCCTGCTGGACAGGAAGGCGGGCTGATGTACGCGCGCATCGCCGGTACCGGTAGCTATCTTCCCGCCCGGGTGTTGACCAACGCCGAGCTGGAAAAGATCGTCGACACCTCCGACGAATGGATCGTCGAACGCACCGGCATCCGGACGCGGCATATCGCGGCAGAGGGCGAGACCACCTGCGACATGGCCGAGGCGGCGTCACGGCGCGCGATCGCGGCGGCCGGGCTCGAGCCGGCGGACATCGATCTCATCATCGTCGCCACCACCACGCCGGACAGGGTGTTTCCCAGCACGGCCTGCCTGCTCCAGCAGCGGCTCGGCATCCACGGCCCCGCGGCCTTCGACCTCCAGGCGGTCTGCACCGGCTTCGTCTACGCCCTTTCCGTGGCGGACAAATTCGTTCGCACCGGCGCCGCGCGGCGCGCCCTGGTCGTCGGCGCGGATACGCTTTCGCGCATCGTCGACTGGAAGGATCGTTCGACCTGCGTACTGTTCGGCGACGGGGCGGGGGCGGTGGTCCTGGAAGCGAGCGAGGCGCCCGGCATCCTGTCGACCCATCTCCACGCCGATGGGGCGTATCAGCAGATGCTGATGGTGCCCGAAGGCATTTCGCAGGGTTACGACCGGGTGAGGGACGGGAACGCCTACATCAAGATGCAGGGCGGTGAAGTATTCAAGTTCGCGGTCAACTCGCTGGAACAGATCGTCGACGAGACGCTGGCGGCCAACCGCATGCAGAAGAGCGACATCGACTGGCTCGTGCCGCACCAGGCGAACATCCGCATCATCAGCGCCACGGCGCGCAAGCTGAGGCTCCCGCTGGAGCGCGTCGTCGTGACCGTGGACCGCCACGGCAACACCTCGGCCGCCTCCATCCCGCTCGCGCTCGACGTCGCCGTGCGCGACGGCCGGATCAAGCGCGGCGAGATTCTGCTGTTCGAGGCCGTCGGCGGAGGATTCACCTGGGGATCGGCGCTGGTGAAGTATTAGTGAGGCGTGAGGCGTGAGGCGTGAGGCGTGAGGCGTGAGGCGTGAGGCGTGAGGCGTGAGGCGTGATCAAAATGCTTGTCTGCCTCAAATAAGCTATCAAGTGTTTTGTGTACTGAGATTACCGTTTGTTTTAA
>JADLCS010000065.1 GCA_020847075.1 Gammaproteobacteria bacterium
GGATGTCGAGCGGGATGCTGAGATGCGCCGGGCCGCGGGCCTGGACGGCGGTGGCGATGGCGCTGACCAGCTTGCGCTCCAGTTGCCGCGGGTCGGAGACCAGCGAGTTGTAATGGGTGCAGTGGCCTATCATCGCCACGGTGTCGATCCCCGTGCAGCTCGATTCCTGCACCGCGCCGCGCCCGAAGGTGTCGAGCGGGGTCTGGGCGGTGATCACCAGCAGCGGGACATCGTCCTGGTAGGCGCTCGCGACCCCGGTGATGATGTTCGTCGCTCCGGGGCCGGTGGTCGTGCAGCAGACGCCGAGACGGCCGGTCTCGCGGGCGTAACCGTCGGCCATGAAGGCCGCCCCCGATTCGTGGCGTGCCACCACCGCGGCCACGCCGCCGCGGCGTTCGCTGCGCGCCAGTGCGTTGTACAGGGGTTCGATCGCGCCGCCGGGGACGCCGAAGACATAACGGGTGCCGATCTGTTCGAGGTAATGGACGATGAGATCGGCGGCTTCCGGAAAGGTGCTCGGCGCCAGGTCGGGATAGGTCTGTTGTCTATCGAGGAACTTCTTCATGAAAGTTCATCCCCATCCGTTACTTCGACGGCAGCCGTTTTCTGCAGAATGAGGTTCAAACATTAATTGTTCAATTCTGAAATTGCAAGGAAATTACAGGGTTGAGTTTCCATCGCCGGGCGGCGTGCGCCAATATTTTGTCTTCGAGGTTTCATCGAAGAGACAGGGCGGGTCGGCCGTACAGATCATGCTCGTCCGAATCCGTGATCGTGACGCGGACCATGTCGCCGGGGTGGAGCCCATCGGCCCGCGCGATATGCACGATGCCGTCGATCTCGGGGGCGTCGGCGTAGCTGCGCGCCCGCGCGCCCTCCGCCCCGACGTCGTCGACCAGGACGGTGAGTTCCCGTCCGACGCGCTGTTCGAGCCTGGCCGCGCTGATCTTCGCCTGGGTTTCCATGAATCGCTCCAGGCGCTCCTGTTTGACCTCCTCCGGCACGGGGTCGGCGAGCGCGTTCGCCACCGCTCCGTCCACCGGGGAGTAGGTGAAGCAGCCCACGCGATCGAGCTGCGCCTCCTGCAGGAAATCGAGCAGGCGCAGGAAATCCTCCTCGGTCTCGCCGGGGAAACCGACGATGAAGGTGCTGCGCAGGGCGAGGTCCGGGCAGATCGATCGCCAGTGGCGCAGACGCTGCAACACGTCCTCGCCGCCCGCCGGCCGCTTCATCGCCTTGAGGATGCGCGGGCTCGCGTGCTGGAAGGGGATGTCGAGGTAGGGCAGGATCTTGCCCTCCGCCATGAGCGGGATGACCTCGTCCACGTGCGGGTAGGGATAGACGTAATGCAGGCGTATCCACAGGCCGAGTTCGCCCAGGTGGCGGGCCAGTTCGGTGAAGCGGGTCCTGATCGGACGGCCGCCCCAGAATCCGGTCCGGTAGCGGAGGTCCACTCCGTAGGCGCTGGTGTCCTGCGCGATCACCAGCAATTCCTTTACACCGGCCCGGGCCAGATTCTCGGCCTCCTGCATGACCTCGCCGATCGGCCGGCTGACCAGGTCGCCGCGCATCGAGGGGATGATGCAGAAGGTGCAGCGGTGATTGCATCCCTCGGAGATCTTCAGATAGGCATAATGGCGCGGCGTCAGCCGCAGGCCCTGGGGCGGGACCAGATCGGTGAGCGGGTCGTGCCGTGGGGGGAGGTGCGCGTGCACCGCCCGCATCACCTCGTCGAGCGCGTGCGGGCCGGTCACCGCGAGCACCTGCGGATGCACGTCCCGGATCTCGGCCTCGCGCGCGCCGAGACAGCCCGTCACGATGACCTTCCCGTTCTCGGCCAGGGCCTCGCCGATGGCGTCGAGCGATTCCTCGACGGCGCTGTCGATGAAGCCGCAGGTGTTGACCACGACGAGATCGGCCTCTTCGTAACTGGGTGCGACCGTGTAGCCTTCGGTCCGAAGCTGGGTCAGGATGCGTTCGGAATCGACCAGGGCCTTGGGGCAGCCCAGGCTGACGAAGCCGACGCGGGGGATGGTCTGTTTCATGGCTGGCGTGACATGGGTATGCGGCGCGGGCCCGTGGTCTCGGGTGCGGTCCGTTCGCGGCGGGAGTATAGCATGGAGGGCCTTGGGGGAACCCGGCGCGCGGGGTTCGGCCCGTCGGGCACGCCTGCTAAGATAGGCCGCATCGGGCGCCCCGGCGCCGCAAGCCGCCGCCATGATCCCGTTGCGAGACGACAATCCGACCACCCTCCGCCCGTGGGTCACCCTCGGCCTGATCGCCGCCTGCGCGCTGGCGTTCCTGTGGCAGGTCTCGCGCGGCGCGGACGGGTTCGAGCGCGCCGTCTACGGTCTCGGGCTGATCCCGGCGGTCCTGTTCGGTTCAGCGTCGCTCGACTCCGGGCTCGGGGTCGTGCCGGCGGGCTGGACGGTGGTTTCCTCCATGTTCCTGCATGGCGGCTGGCTGCACCTGATCGGGAACATGTTGTACCTGTGGATCTTCGGCAACAACGTCGAGGACGCCATGGGGCATGTGCGCTTCGTCGCCTTCTATCTGCTGTGCGGCGTGGCCGCCGCGCTGGCGCAGGCCCTGATGGCCCCGGACTCGCAGATCCCGATGATCGGCGCGAGCGGCGCGATCTCGGGCGTGCTCGGCGCCTATCTGCTGCTGTACCCGCACGCGCGCGTGCAGGTGCTGGTCCCGCTGGGCGTCGTCATGCACATGGCGTCGCTGCCGGCGCTGCTGGTGCTGGGCCTCTGGTTCGTGCTGCAATTGATCAGCTCCGCGGCGGCGACCGCGGGCGAGGGCGGGACGGCCTGGTTCGCCCACCTCGGCGGCTTCGTCGCCGGCATGGCGCTGATCCCGCTGTTCAAGCACCGCCGCGTGCGCTTCTTCAATCCGCCGCACCGCTGAGGGGGAAACCAGAACTGAGGACTCAGGACTAAGGACGGAGTCAAAACCTCTTACCTGGATGCAGGCGCGGAACTCCGGAATCCACGGTCGGTAAATCACTACGACAAGCTTTCATGCCGGCATCGCGATGCTGCATGGATACACACCACCTGCATGCCCGATCTCCCCTCTTAAAGGTCAATAAATCAGGGGGTTCTTTTACTCCGTCCTTAGTCCTAAGTCCTCAGTTCTGTAGTTTCGTTTCAGTCCCGCTCGACCTTGACCAGCACCTGGGTCGGGTTCTCGTCGCGGCGATAATAGGGCGGGCGTTCCAGCATCTGTTCAAAGGCGTGATCGCGGTCGGCCTCGGTGTCGTACCAGCGGTGGGATTCCCAATGTTCGCCGAGCAGCGTGGCCAGGGTGTCGCCCGGGGGCAGCGTGATCTTGATGCCGTATCGTTTCATGGCTCTCCAGTCGTCAGGGCGGGGACGGGAACGCAGATTATAGTGGATGCCGCGCGGCTGGCAATCGGTTCGCGGGGTCAGGATGCATCGCCGCGCGCCTGGCGCAACACGACGCGCAGCACGCAGTAACCGGCGAGGGCGGAGAGCAGCGAGCCGCTCAGGATGCCCAGGCGGCCATCCACCATCCTGGATGCATCGGACGCGTCGAAGGCCAGCGAGCCGATGAACAGGCTCATGGTGAAGCCGATGCCGCACAGCAGCGATACCCCGTACAGCGCGGACCAAGTGCAGCGCTCCGGCAGGCGCGCGAATCCCAGCCGGATGGCCAGCCAGGAGAACCCGAACACGCCTACCTGCTTGCCCAGGAAGAGCCCCAGCGCGATGCCGAGCGGGACGCTCCGGGTGAAGGAATCCCACGACAGGCCGTCGAGCGGGACGCCGGTGTTCATGAAGGCGAACAGGGGCAGGATGCCGTAGGCGACGGTGGGGTGCAAGTCGTGCTCCAGCCGTTCGAGCGGGGAGGCGTCGGGCCTGCCCGTTCTCAACGGGATGAACAGGGCCAGCATCACCCCCGCCAGCGTGGCGTGCACGCCGGACTTCAGCACCGCCACCCACAGGATCAATCCCACCGCGAGGTAGGGAAAGAGGCTGACCACCCCCCGCCGGTTCATGAGGAAGAGGACGCCGAAGGCGGCGAGCGCGATCAGGAGGGAGGTCGTGGAAAGCCCCTCGGTGTAGAACAGGGCGATGATGGCGATCGCGCCGATGTCGTCGATGATGGCGAGCGTCATCAGGAACAGTTTCAGCGCGGTCGGCACGCGTTTTCCCAGCAGCGAGAGGACGCCGAGCGCGAAGGCGATGTCGGTGGCGGACGGGATGGCCCAGCCCCTCAGCGCCGCGGCGTCGCCCCGGTTGATCGCGACGTAGACCAGGGCCGGCACGAGCATCCCGCCGATCGCCGCCAGCACCGGCAGCGTGATCTGTGAGCGGTCCGACAGCTCGCCCTGCAGGATCTCGCGCTTCAGTTCGAGTCCGACCAGGAAAAAGAACGCGGCCATGAGGCCGTCGTTGACCCACAGCAGCAGCGGCTTCGCGATCTCGAGGGCGCCTATGCGCACCTCCACCGGCGTGCCCAGCAGGGCGCCGTACAGTGGCCGGGCCGCGGAGTTTTCCACGGCCATCGCCAGGACGGCGGCGATGAGCAGCAGGATGCCGCTGGCGGATTCCAACCGCAGGAATTCCCGGAGGGCGTTCATTACCATGTGGATCGTTCCGGTTGGAGGCGTATACCCGAAAAGGCATAACCATGACAAAATCGGCGCAGGCATGCAATAAAAAGCGTGTTTCTGATTGGATATCCGCCCTGGAAACGGGCCGGGACGCGGGGAGAGGCAGAAGATGAAGGCGGTGGTGATGACGGCGGAGGGCGGGCCGGAGGTGCTGAGCTGGCGCGAGATCGACGCGCCGGCGATCGCGACGCCGACGCAGCTCAAGGTGCGTCTGTGCGCGGCGGGCGTCAATCCGGTGGATACCAAGATGCGCCGGCGTGGATTGTATTTCCCGGGCCCGCTGCCGGCCGTGCTCGGCTGCGACGGCGCCGGCGTCGTCGTCGAGACCGGTGCGGCGGTGACACACTTCAAACCCGGCGACGCGGTGTGGTTCTGCGACGGCGGGGCCGGCGCCGATCCCGGCTGTTACGCCGAGTACAAGGTCGTCGAGGAAGAGGTCGCGCGCATGAAACCGGCGACGTTCGGTTTCGTCGAGGCCGCCGCCGCGCCGCTGGTGCTGATCACGGCCTGGGAGGCGCTGTTCGACCGCGCGCGCCTGCATGCGGGTCAGTCGGTCTTGATCCATGGCGGCACCGGCGGCGTCGGACACGTCGCGATCCAGCTCGCGAAGATCGCCGGCGCCCGGATATTCGCCACCGTCGGCTCGGCCGAAAAGGCGGAACACGCGCGGCAGCTCGGCGCCGATGAGGTCTTCCTCTATTCCGCGGGAGACTTCGTCCCGGCGGTGAATGCGTGGACGAAAGGCCAAGGGGTGGACGTGGCGCTCGATACCATCGGTGGCGAGGTGTTCCGCCGCACTCTCGAAGCCGTGGCGCACTACGGCGATCTGGTGACCCTGCTCGATCCCGGACCGGACGTGGACTGGCGCGAGGCGCGCAACCGCAATCTCCGGATAGGGTTCGAGCTCATGCTGACCCCGATGCTGCGCGGCCTGCCCGAGGCACGCCGGCGTCAGGGCGAGATGCTGGATCGCTGTCGGGAATGGTGCGACGAGGGGCGGTTGAAGATCGAGGTAGCGCGGACGCTGCCGCTGGCGCAGGCCGCCGAGGCGCATCGCCTGATCGAACAGGGGCACACCCGGGGCAAGATCGTGCTGGAGATCGCTGCCTGAAAAACCGGGGACAGACCACGTTTTTCTCCTGGATCCCTAATCTGTGTAGGAAGGACAGTTGAAAAAACGTGGTCTGTCCCCGGTTTTTCGATCCGTTTCTGGTTTTATTTTTCATTGAATCATCCTGATAGGAGGCTTTTCTTAGGTATTAGGTGATCAGTTGTTTACCCCTCCCCCGGGGCGTATCGTGTTTTCATGAAATCCGATGCTTCCGAACGCCGGCCGCAGGGCCGCGGGGCGACGCTGAGCCCGGACAATCGCTACAGCCCGATCGCGCGTACCGAGATCGACGACGGTTGGGGCAGTCTCGACGCGTCGCTCGAACCACTGGTCACCACGCTGACGGTGGACACCAGCCGCAGTGTCATCAGCTACAACACCTCGCCCGACGTCGGCTTCGACCGTTCGATCAACCCGTATCGCGGCTGCGAGCACGGCTGCGTATACTGCTTCGCCCGGCCCACGCACGCCTATCTGGATCTGTCGCCCGGGCTCGATTTCGAGAGCCGGCTGTTCTACAAGCCGGACGCGCCCGACTTGCTGCGCAGGGAGCTGGCCGCGCCGCGCTATGAATGCGCGCCGATCGCGGTCGGCATCATCACGGATGCCTATCAGCCCGTGGAGCGGCGGCTCGGGCTGACGCGGCGCATCCTCGAGGTGCTGCTGGAGGCGCGCCATCCGTTCACCATCGTGACCAAATCGGCCCTGATCGAGCGCGATCTCGATCTGCTGGCCGAGGCGGCGCGTAGGAATCTGGTCGGCGTCGCCGTGTCGGTGACGACGCTGAGGCGCGACCTCGCGCGCCGCATGGAGCCGCGCGCGGCCGCGCCGCAACGCCGTCTGGAGACGATACGCGCGCTCTCCGCGGCCGGCGTCCCCGTCACCGTGCTGGCGGCGCCGCTGATCCCAGTGCTGACCGATACGGAGCTGGAGGACATCCTCGGCCAGGCGCGCGCGGCGGGCGCGGGCGCCGCGGGTTACGTATTGCTGCGCCTGCCGCTCGAGCTGAAGGAAATGTTCCGCGACTGGCTCGCCGCGCACGAGCCGCTCAAGGTCGGCCACGTCATGAGCCGGGTGCAGGACACGCGCGGCGGCAAGGACTATCAGGCGGAGTTCGGCGCGCGCATGCGGGGTACCGGCGACTATGCCGCCATAATCGCGCAGCGTTTCCGCCTGTGCGCGAAGAAGCTCGGCTACGGCGAGTTTCCCGATCTCGACGGCGCGCGATTCCGGAAACCAGCCACCGGTCCCCAGATGAGCCTGTTCTGAAAAATGGAGCCAAAAATCAAAAATGGGGACAGATTTATTTTTCGCGTGACTCGGGGCAGATATGCGGTGCGAGCGCAAGCTTCAACTCCGCCCTCGTTTCTGA
>JADLCS010000066.1 GCA_020847075.1 Gammaproteobacteria bacterium
ACAGCCGCCTGCTGCCCGCGCTGACCGTCCCGGAGGGGGTGGCCGGCCCGGCGTATTCCGGCGTCATGGAGATCCCCGCGGCGGGGACGTCCGGCGCGCGCCGCCGTCGCGACGAACGGACAGGATCGGACCCTCGGCGGCGGCGCTATACACAACGAGGTAAAGCATGCAAATCGAGAAGGAACTGTATTCGGGCAAGGCGAAATCGGTCTACACCACGGCCGACCCGGACAGGCTGATCCTGCGTTTCCGCGACGACACCTCGGCCTTCGACGGCCGCAAGATCGAGCAGCTCGCGCACAAGGGGGCGATCAACAACAAGACCAACGCCTTCGTCATGACGCAGATCGAGCGCGCCGGCATCCCCACCCACTTCGAGCGCCTGCTGTCCGATACCGACGCGCTGGTCAAGCGCCTGGAGATGATCCCGGTCGAATGCGTGGTGCGCAACATCACCGCCGGCAGCATCTGCCGCCGTCTCGGCGTGCCCGAGAACATGGACCTCGACCCGCCCACCTTCGAGTTCTTCCTCAAGAACGACGAGCTGCACGATCCGATGGTGAACGAATACCATATCCGTTCCTTCGGCTGGGCCAGCGACGAGGAGGTCGCCACCATGAAGCGGCTGACCTTCGAGGTCAACGACGTGTTGAAGCGCATGTTCCTGGACGCCGGCATCCTGCTGGTGGACTACAAGCTGGAGTTCGGCCGCTTCCACGGCGAGGTCATGCTGGGCGACGAATTCAGCGCCGACGGCTGCCGGCTGTGGGACGCCGAGACGCGCAAGAAACTGGACAAGGACCGCTTCCGCCAGGACCTGGGCGGCGTGATCGAGGCCTACCGGGAGGTGGCGGGGCGCCTGGGCGTCGATCTGGGCTGATTAAACCGGGGACAGACCACGTTTTCCTTTGGCAGGTGCGCTCGAACGGATACGGCTGAAACCGTGGTCTGTCCCCTGTTTATGTTTTTCCGATCCTAAAGATAGGTTGCAAGATGCTACGTCTCCCCGGCCGCGCCGCGCTGTCCCGTTTTCGCCTCGACAAGCTGCGCGGCGAGATCGGGCGGCGGGTCACGGGCCTGAGCGCCCTCGCCACCGAGTACCTCCATTTCGTCGAACTGGAACAACCGCTCGCGCCTGCCGAACGAGAGGTGCTCGAGCGCCTGCTCGACTACGGCCCGCGCGACGTCGAGCCGGTGCGTCGTGACGGTCAGTCGCTGCTGGTGGTGCCGCGCGCGGGCACCATGACGCCGTGGTCGAGCAAGGCCACCGACATCGCGCGTATCTGCGGGCTGGAGACGGTCGTCCGCCTCGAGCGCGGCATCGCCTATTATCTGGAACGGGAGGGCGGCGGACGCTTCTCCGACGAGGAACTCGCGCGGATCGCGCCGCTGCTGCACGACCGCATGGCGCAGAGCGTGGTGTTTTCCCCGGACGAGGCGGAAGACCTGTTCCTGCGTGCCGAGCCGCGGCCGCTGGAGACCATCGACGTCCTGCGCGGCGGGCGTCCCGCGCTGGAGGCGGCCGATGGCCGCCTCGGGCTCGCGTTGAGCCCGGACGAGATCGACTACCTGGTGGAGAGCTTCGGCGCCCTGGGGCGCAATCCCACCGACGTCGAGCTGATGATGTTCGCGCAGGCGAATTCCGAGCACTGCCGCCACAAGATCTTCAACGCCGACTGGATCATCGACGGCCACGCGCGCGAGCAGAGCCTGTTCGGCATGATCCGCACCACCTCCCAGCGCTCGCCCGCGGGGCTGCTCAGCGCCTACAGCGACAACGCCGCGGTGATCGAGGGCGCGGTGTGCCGCCGTTTCTATCCGGACGCCGCGAACGGGCGCTATCGCCGCGTCGAGGCCCCCGCCCATATCAACATCAAGGTCGAGACGCATAATCACCCGACGGCGATCTCGCCCTATCCGGGCGCCGCGACCGGCGCCGGCGGCGAGATCCGCGACGAGGGCGCGACCGGCCTCGGCGCGAAGCCGAAGGCCGGGCTGTGCGGCTTTTCGGTGTCGAACCTGCGCCTGCCCGGCGCCGAGCGCCCGTGGGAAGAGGATCACGGCAAGCCGGACCGCATCGCCTCCGCGCTCGATATCATGCTGGAGGGGCCGATCGGCGCGGCGGCGGTCAACAACGAGTTCGGCCGTCCCAACATCAGCGGCTATTTCCGTACCTACGAGGAGCGCGTGCCCGGCCCCGGCGGTCCGCAGCTGCGCGGCTATCACAAGCCGATCATGCTCGCCGGCGGGCTCGGCAACATCTGCGCCGGACACGTCGGCAAGCGCGAACTCGCGCCAACCACGCAACTCGTGGTGCTGGGCGGTCCGGCGCTGCTGATCGGGCTCGGCGGCGGGGCGGCCTCCTCCATGACCAGCGGCTCGAGCACGGCCGACCTCGATTTCGCCTCGGTGCAGCGCGACAACGCCGAAATGCAGCGCCGCTGCCAGGAGGTCATCGACCGCTGCTGGCAGCTCGGTGCCGACAATCCGATCCTGTCCATCCACGACGTCGGCGCCGGCGGGCTGTCCAACGCCCTGCCGGAGATCGTGCACGGCGCCGATCGCGGCGCGCGCATCGAACTGCGCGCTGTGCCCTGCGACGACCCCGGCCTGTCGCCGATGCAGATCTGGTGCAACGAGGCGCAGGAGCGTTACGTGTTGGCGGTTTCCGCCGCGCGCAGCGCGGAATTCCAGGCCCTGTGCGAGCGCGAGCGCTGCCCCTGCGCGGTGGTCGGTGAGGTGATCGCGGACGCGCATCTCACCGTCGGCGACGGCCACTTCGACAACCTGCCGGTCGATCTGCCGATGCAGCTCCTGTTCGGCAAACCGCCGAAGACGCTGCGCGACGTCCATCACGTCACGTTCGCCAAACCGGAATTCACCACCCGCGGCATCGATGCGCACGAGGCGGCGCTGCGCGTGCTGCGCCTGCCGGCGGTGGCCGACAAGAGCTTCCTGATCACGATCGGGGACCGCACCGTCGGCGGCCTGGTCGCGCGCGACCAGATGGTCGGCCCGTGGCAGGTGCCGGTGGCCGACGTGGCGGTCACGCTGAACGATTTCGACGGCTACTCCGGCGAGGCGATGGCGCTCGGCGAGCGCGCGCCGCTCGCGCTGATCCATCCGGCCGCCTCCGGGCGCATGGCGGTGGGCGAGGCGCTGACCAACATCGCCGCCGCGCCGATCCGCGCGCTGGCCGACGTCAAGCTGTCC
>JADLCS010000067.1 GCA_020847075.1 Gammaproteobacteria bacterium
ATAGACGCCGCTCAGATCCACGGCGGTTGCACCCGGGAGCGCACCCTGCCTGCACTGCGAACACAGTTTTCGCACCAGACGCTGCGCCAGCACCCCCAGCAAGGAACTCGACAACAGGAACGGCTCCACGCCCATGTCGCGCAGGCGCATTACGGCGCCGATGGCGCTGTTGGTGTGCAGTGTGGACAGCACCAGGTGTCCGGTCAGACTCGCCTGCACCGCGATCTCCGCCGTCTCGAGGTCGCGGATCTCACCCACCATCACGATGTCCGGGTCCTGGCGCAGGATGGCACGCAGGCCGCGCGCGAAGGTCATGTCGACCTTGGTCTGCACCTGCGTCTGGCTGATGCCGTCGATGTAATACTCGATCGGATCCTCCACCGTCATGATGTTGCGCGTGCGGTCGTTGATGCGGTCGAGCGCCGCATAGAGCGTCGTGGTCTTGCCCGAGCCCGTCGGGCCCGTGACCAGGATGATGCCGTGCGGCCGGCGGATGATGTGCTCCACCCGCGCGAGCCCTTCCGACGCCATGCCGAGGTGCTCGAGGTCGAGGCGCCCGGCCTGCTTGTCGAGCAGGCGCATCACCACGCGCTCGCCGTGCCCGCAGGGCAGGGTGGAGACGCGCACGTCGACCGCGCGGCCGGCGATGCGCAGCGAAATGCGGCCGTCCTGCGGCAGGCGCTTCTCCGCGATGTCGAGCCTGGCCATCACCTTCACGCGCGACACCAGCACGGGCGCCAGCACGCGCGCCGGTTCCAGCACCTCGCGCAGGATGCCGTCGACGCGGAAGCGCACCACCAGGCGGTATTCGTAGGGTTCGATGTGGATGTCGGAGGCATTGATCTTCACCGCCTCGGTGAGCAGGGCGTTAATGAGGCGGATGATGGGGGCGTCGTCCTGGCTCTCGAGCAGGTCTTCCGGTTCCGGCAACTGCTGGGCGATCTGCGACAGGTCGAGGTCCTCGCCCATCTCGCCCATCATCTGCATGGTCTCGGCGCTGTCCGATTCGTAGGACGCCTGCAGCATGCGGTCGAACTCGTCCTGGGCGATCAGGCGCGGGGCGAGCGGCAGGCCCATGTAGCGGCGCACCTCGGACAGCACCTGGGCGGTGACGCCCGGGCGGCACAGGGTGGCGGCGCGGCCGTCCGCGATATCGGTGACCAGCACGCCGTTGCGCTTGGCGTAGGCGAAGGGCAGACGGCGCGGCCGCGCCGCGGGGGCGGCCTCTTCGAGCAGCGCGTCGGGCAGCAGGGAGTCGAGCGACTCCCTCATGGCTGCCGTGGAGCGGCGGATCCGTTGCCGCCGTCGCCCGGCAGCGGCGGCAGGGCCAGCAGGTCGTCCATCAGCGGCATCACCGGTGCATCCTCCTTGCGCAGCATGAGCATGCCCTGTTCGCGGGTACCGAGCTGGAGATTGCGGATATAGCCGTACTTGCTGCCGGTCAGGCGGTTCATCATCGCCTCGTCGCGCAGGATGGTGGTCTGCAGGAACACCATCAGGTTGGTCTTGCCCTTGGTGGTCGATTTCGAGCTGAACAGCCAGCCGAGCAGCGGGATGTCGCCCAGCAGCGGCACCTTCTGCACGGTCTGCCGCACGTTGTCCTGGATCAGACCGCCCAGCACCACCACCTGGCGGTCGTCGACGATGAGGCTGGTCTTGATCGAGCGCGTGTTGGTGACGAGGTCGACGGCGTCGCCCTTGGCGCCCAGACTGTCGATGGTCTGCTCGATATCGAGCTTGATCGCGTCGCCCTCGTTGATCTGCGGCTTGACCTTGAGCGTGATACCGACGTTTTCGCGCGAGATGGTCTGGAACGGATTGCTCACGCTGCCGCTGCCCGTGCCGGTGCTGGTGAACGAACCGGTGACGAACGGGACCTCTTCGCCGACCACGATCTCGGCCTCCTCGTTGTCCAGCGTCACCAGCGACGGGGTGGACAGGATGTTGGTCGAACCGTTGCTCTTGAGCGCCTGCACGACGGCGGCGAAGTTGACGTTGTTGGAGTTGAAGCGGCCGATGCCGAGGGCCAGCCCGCTCAGGCTCAGGCCGCTCAGATTGTTCGTGGCGATGGCGCCGGCGATGTTGGTGACGCTGCTGCCGGCGTTACTGAAGTTGGTCAGGCCGACCGGACCGTCGCCGCCGGGCGTGCCGTCGGCGATCCACTGCACACCGAGCTGGGCGCTGACGTCCGTGGTGACCTCGGCGATGATGCCTTCGACCATGACCTGGGCGCGGCGGATGTCGAGCTGCTTGATGACCCCGTCCAGCGCATTGAAGATATCGGGCGGCGCCGTGATGACCAGCGAGTTGCTGCTCTCGTCGGCCTGGATGCTGACCGGCACATTGTTGGCCGGCGCGGCGGCGGCCTGGCCGGCGGCCTTGCCCTGCTGCTCGACGCTGGTGCTGACGCCGGTCAGCACCGACACCAGATCCTTGGCCTGGGCGTAGCGCAGGTAGATGACGCGGGTGTTGCCCTGGGTCTGCAGGGGCGTGTCCAGGTGGGAGATCAGCGCGCGCAGGCGCAGGCGGCCGGATTTGCCGCCGCCGATCAGCACGCTGTTGGTGCGTTCGTCGGCGATCAGCACGGGGCTGGCGTCCGGATCGGCGGGGGCGCCGCCGCCGCGCGCCTTGTCCTGCTGCGCGAGCGTGGTCAGGATGCGCACGATCTCGGCGGCGGAGGCGTGCTCCAGCGGCACGATCTCGATCTCGTCGCTGCTCGGCAGATCGATGCGGTTGATCAGGTTGACGATACGGTTGATGTTGGAGGCGCGGTCCGCGATGATCAGCATGTTGCTGGGCACGTAGGCCGCCAGATGGCCCTGCTGAGGCACCAGCGGCCGCAGGATTGGCACTAATTGTGCAGCGGAAACGTTGCGCAACTCGATGACCCGGGTGACGAACTCATCGCCGCGGACCGGGGAGTCGTCGTCGGTGGTCGGTACGGCGATCTGCTTGGCGTTGGCGTCCGGGATGATCTTCACCACCTTGCCGCTCGGCACGGCGGAGAAGCCGTAGACGTCGAGCACCGACAGGAAGACCTGGTACACCTCGTCGGACTCCATCGGACGCGAGGAGATGATGGTGATCTTGCCCTTGACGCGCGGGTCGACGATGAAATTCTTGCCGGTGACCTCGGAGATGGTGCCGATGACCGCGTTGATGTCGGCGTCCTTGAGGTTGAGCGTAACGGGTTCGGCGTGCGCCGGCGCGGCGGCCAGCGCGGCGGCCAGCAGCCAGGCGGGCGCGGCCGCCCGCGCGGCGACGGAGGGCCGGTCGGCCAGGGACAGCATGAACGCCCGAAGCGCCGCGCGACTCGTCCTGATCATCGGTGCATTATACCCGTTCGGTATGGCAAACACATAAAGGCAAAGGTAAAAACACAGAACCATCGGAGCAGCGGACGGAACGGCCGTGCTAACATGCCCGCGAGGATTTCCATCGGGCGGGCCCCGCTGCCGGAACAGTATATAAGAGAATGGATCCCATGGCTCCCAAAACCACGACGGTGCGCACCCTCAAATACGATTATCTCGGCATGGACGTCAAGGCCATCCAGCGTTCCATGGCGAACACGCTGGAATACCGCGTGGGCAAGGATATGTACACGGCGACCCCGCGCGACTGGTTCCACGTCGTCGCCTATACCGTGCGCGACCGCATGATGGAGCGCTGGATGGAGACCATGCGCGCCTATTACCGCGAGAACGCCAAGCGGGTCTATTACCTGTCGATGGAGTTCCTGATCGGGCGCAGCCTGGTCAACAACCTGCGCAACATGGGCATCTACGAGGCGGTCGACGAGGCCCTGCGCGAGTTCGGGCTCGATCTCGAGGCGATCATCGAACTCGAACCCGAGGCGGCGCTCGGCAACGGCGGGCTCGGCCGGCTGGCGGCCTGTTTCCTGGATTCCATGGCCACCCTGGGCATCCCGGGCTACGGCTA
Organism: Gammaproteobacteria bacterium; assembly: GCA_020847075.1. Taxonomy (GTDB): domain Bacteria; phylum Pseudomonadota; class Gammaproteobacteria; order SZUA-140; family SZUA-140; genus JADJWH01. The sequence goes on from JADLCS010000067.1 coordinate 3,943, forward strand.
CGGGATCCGTTACGAGTACGGCATGTTCAAGCAGAAGATCGAGGGCGGGCGCCAGATCGAGCACCCGGACAACTGGCTGCGCTACGGCAATCCCTGGGAATTTCCCCGCGCGGAGGTGCTCTACCCGGTCCGCTTCAACGGCCGCGTGGTCGAATATACCGACGAGCAGGGCGTGGCGCGCCACCACTGGGTCGATACGGACGAGGTCATCGCGATGGCCTACGATACCCCCATCCCGGGTTACGGGAACAATACCGTGAACAACATGCGGGTATGGTCCGCCAAGTCCTCGCGCGACTTCGATCTCGGCTATTTCAACGAGGGCAACTACATCAAGGCGGTGGAGTCGGAGGCGGAGTCCGAGAACATCTCGCGCGTGCTCTATCCCGACGACACCACCTCCATGGGCAAGGAGCTGCGCCTCAAGCAACAGTATTTCTTCGTCTGCGCCACGCTGCGCGACATACTCTATCGCTTTGATAAGTACCATGATTCTCTTGATCTTTTGCCCGAGCAGGTGGCCATTCAGCTGAACGACACCCACCCGGCGATCGCCATCGCCGAGCTGATGCGCATCCTGGTGGACGAGCGCAAGATGGAGTGGAAGCGCGCCTGGAAGATCGTCACGGGAACCTTCGCCTACACCAACCACACGCTGATGCCCGAGGCGCTGGAGACCTGGCCGGTGAGTCTGTTCGCGAGGATTCTGCCGCGTCACCTGCAGATTATCTATGAGATCAATCACAACTTTCTGAAAGATGTGATGCACCGGTATCCCGGCGACGCGGACCTGCTGCGGCGCATGTCGATCATCCACGAGGAGGGCGAGCGGCGGGTCCGCATGGCCCACCTCGCGATCATCGGCAGCCATCGGGTCAACGGGGTGGCGCAATTGCACTCCCGGCTGATGAAAGAGACCATCTTCTCCGATTTCGACCGCTTCCATCCGGAAAAATTCGTCAACAAGACTAATGGCGTGACGCCGCGCCGCTGGCTGCATCACGTCAACCGGCCGCTGTCGCGGCTGATCGGCGGGCGCATCGGCGACGGCTGGGTGGCTGACCTCGACCAGCTCCGGCGACTGGCGCCGCTGGCGGAGGACGCCGGTTTCCGCGCCGAGTTCCGCGCCGTGAAGCTGCGCAACAAGGAGCGGCTGGTCGGCCTGATCAAACGCCATATGGGGCTGGAGGTGCGCGCCGATTCGATGTTCGACGTGCAGATCAAGCGCATGCACGAATACAAGCGCCAGTTGCTGAATCTGCTGCACGTGATCACGCTGTACAACCGCGTGCGCGGCGGGGCGGACATCGTCCCGCGTACCTGCATCTTCTCCGGCAAGGCGGCGCCGGGCTACGCCATGGCGAAGCTGATCATCAAGCTGATCAACGACGTCGGCGACATCGTCAACCACGACCCCGTGGTGGCGGACCGCCTCAAGGTGGTGTTCATCCCGAATTACGACGTGTCGACGGCGAGCGATATCATCCCCGCCGCCGAGCTGTCCGAACAGATCTCGACGGCGGGCACCGAGGCCTCGGGCACCGGCAACATGAAGCTGGCGCTGAACGGGGCGCTCACCATCGGCACCCTGGACGGCGCCAACGTGGAGATCCTCAACGAGGTCGGCCACGACAATATCTTCATCTTCGGCCACACCACCGAAGAGGTCGCCCGCCTGAAGCGCGACGGCTACGACCCGCGCGATTACCTCCATGCCAACGCGGAGCTGGCGCAGGTGCTGGACATGATCGGCGGGGGATTCTTCTCGCCCGACCAGAAGGATCTGTTCCGTCCCGTGGTGCATGCCCTGACCGCGGGCGGGGACCGTTATCTGCTGCTGGCCGACTATGCCCCTTACGTGACGTGCCAGGAACACATCTCCACCCTCTATCGCGATGCCGACGCGTGGACGCGCAAGGCGATCCTGAATGTGGCGGCGATGGGCCTGTTTTCCAGCGACCGCACCATCCGTGAATACGCCGAGGACATCTGGCACGCCCGCCCGATCCGTATCGATCTGAACCATCATGAGTGACGCGCCCGGCGCGGCCGCGGCGCGGCTGGACGCGGGGCTGGCGGCGCTGGGACTCGCGCTGCCCGCGGCGGCGCGCCGGGGGCTGCTCGCCTATCTCGCGCTGCTCGAGAAGTGGAACCGGGCCTATAATCTGACGGCGGTGCGCGATCGCGGCGAGATGATCGCGCGGCACCTGCTCGACAGCCTCGCGATCGTTCCGTATGTCCAGGGCCCGCGCATCGTCGACGTCGGTTCGGGCGCCGGCCTGCCGGGCATCCCGCTCGCCCTCGCCCTGCCGCAGGACCGGCTGGTCCTGCTGGACAGCAACCGCAAGAAGACCCGCTTCCTGGTCCAGGCCGTCGCCGAGCTCCGGCTCGACAACGTCGCGGTCGAAAGCCGGCGCGCGGAGGAATACCGGCCGGACCAGGGTTTCGACACCGTCGTCACGCGCGCCTTCGCCAGCCTGGCCGAGACGGTGGCGGTGGCCGGACACCTGTGCCGCCCCGGCGGCGGCCTGCTCGCCATGAAGGGGCGCTGCCCGGAGCAGGAACTGGCCGCGCTGCCGCCATCGTTCCGGCTCCTCGCACTGGAACCGCTGCGGGTGCCGGGTCTGGACGCGGAGCGTTATCTGGTCCGCCTGGCCAGGAGTGGTGAGGCGTGAGGCGTGAGGCGGAAAACCGCCTACACCTTCTGACTCCTCACCCCTCACCCCTCACCGTCACACCCCGGGCATGGATGGCGCGGCGTTGAATCCGCGCTAAACTCGGCGCATCCGGGTTACCATGTACGGCCCCGGCATCGGATGCGCGCGGGGACAGGCGTGCCGTCGCCATGACGGCGCGGTATCAGCGGGGAGTTATGGCCAGGATCATCGCGGTAGCCAATCAGAAGGGTGGGGTCGGCAAGACCACCACCAGCGTCAACCTTTCGGCGTCGTTGGCCGCGACGCGGCGCCGTGTCCTGCTGATCGATCTCGATCCGCAGGGCAACGCCACCATGGGCAGCGGCGTCGACAAGAACCGCCTCGAGGCAGGCAGTTGCGAGGTCCTGCTCGGGGAGCGCACGCTGGCGGAGGCCGCGGTCGTGACCGCGCACGCGGGGTATACCCTGCTGCCGGGGAACGGCGACCTGACCGCCGCGGAGGTCGAGCTGATGACCCACGCCGAGAGCGAGCAGCGCCTGCGCCGTGCGCTGGAGCCGGTCCTCGGCGAGTACGACTACGTCATCATCGACTGCCCGCCCTCGCTCAACATGCTGACGGTCAATGCGCTGGTCGCCGCGCAGGGCGTCATCATCCCGATGCAGTGCGAATATTACGCGCTCGAGGGTCTGACCGCCCTGCTCGACACCATCGAGAAGATCCGCACCACGCTGAACTTCGAGCTGCGTGTGGAGGGCCTGCTGCGCACCATGTTCGATCCGCGCAACAAGCTGGCCAACGACGTCTCCGCGCAACTGCTCGACCATTTCGGAGAACAGGTGTTCAACACCATCATCCCGCGCAACGTGCGCCTGGCCGAAGCGCCCAGCCACGGCCTGCCGGTCATGTTGTATGATAAGGCTTCGCAGGGCGCGCGCGCCTATCTCGCGCTGGCGGGCGAGATGCTGCGCAAGGGCATGAAGGGCGAGGCCGCGCCCGCGCTGTAGCGCATACGACGGACGGGATTTAGGACATGAGCGTCAAGAAGAGAGGATTGGGTCGCGGTCTGGATGCCCTGCTGGGCCAGGCGGCGGTCGCCGCGCCGGCCGCGCCGGCGACCGGCGTCGGGGCGGCGGACAAGGGCGAGCGTCTGCTGAAGCTGCCGGTGGATCTGCTGCGCCGCGGCCGGTATCAGCCGCGTTCGGACATGCGGCCGGAGAGCCTGCAGGATCTCGCCGATTCGATCCGCGCCCAGGGGGTGGTGCAGCCCATCGTGGTGCGGCCGGTCGGCGCGAACAGCTACGAGATCATCGCCGGCGAGCGGCGCTGGCGCGCGGCGCAACTGGCGGGCCTGCACGAGGTGCCGGTCATCGTGCGCGACGTGCCGGACCAGGCGGCGATGGCGATGGCGCTGATCGAGAACATCCAGCGCGAGGACCTCAACCCGCTGGAGGAGGCGCTCGCGCTGAAGCGCCTGATCGAGGAGTTCGGACTGACCCATCAGCTCGCCGCCGAGGCGGTGGGCCGTTCGCGCGCCGCCGTGTCCAACCTGTTGCGGCTGTTCGAGCTCAACGACGACGTCAAGCAGCGCATCGAGCAGCGCGAGATCGACATGGGGCACGCGCGCGCGCTGCTCGCCCTGCAGGGGCCGCTCCAGAGCGAGGCCGCGCGCCGCGTGGCGGCCAAGGGGCTGTCGGTGCGCGAGACCGAGCAACTGGTGCGCCGCCTGCTGCAGGGCGAGGCCGCGCCGGCACCGCATCGCGGCGTGGATCCCGACGTGCGCCGCCTGCAGGACGACCTCGCCGCGCGGCTCGGCGCGAGCGTCGACATCCAGTACAACGCCAAGGGCAAGGGCCGGCTCGTGGTGCACTACAACAGCCTGGACGAACTCGAGGGCATCCTCGAACATATCCGGTGATCCCCGTCCCGGGCGGCGGTTTCCCGGCGCTGTCCGGGGCCGTCGCCGCACGATTTCCCTGTATTTTCAGTCCTTGCAAGTTTCTTTTTGCGCGCGGTATACTCACGCGCTCGATTTTGCCCGGACGGCCGACTCATGCCTCCAGCGAAGGGCGCCGGCCTCGTGATGGTCGGGGTCGGAACGATCCTGACATCGATGATCGCGGCGGGATTTCTGTTGGGTTATGCCGTCGATTCCTGGCTGGATAGTCGACCGATCTTTATGCTAGTATTTGGCGGCTTGGGGGCTGTGGGAGGCTTTCTCAAGGTCTACAAGTTGCTGAGCAGGAACATTTAGTTGAATTCCGCCGGCAACGAGTTGCGCGTAAGAACCCGCCGGGTGATCGGTCTGCAGTTGGGGATCGGATTGGCCGTGGCCGTGGTCTTTCTTGCGGTCGAGGGTCGCGTGGCCGCGTGGTCGGCGGCGTACGGCGGCGCGGTCGGCGTGGTCATGAGCCTGCTGTTGAGTCGCGGTGTGATGTTGGCCGAGCGTCTCCGGAGCGCGCAGGCGAGCCAGGCGGTGCTGTATGCCGGCGCGGCCCTGCGTTTCGTGCTGGTGCTGGCGCTGCTGACGGTCGGCCTCGCCGTGCTGAAGCTGGCGCCGCTGCCGGTCGTGGCCGGGTTCATCGCGGTGCAACTGGCCTTCATGCTGGCGGCCAGCCGATCCCCGCAGGGATAGAGTTCGAAAAAATATTACAGACGGAGCAGGCGAAGTTGAGCGCAGAAGAACACTCCTCCGGCGGCGGCACCGTCGAATACATCCAGCATCACCTGACCAACCTGTGCGCCGGCGACTGCGATCCGGTCACGCACAAGGCGGCCGGGTTCTGGGCCCTGCACGTCGATACCCTGTTCTTCAGTGTGCTCCTCGGCGCGCTCATCGTCTTCGTCAGCTGGCGTCTCGGCCGGCGCCTCAGCCTCGACGCCCCGTCCGGCTTCCAGAATCTCGTCGAATCGATCATCGAATTCGTGCAGGGGCAGGTGAAGGACACCTTCCCGGGCCATAACCCGCTGATCGCCCCGCTCGCGCTGACGATCTTCGTGTGGGTGTGGCTGATGAACTTCATGGACCTGATCCCGGTGGATCTGCTGCCGATGCTGGCCGGCGCGGCCGGCGTGCCCTATCTCAAGGTCGGGCCCACCACCGATCTCAACACCACGATGGCGATGTCGCTCACCGTGTTCGCCCTGATCCTGTTCTACAACATCAAGGTCAAGGGCGTGGTCGGCTACCTGAAGGTGTTCCTGTTCCACCCCTTCGGCAAGTTTTTCATCCCGGTGAACATCGTCATGACGGCGATCGAGGAACTGGCCAAGCCGCTCAGCCTCGGTCTGCGACTGTTCGGCAACCTGTTCGCGGGCGAGCTGGTGTTCCTGCTCATCGCCCTGATCGGCGGCACCCTGGCGGTCGGCGCCATGGGCTATCTGTTCTGGTTCCCGCTGCAGATCGTGCTCGATCTCGGCTGGTTGATCTTCCACCTGCTGGTGATCACCCTGCAGGCCTTCATCTTCATGGTGCTCACCCTGGTGTATCTGGGCATGGCCCATGTCGAGGATCACTAGCCCCGAGGGCGCGGACCCCGCACGCCGATTCCGGAATGACACTGATATTTGATTTATCAAAGGAGAGAAAGCAATGACACCCGAGATGCTCGCACAAATCTATGCCTATACCGCCGTCGGCGTCGGCGTCATCCTGGCCGCGGCCGGTCTGGGCTCAGCCATCGGCTGGGGCCTGATTTGCGCCAAGACCCTGGAAGGGATCGCGCGCCAGCCCGAGATGCGCCCGGCCCTGATGACCAACATGTTCATCTTCGCGGGTCTGATGGAATCGTTCCCCTTCATCATTCTCGCGTTCGCCATGTGGTTCCTGTTCGCCAATCCCTTCGTCGGGGCGCTGAGCAGCGCGATCGGCACGCTCTGATATCCGGAACGCCGGCGTCGGGGACACTGACGCCGGATCAGGCGCAAGAGGACTCATGAGATGAACATCAACGTTACCCTGATCGCGCAGATGCTCGCCTTCGTGGCGCTGATCATATTCGTCAACAAGCTGCTGTGGGGCCCGCTCAACCGGCTGCTCGCCGAGCGGCAGAAGCGCATCGCCGACGGCCTGGCCGCTGCGGACAAGGGCAAGCACGAGCTGGAACTGTCGGAGAAACGCGCCAAGGACCTGATCCACGAGGCCCGCGCTAAGGCCGCCGAGATCCTCGCACAGTCGGAGAAGCGTGCGAGCGAGATCGTCGAAGAGGCCAAGACGGACGCCCGCACCGAGGCCGAGCGGCTGATCACCGGCGCCCGCGCCGAGATCGCGCAGGAGGTCAACCGCGCGAAGGAGCAGTTGCGTACGCAGGTTTCCACCCTAGCGGCCGCCGGCGCCAGCAAGATCATCAAGCGCGAGATCGACCGCAAGGCGCACGACGATCTGCTGAAAGATCTGGTGTCGCAGATTTAGGTTTTTGGAGAAGCGCCATGGCCGAAAAGAGCACCGTCGCCCGTCCGTATGCGCAGGCCCTGTTCGAGCTGGCCTCCGCGCAGCGCCAGTTCGGGCCATGGTCCGAGCGGCTGCAACTGCTGACCGCGGTGGTGAGCGATCCGCGCATGCAGCGCCTGATCGGCAACCCGCGCGTCACGCGCGCGCAACTGACGGGGCTGATCACCGATATCTGCGGCGACCGGCTCGACGCCCACGCCAGGTCGCTGGTCGGCGTGCTGGTGGAGAATCGCCGCCTGGATCTGCTGCCGGAGATCGGCGCGCTGTTCGCGCAGTATCGCGCGGAGGCGGAGCGGATCGTGCAGGCCGAGGTGGTGTCGGCGTTTCCCCTCAGCGCGGAGCAGGAGGCCGGCATCGCCGCCGTTCTGAAGCAGCGTCTGGGGCGCGAGATCAGCCTGAAAAGCTCGACCGACGCGGCCCTGCTCGGCGGCGCCGTCATTCGCGCCGGGGATCTGGTCATCGACGGTTCGGTCACGGGACATCTGGACAGGCTCGCGAACGCGCTGTCCCACTAGTTTGAACTCTTTAAGGGGATAGGATTATGCAGTTGAACGCAGCAGAGATCAGCGAACTCATCCGCCAGCGGATCGAGAAATTCGAGGCTGTCACCGAGGCGCGCACCGAAGGCACCGTGGTCAGCGTGACCGACGGCATCGTGCGCATCCACGGCCTGGCCGCGGTGATGTACGGCGAGATGCTGGAGTTCCCCGGCAACACCTACGGCATGGCGCTCAACCTCGAGCGCGACTCCGTCGGCGCCGTGGTGCTGGGCCCGTACACGCACATCACCGAGGGCGACACCGTCAAGTGCACCGGCCGCATCCTCGAGGTGCCCGTGGGCGAGGCGCTGGTCGGCCGGGTGGTCGACGCGCTGGGCAATCCGATCGACGGCACGGGCCCGATCAA
>JADLCS010000068.1 GCA_020847075.1 Gammaproteobacteria bacterium
CCGTATCCGCATCATAACCCGCCGCCCGCGGCGGGCAAACGCCCGGGCGCCCCAACCCAGCAGCGCCAGCACCGCCAGGGCGCCATCGGCGCCGCCGCTGTCGCTCTGATTCCGGGTGTTGGTGCGGGTATCGACGTCGCCATACAGGTAATTGATGCCGTCGATATCGTCGTCCTGCAGGGTCTCGATATCGCTGACGCGCGAATTCATGATCGCGGTGACCGTCTGGTCCGCCTCGTCGGGATGCTCGAGCCCGAGCGCATGCCCCAGCTCGTGCATGAATATCCGGTGAAAATCGTAGGGCACGGAGGTAAAGGGGCCGGAGCGATGCGCGCTCCAGGGCTGGCGCGAGGAGTTCACGATGATATCGGTATCGGAGATCTCCCATCGCCCGCTCCGGCGGGTATGGGTCACTAGGGTGACCGCCAGGGCGTCGCCAAAGCTGCTTCCGTCGCAGGTCGTCATCCGCCATCCGGCGACGTTTACGCCGTCACTGGTGCGACAAGGCTGTGCCACCGTCGTACCCTCGCTGAACTGGAGCGGCGTGCCGGCGGCGTTCCAGCCCGTCCGCATGGCATCGAGCGCGCTGTCCCGATAGGACTCGTCGAAATTCAGCGTGATCGCCACGTCGGTCTTGCCGTCCGGCCAGACGACCGGGGTTCCATCGATCTGGAGCGGCTGCGGGCCGCCATTGGACGCATTGGGCTGACCAAAGAAGGCATAGGCCCCGGCCACCGGCGGGAGGGCGGCCAGGCACAGCGCGCAGACCGTCGCGCAGGACCGTCTCATGGCGCGGACAGCTCCTCGCGGATGCGGTCGGTGAATTCCTCCAGCGTCGGCTGCGTCGGCAGGGTGAGCGCGCGCACCACCAGCGTATCGCGCCGGTCGGCGCGCAGCACGCGCGACTGCCCGTCGCCGTCGGTCAATACCCGGTACAGCCCCTGATAGGTGCCCACCAGCGGGATCAGTTCGTGCCGGTTGCCACGCACGAACAGCACATAGCGTCCGCCCTGGACCAGCTCGGGCATGCCCGGGTAGGTTTGGGCGGTGTCGCCGACCACGCCGCCGGGCAGGAGCAGTTCATAGGGCACCGACGGCACCTCGCCCTTGAGCACCTCGAGATCGTCCAGGCTCACCGTGGTGGAGATCGTCTGCCCATCGGCGGACCAGGCACTCCGCGCGCCGGCGACCGTTCCCACGATGATGAGCTCGGCCTGCTGGACCAGTTCGGGGCACGTGCGCGGGACTACAGTGAGCGCCTGGACGGGAGAGGACGCCAGCAGAGACAGGACACAGAGGCCGGCCAGTGCGTCGGACCTTCGAGACTGAAAAATATTTTCAATTATTTTCAACAAGATATATATCCAAGCCGCTTTCGGGGCCACGACCGCGCGGGCAAACCGGGCCGGCGCGTCGCATGGGAGAGATTTTAACCCATATGGGCCGGGGAAGCGTCAAAATTTCGACCTCTCCTGCGCATCTTTCCGGACCGCATGCAGACAGGACGACGAGAATCCATGCCGGGTGCCCACCGGGCGGGCCGGAGAGTCACTTCAGGCCGGCGGCGACCAGGGAAACGGCGCGGAACATGGCCCGTCCCTTGTTCAGGGTCTCCTCCCACTCCCGGGCGGGGACGGAATCGGCGACGATGCCGGCGCCGACCTGGGTGTGCAAACGGCCGTCCTTGATCACGGCGGTGCGGATCGCGATCGCGGTATCCATGTTGCCGCCCCAGCCGATGTAACCGACGGCACCGGCGTAGACGCCGCGCTTGAGCGGTTCGAGTTCGTCGATGATCTCCATCGCACGCACCTTGGGCGCGCCCGACACGGTGCCGGCGGGAAAGGTCGCGCGCAGCACGTCGAGCGCCGACAGGCCGGGGCGCAGCGCCCCGGTGACGTTCGAGACGATGTGCATCACATGGGAGTAGCGCTCGATCACCATCTGCTCGGTCACGCGCACGCTGCCGGTCCGCGCCACGCGGCCGACGTCGTTGCGGCCGAGGTCGATCAGCATCAGGTGCTCCGCGCGCTCTTTCGGATCGGCGAGCAGCTCCGCCTCCAGCGCCCGGTCCTGCGCCTCGCCGACGCCGCGCGGCCGGGTTCCGGCGATCGGGCGCACGGTGACCTCGCCGTCCTCGACGCGCACGAGGATCTCGGGCGAGGAACCGACGATGTGGAATTCCTTCAGATTCAGGTAGAACATGTACGGCGAGGGATTGAGGACACGCAGACCGCGATAGAGATCGAGCGGCGCGGCCGTGTAGGGCACGGACAGGCGCTGCGACAGGACCACCTGCATCACATCGCCGTCGACGATATAGCGCTTGGCGCGCTCCACCGCCGCCTCGAAGCCCGCGCGGGTGAATTCCGACACGAAGTCCTCTTCGCCGACCGCCAAGGGCGCGGCCGGCGCCGGCGTGTGCGTCACCGCCTCGCGCAGCCGGACCTCGAGCCGGTCGAGCTCCCGCTCGACCTCCGCCAGCGACGCCGCCGGATCCGCGTAGAGCACGATGTGGAGCTTGCCGGAAAGGTTGTCGAACACCACGACGCGATCGCTCAGCATGAGCAGGATATCGGGCGTGGCCAGCGGATCGCGCCCCGGACACCGCGCGAGGCGCGGCTCGACATAACGCACGGTATCGTAACCGAAGTAGCCGACCAGTCCGCCGTTGAAGCGCGGCAGTCCGTCGATCTCCGGCACGCGGTGATCGGCGCGGAAGCGTTCGATCCAGGCCAGCGGATCGGGCGTCTCCTCGCGTCGCACCTCCCTCCCGTCGGTCTCGACGGTGACGACATGTCCGCTGACACGTACCACGGTACGGCAGGGCAGACCGATGATCGAATAACGGCCCCACTTCTCGCCGCCGTGGACAGACTCGAACAGGTAGGTATAGGGCTGGTCCGCCAGCTTCAGATAGGTGCTGAGCGGGGTATCGAGATCGGCCAGCACCTCGCGCATCACCGGGATGCGGCCGTAGCCCTGGGCGCGCAGGGCGTCGAAGGCGGCAGGCGTCATGGCCATGAGAGACACACCCGGGCGGTTACGCCGACCCGAGCAGCTCCCGCAGGTCGAGCAGGGATCCGATCACGGCGTCGGGTCGGGCGTCACGGATGTCCATGCCGTGATTGTACCCGTACGTGACGCACGCCACCTGGAAACCGGCCGCGCGCGCCGCCTCGACGTCGTGGATCGAGTCGCCCACCATGAGCGCGCGCTCCGGGGCGACCCCGAGCGCGCGGGCGGCGTGCAGCAGCGGCGCCGGATGAGGCTTCTTCTGCGGCAGCGTGTCGCCGCTGACCACGATCTCGAAGTAGTCGTACAACCCGAGTTGCCGCAGCAGCGGCTCGGTGAAGGCGGCCGCCTTGTTGGTCACGCAGCCGAGCCGGTAGCCCGTGCCGGCGAGATAGTCGAGCCCTTCGACCACACCGGGGAAGGGGCGGCTGTAGGTGCTCACGTCGCGCGCGTAGGCCTCGAGGAAGATCGGGTGGGCGCGCCGGAACAGGGCCTCGTCCGGCTCCCCTTCGTAGGCATTGACGAGCGCGCGGCGCACCAGACGCTCGACCCCGTTGCCGATCCATTCACGGACACTGGCCTCGCCGCGCGGCGGCAGGCCGAGCTCCCGCATGGTGACGTCGACCGCGTTGACCAGATCGGGCACCGTGTCCACCAGGGTGCCATCCAGGTCGATGAGCAGCAGTTGCGGCCGTACCGCCAACCCTCGCATAGCGATCGGTCTCGGATCGGCGGGCGTCAACGCCGCGCCCGGGCGAGTTCGGCGCGCATGGCGTCGATGGTCGCCTTATAGTCGGGGGTGTTGAAGATGGCGGAACCCGCCACGAAGGTATCCGCCCCGGCCTCGGCGATGGCGCGGATGTTATCGATCTTGACCCCGCCGTCGATCTCGAGACGGATGTCGCGCCCGCTGGCGTCGATGATCTTGCGCGCCTCGCGCAGCTTGTCGAGCGCGGTCGGGATGAAGCTCTGGCCGCCGAAGCCGGGGTTCACCGACATCAGCAGCACCATGTCGACCTTGTCGATCACGTATTTCAGGTAGTCGAGCGGCGTCGCCGGATTGAATACCAGGCCGGCCTTGCACTTGCAGTCGTGGATGAGCTGCAGCGTGCGATCGACGTGCTCGCTCGCCTCGGGATGGAAGGTGATGTAGGTGGCCCCGGCCTTGGCGAAATCGGGCACGATGCGGTCGACCGGCTTTACCATGAGGTGCACGTCGATGTCGGCGGTGACCCCGTGCTTGCGCAGGGCCTCGCAGACCAGCGGGCCGATGGTCAGGGTGGGGACGTAATGATTGTCCATGACATCGAAATGCACGATGTCGGCACCGGCCTTCAACACATTGGTGACCTCCTCGCCCAGGCGGGCGAAATCGGCCGACAGTATCGAAGGGGCGATGATGTCTTTCTTCATGGGATGCCTCTGGTCGCTGACTGGCTATGGAGCGGGACGTACACTTTACCCGAATGCGGAAAACTTATCACGCGGAGAGGTCGAACGGAAAGGCGCGACGCGCGAACGGCGCGGAAAGGACGGGGCGGACGGCCGGGAGGCCGCCGCCCCGACCCGGGTCAGGCGCGGACGAGCCCGTATTTGAGCAGGGTGCGCTGCACCGCCCACCAGCTCACGGCGAGGACGAGCAACGTCACGATGATGTCGAACATCGAGCTCATCGGGGTGTGATAGTACTGGCTGTCGGTCGAGCCGGCGATCCAGGTGTAGCGCTCGATCCAGGTGCCCACCACGATGAAGCAGGCCACCAGGGTGATGGTCACCGGATTGTGGCGATTGGGCGTGAGCGCCAGGGTACAGAACGGGATGATGAACTTGAAGGTCAGGAACGTCCACCACAACGGACCGAAGCCCTCCAGCATCATGCTGTTGTAGCGATGCATCTCCTCCGGCAGGCGCCCGTACCACATGATCAGGTACTGGGTGAAATAGAGGTAGGTCCACAGGATGGTCATCGCCAGCATGAACTGGGCCATGTAATTGAAGATGTAGTGCTGGAACGGCGCGGACAGCTTGCCCGAGCGGTGGATGAAAAACAGGAAGATGGTGAAAAAGCCCAGGAACATGTGGAAGTTGCTCTGGAAATGATAGGCGCCGTAGCTCGCGCTGTGCCAGCCCGGCATCTGGGTCATCTCGAAATCCCATGCCACCATGGAGCCGTAGATGAAATAGACGAAGGGGATCAGCAGGGCGATGTTGCGGAAACGCCGCTGCGCCGCGTACGAACCGTCAATCTCGCTCTGGTGCTGATACCTGATGAACAGCCCGCACAGGATCGCCACGGCGATGAAGCCGCCGATCTCGCGCGCCACCAGGAAGGTGTAATTATGCCAGCCGTTCAGGTGATGCCCCTCGTCGTGGGCGTGGGCCATCCACTGGAAGGTGGCGTCGCCGTTGAGGAGCAGGATCACCAGCAGCACACCGGCGATAGGGAACAGGGCGGCGAAGGCGCAGGCCAGCTTGCGGACCTGGAACCGCCATTTCCCGTTGACCAGATGCAGCACGGACGACAGGGTCACGCCGCCGAGCGCGATGTAAAGCGTCATCAGGAAGTTCGTCGTCAATACCGACCAGCTGCCAAAATCCTCTGCGTTCGCCATCCCAGCCTCTCGTTAACTGTCGTTGGACCTATTGCGCGGCCGCCGTCTTGGTCGGCTCGGCCGCGGCGTCTTTCGCCAATTGGTGACGCACGTAATTCACGACCAGCCAGCGTTCCTCGATGGACAGGTCGTTGGCGCCGCGCCCGTCGTCGCGGGCCTTCGGGTCGCCGTAGGCCGGCATGATGTAGCTGCCGAAGGTAATGGTGCCCCAGATCCAGCCCTCGGTCAGCGTCTTCTGCACATAGTCGTCCACCAGCGGGATCGCCCCGATCTTGGGCGACACCGGCGAGTCGGCCTTGCCGGTCAGCCCATGGCAGGCGCCGCAGTAGATACGGAACAGCGCCTTGCCCTTGGCGAGGTTGGCCGGCGTCAACGGGAGCGGGCTGGTCAGGGGTTTGGCCTCCTCGCGGTTGGCGACCTCGGTCATCAGCATGCCGCTGTCGTCGATCCTCTCGGTGCCGACCGGGATCGAACGCTTCGGGAACGGCGTCATCTCGCCTTCCTGCGGCTTGATGCTGGGCTGGTCCATCATGTCGGTCGACCACGGCCACGCCCAGGCCACGACCGGAAACAACGCCGCCGCAATCGCCATCCTGTATTTCATTGGATACCCTCTTCCCGAATCTCGAGTACCTGATGCTGCCGGAACAGCTTCTTCACCGGCTCGATGTACTTCTCCTCCAGCTCCATCTCGATACCGACCTGGTCGAGGCTGACCTTCTCGCTGTACAGGCTCTTGCGCCTGCGCAGCAGACGCGCGCCGATCATCAGCCCGGCCAGGGTGAACAGCACGCTGAACAGGATCAGCATCTCGTAGGTGATCACGATATTGGACGGCAGCGGGATCACCGGCTTACCGCCCTGCGGCTGTACCGTGAAATTGGCCTGCGCCGTAGCGAGGAAGAGGAAGCCGAACGTCATCCCGCACAGCGCGCCGGCCAGGGTGAACTTCGGCACATGGGCCGGGCGCACGCCCAGCACCTCCTCGATCTCGGGATGCTCGATCGGCGAGATCACGGTCACGTCGTCCACGGATACCCCGGGCACCTTGTACTGGCGGATGTCCGCGATGGCGGCAAAGGCCTCGTCGAAGTTGGCAAACAAGGCCAGCATGCGTGCTTTCTTCATGGTTTTGCCCCCTCCAGGCCGGCGCCGCCGACCGGTTTCGCGTCACCCGTCCGTTGATGCATGACCTCCGCGATCGCCTTGTGGGCCAGATGGCGGCGGTGGAAGACCATTTCCTTGACCTCGTACATGGAGACCGACGGGATGATCTTCACGAAGATCAGGAACAGCAGGCCGAACCAGCCGAAGCTGCCCAGCACGATGAACCACTGTACCCAGCTCGGCCAGCTGACGTCGAACGCGAACGGCTCATAGGACATGGAGAGCGTCGGCGCCACGATCATCCAGCGCTCCAGCCACATGCCGATGTTGAGCAGGATGGAGACGATGAACATCGCCCGGATGCTGCGGCGAATCTTCTCGAACGCCATCGCAAACGGAACCACTGATCCGAAGAACAGCATGGCCCAGAAATAGGGCGAATACGGCCCGGTGAACTTCGAGATCAGCAGCTCCTTAGCCACCATGTCGTGCCCGTACCAGACCGAGCTGAACTCGATCAGGTTGAGGTAGGTCCACACCATGGCGATGGCGAACGTGAGCTTGCAGGTCTTGTCGAGGATCGCCAGCGTCATGTAATCCTCGAAGCGGAAGTAATAGCGCAGCAGCACGAACAGCGTGATGATGCCCGCGCAGCCCGAATAGAGCGCGCCCGCGACGAAATACGGCGGGAAGGTCGTTACGTGCCAGCCCGGCATGATCGACATGGCGAAGTCGGACGACACGATGGAGTGCACCGATACGGCCAGCGGGATCAGGAAACAGGCCATGACCAGATAGGCTTTGCGGAAATGCCGCCACTGGCGGTCGTCGCCGCGCCAGCCGAGCGAAAGCAGCGTGTACAGCTTCTTGCGCCAGCCGCGCGCATTGTCACGGCAGATCGCCAGGTCAGGGATCGAGCCGATGTACAGGAACAGGGCGGACGAGGTCAGATAGGTGCTGATGGCGAAGGCGTCCCACACCAGCGGGGAGCGGAAGTTGGGCCAGATGCCGCGGTCGCTGTAGTACGGCAGCACCCAGTACATGTTCCACAGACGCCCGAGGTGGATGATCGGGAACAGGCCGGCGGTCATCAGCGTGAAGGTGGTCATGGCCTCGGCGAAGCGGTAGATCGGCTTGCGCCAGTCGGCGTGCGTGATGTGCAGGATCGCCGACAGCAGCGTGCCGGAATGGCTCATGCCGATCCAGAAGATGAAGGTCGCGATGTACAGACCCCACATCTGCGGCCAGTTCAGATTGGCGACGCCGATACCCGTTTTGTACTGGTAGATCTCCGCGCCCACCGCGAGGGACAGCAGACCGAGGCAGACCACGACCGAGATCCAGTAGCCCATGCGCGGATTTTCCATCGAGCGCAGAACGTCCTCATTGATCTTCGCCCAGCGGATGTCTTCGTTGATGTCTTTTATTTGATCGCTCATATCCGGGTCCGTCGCTTCGTCATGAGTTATTCTCCGGGATTACACTTCGCGCACGCGTTCCAAGAACAGAACCTTGGGATCGGTATTGAGGCCTTCGAAGATGCGATACCCGCGCAGATCGGGATCCTGTTTCGTCTGCCGGGTCTTGCCGAGCTCCACCTCGTGCTTGCGCCACAGCGCGGCCGCCCGGGTGTTCTCGACCCCCTTGCCCGGGTTGTGCAGATCGAGAATGTCGCCGAAGGTCATGGCGGAAGTCGGGCACGTCTGCACGCAGGCCGGCTGGAACTCGCCGTCGGTCAGCTTGCGGTCCTCCATCTGCGCCTTGTCCTTGGCGGCGCGGATGCGCTGCACGCAGAAGGTACACTTTTCCATGACGCCCTTGTCGCGCACGGTGAGGTCCGGATTGAGCTGCATGTGCAGCGGCGCCGGCCAGGACGATTCGTAATAAGAGAAAAAGTTGAAGTAGCGCAGACGGTAGGGGCAGTTATTGGAACAGTAGCGCGACCCGATGCAGCGGTTGTAGACCTGCGCGTTGAGCCCGTCGGGGGTGTGATAGGTCGCCGCGACGGGGCACACGGGCTCGCAGGTCGCCGCGTTGCACTGCTGGCAGTGCATGGGCAGGAAGCTGGCGCCGTGATGCTGGTATTCCGCCACCCGCCCCTCGCCGAGATCCGGTTCGTCCCAGTAGCGCTCGATGCGCAGCCAGTGCATGGCATGACCGTCGGCGAACCGGTCCTTGCCGACCACGGCCAGGTTGTTCTCGGCGTAACAGGCCACCACACAGGCGCCGCAGCCGGTGCACTTGTCGAGGTCGATGACCATGCCCCACATGTGCTCGTAATCATGGAAGCCGCCCTGTTCCAGACCTTTGCGGTAGCGGGACCAGTCGGTGAGGATGTTCTCCAAGGACATCAGGCTTCTCCTTCAGTACGCGCGTATACGTCCGCGGTCACGGTGGCCACCAGTTTGCGGCCCAGCTGGGCCTCGCTGCCGCCGAGCTTGACCAGTTTGTCGCCCACCTTGTCGGCGATACGCGTGACCTGGACGCGGGTGGCGTGGTGCGCCAGTTCGCCGGTCTTCGTCTCCGTGGCGAGGCCGAGGATCTTGAGCGGGTTGACGCCGCGTCCCTGGGCGTAGCGGCCGTAGGCCTCGTGGCCCTGGCCGAGCGGCACCGCGATCGCATCCGGGTGCATGCCCTTGTAGATGTAGACCTTGGCCTCGATCGCGCCGTGGTCGGATTCGATACGGACGCGGTCGCCGGTCTTGGCGCCGATCTTCGCGGCAGTGATCGGGTGCATCTCGGCCCAGGAGTCCCACACCACCTTGCTGATCGGATCGGGCAGCTCCTGCAACCAGGGCAGATTGGCGTAGCGGCCGTCGTGCAGGTTCGCGCCCGCACTCGGCACCAGGGTATAGGGCCGCCCCTGATCGGCGGGTTCCGCCACCGTGAAGGCGGCGACCCTGGCGGTCAGGCTGCCGCTGCCGGCGCCGACCTCGATCACACCCTTCTGCACCGCGCGCGTCCAGAACTGCTGGTCGCTGATCGCCCCCTGCTTGAGGGTGGCCGGCAGGGCGGCGAAGGCGTTGCGCAGGTAGGCGTAGTAGTCGTCGTAGGCGGCGTACTGCGGGGCCTTGCGCAGCTTGAGCAGGGCGAGCAGGGCGTCGCCGAAACCGCGGGTCTCCGGATAGAGCGGCTCCATCAGGGGCTGCTGCAGGCTGATCAGCATCTGTTCCGGCTGCGCGGTCGGCACATGCGTGCCCCAATCCTCGAGCATGGAACGGAGCGGCAGCACGAGGTCGGCCTGCTGCGCGGTCTCGTCCTCGAACTGGGTGAACGCGACCTTGAATGGCACGCCGGCGAGTTTTTCCTTGAGCTTGAGCGCCTCCGGCGCGGTATACACCGGGTTGGCGCCCTTGAAGAACACCACGTCGAAGCTCTTGGATTCGAGCGCGGCGGCGAAATCGAGCAGTTCCCGGTTGCCCCCCGTCTTCGCGGCGAGTTGCGGGAACGGGAAACCGGCGCCGGATTCCAGGGTCTTGCCCACGTTGCCGAGTACGATGTTCAACAGCATCGCGGCGGCAACATTGTCGTAACCGCGCGCATGGCCCTCGGCCGGGGTCCCGGCCAGCACCAGGCTCGGCGCGCGCTCGTTCAGCAGGGCGGCGATCCGGGCGATGTGTTCGGCGCTGACGCCGGTGATGCGCGCCGCCTTGTCGATGTCATAGGCGCGGACCTGCTGTTGCACGTCGGCGGGCAGCTTCGACAGGTCGCGGCCATGCTCGGCGGCCAGCCGGTTGGCGATGGCCAGCGCCAGCACGCCTTCCGCGCCGGGGCGCACCGGCACCCACAGGTCCGCGTTGGCGCCGGTCACCGTCATCTTCGGCTCGGCCTGGACCAGGACACCGCGCGGCGCGGTGCGGAACTCGGCGTAGCGGGCCGAATTCTGCACGGTCGAGCCCCAGGTGGACAGGAAATCGGCGCCGAAGGAGAGGATGACGCGCGCCTTGTCGATCCGCAGGCGCGGGTTCTCGTCGCCCAGCATATCGCGGCATACCGCGCGCCAGACGGCGTCGTTGACGGCCTCGTGCACGTAGTGATGGCGCGAACCGACCGCCTCCATCCAGGCCTTCAGCAGCACGGCCTGATGGCCGCTGACGGTATCGGTCACCCAGGCGAAGCGCTCGCCGGCAAGCCCCGAGGACGGGCCGACCTTTTCTTCCAGCAGCGCCAGCGCCTGATCCCAGCCGATCGTTTCCAGCTGGCCGTTGCGGCGCACGCGCGGCGCGGTGATACGGTCGGGATTGTAGTGGGCCTGCAGCGAGGCCTGCCCGGCCTGGCACAGCTTGCCGCGGTTGACCTGGGAATCCGGATTGCCTTCCAGCTTGAGCACACGGCCCTCACGCACGCGCCCGTGCACGCCGCAGCCGGAGCCGCACTGCGCGCAGGTCGTGGCGTACCAGACGCCGATGCCGGGGATGACGTATTCCTCCGGGGCGAGATAGGCGACCACCTCCTCCTCACCTTCCTGCACGGTGACCGTGGTGGGCATATCGCAGCCGGCCAGCGTCGTGCCGACACCGCCCCACCCCAGCACCTTGAGAAACTCTCTTCGCTTCATTTTATCGAGACTCATCGCGGGACCACTCCGTTCAATCACGCATCATCGGGCGCAGTTTCGTGTCGGAAGGACACGCGTCACTTATGGCACTTCCAGCAATCGAAGGGCCCGTTGTTCGCCTCGTGACAGCTCCGGCAGAACCCCATGGTCAACGGTTTCTGCTTTTTCGCCACCGTCATGTCCTTGATGTCGCCGTGACAGAAGGCGCAGACCTCGGACACCTGCTCCACCGGTAGCTCGGGGTTGTCGAAGACGAACCGCTTGATATGTTTCTCGTGGGTGAAGTGCACGAAATCGGGCAGATCGTGCACCTTGAGCCAGTGCGGCGGCTCGCGCTTCTCCCAGTACTCGGTCAACTGCTTGATGCGCGGCTTGTCGGTCGCGATCACGCTGTGACAGCCCATGCACTTGCTCGTCGGCGGAATGCCGGCCACCTTGCTGCGACGCGCGTAGGTGTGGCAGTACATGCAGTTGATGCCGTTGATCTTGGCGTGGATATCGTGCGGGAACTCGATCGGTTGCGGGACATCCTTGCCGGAGTAGGTCCCCTCCGGCGGAACCGCGTTGGGCACCGTCGACCCGGCCTGCGCCGCAAGCGGGGCGCAGGCGAACAGTGCGACGACCAGCGCCAGGAAGCCCGCTGTCGATGACAGGCCGGCGCGCTCACCGACCGGGATCCGCACACCTGGGAAGGACCATCGTCCTGAGAAAAGCTGCCGAATGCCTGACATCTCCCCCCTCAACCTATGTTTGTGATTCGTGTCGAGCCGCTCGCCGCGAATTGGGCGATGAACGACCATCATGCCGGGGGGCGCACCGCGAGGAACAGCCGCCCCGGAGGTTTTAGTGTTCCAGACTGATGCTATACCGGCGCGAAATACGGAAGGACGTCATTCATTGAACCCACATCCTCCTCCGGGCCGTCGTCGTTTCATCCGCAACGGTCTGTCATCAACCTCACTCTCCGCGGTCGTTCGCACGGGGCGGGTTTGTTTGTTTTCTTTATTCGATTCTCTCAAGCTCGACGACGCTGAGCGGGGTCGAGCGTTGAATCGTAGATCAATCTCAACGGGCCTGTCAACGCCGAACGAACACCGTCGATGAAACTTGCGTGCCTCCGCGAAAACCCGGCGCGCAAGCCGCATAAACCGCGTGGATTATACGGCGCACACCGGCGCCGCTACCCCAAATGCGGTAGTCGCGGCCGGCAGCGGGCCCCGCGCTCAGACCGGATTGTCGATATCGACGAAGCGCGTCTCGACGCCGAGCTGCACACCGAGGTGCTCGAGCAGCGCGCGCACGCCGTAACGTTCCGTCGCGTGATGTCCCGCGGCGTAGAAATGCACGCCGGTCTCGCGCGCCAGGTGCGTGGTCCGTTCGGAGGCCTCGCCGGTGATGTACGCATCCACGCCCGCCGCCGCGGCCGGCTCGAGATACTCCTGCGCGGCCCCGGTGCACCACGCCACCTCGCGCACCAGCGCACGGTCGCCCGCGACATGCAGCGGTTCGCGCGCGAGACGCTGCGCCAGATGGCGGCCCAGCTCCGCGCCGCTCATGGCGGCCGGGAGGCGGCCGCGCAATAGCAGCCCGCGCTCCCCGCGCCCGGTCGCCAGCTCACCGGTGATCTCGATGCCCAGCACGCGCGCCAGCTGCGCATTGTTGCCGAGCTCGGCATGCGCATCGAGCGGGAGATGATAGGCCAGCAGGCTGATATCCGCGCACAGCAGCGCCCGCAGACGCCGGCGCTTGACGCCGCGCACGCGCGGATCCTCGTTGCGCCAGAACCAGCCGTGGTGGACCAGGATCGCATCCGCCTCCCAGGCGAGCGCCTGCTCGATCAGCGCCTCACTCGCGCTGACGCCGCCGAGGATCCGGTGCACCTCCGGGCGTCCCTCCACCTGCAATCCATTGGGCGCATAGTCGTCGAAGCGACCGACGTCCAGCAGGCGATCCAGGTACGTCGTGAGTTCTGACAGGGGCATCGGCATGGGTGGACTCCGTTCGGATATTCTTGGGGCAGACCGCACGATCGCTATGATAGAGTATCCCGATTATGCAAATCCGCAGATTGCTTCCCTACCTCAGCCAGGGCGTCATCGTGGGACTGGCCGTGGGCCTGATCGCGGTGTTCGTCATGACAGATACCTTCACCAAACGGCCGGTGGTGGAGTTCAAGGAAGCGGCGCAGAACGAAACCGCGGCCGCCCCTCAGGCCACCGTATCCTACGCCGGCGCGGTCAGCAAGGCCGCCCCCGCAGTGGTCAACATCCATACCACCAAGACGGTCACGCGCCAGCTCAGCCCCCTGCTCGACGACCCGTTCTTCCGCCGTTTCTTCAATGCGCCGGACGTGCCGCGCGAACAGCAGCAGACCAGCCTGGGTTCGGGCGTCATCGTCAGCACGGACGGCTACGTGCTCACCAACAATCACGTCATCGACGGTTCGGACGAGATCCTGGTGGCCCTGAACGACGGCCGCTCCGCCCCCGCGAACGTCATCGGCACCGACCCCGAAAGCGATATCGCCGTGCTGAAGATCGCGCTGAACCAGTTGTCCGTGATCACGCTCGGCGACTCCAACGCGCTGCAGGTCGGCGACGTGGTGCTCGCGATCGGCAACCCCTTCGGCGTCGGCCAGACCGTCACCCAGGGCATCGTCAGCGCCACCGGCCGCAGCCAGCTCGGCATCTCGACCTTCGAAAACTTCATCCAGACGGACGCGGCGATCAATCCCGGCAATTCCGGGGGCGCCCTGATCGATCCCTACGGCCGGCTCGTCGGCATCAACACCGCGATCTTCTCCCGCAGCGGCGGATCGCAGGGGATCGGCTTCGCGATCCCCACCAGCCTGGCGAAGAACGTCATGACGCAGATCATCGAGCACGGAGAGGCGATTCGCGGCTGGCTCGGCGTGGAGATCCAGACCCTGACGCCGGCCCTGGCCGAATCGTTCGGGCTGCGCGATCGACAGGGGCTGATCATCGCCGGCGTATTTGCCGACGGACCGGCCGCGGCGGCCGGCCTGGAGGCGGGCGACATCATCACCGACATCGACGGCGCGCCGGTCACGGAGGCCAGCATCGGCCTGAACATGATCGCGCAGACCAAGCCGGGCAGCAGAATCACGCTGCAAGGTCTGCACCAGGGCGAGCCGTTCAGCCGCGAGGTGACCGTCAGCAAACGGCCGCTGCCGGCGCGCTAGCCGGTCCCGTTCAGTCGGCGCCCTCGTCGCGCGCCGGCGCCTCGCCGTCTTCCGTCTCCTTGCGCACGTAGATGCGGGAGATCAGCAGGCCGGCCTCGAACATCAACCACATCGGCACCGCCAGCATGACCTGGGACAAGGCGTCGGGCGGGGTGATCACCGCGGCGATGACGAAGCATCCCACGATGATGTAGGAGCGCTTGGACCTGAGCCCCTCCGGCGTGACCAGCCCGGCCCACACCAGCAGGATGGTCGCGACCGGCACCTCGAAGGCCAGCCCGAAGGCGAAGAACATCAACAGTATGAAGCTCAGGTAACTGCTGATATCCGTCATCATGGTGACCCCGTCGGGCGTGGTCCCCACCATGAAGGAGAACACCATCGGCATCACGACGAAATAGGCGAACGCCATGCCGCCGTAGAACAGCAGCGTGCTCGAGACCAGCAGCGGCAGCACCATCCTGCGTTCGCTGCGGTACAGACCCGGTGCCACGAAGCCCCAGATCTGATACAGCACGAAAGGCACGGCGACGAAGAAGGCGAGCACTAGGGTGAACTTGACCGGCACCAGGAACGCGCCGACCACCTCGGTGGAGATCATGGTGGCGCCCTGCGGAAGCCGCTCCATGAGCGGGTGCGCCACCGCGGTATAGAGCGTGTTGGCGAAGGGCACCATGGCCAGAAACACGATGCCCACGCCGATCACGATACGGAGCAGGCGCGATCGCAGCTCGATCAGGTGGGCGATCAGCGGCATCTCCGCCTCCGGCGGATATCGCTCAGGCGCCGCCATCGGGTTTGGCCTCCGTGCTCGATACGGCCGGGCCGGAGGCGCCCGCCTTCTCCCCGCCGCCGGCCGACGTACCGGACGACAGGGGGGCGTTGATCGGGATGGTGGCCTTGGTCTCGTCGATCACCTTGTGGAGTTCGGCGATCTCGCTCTCGCGCTCGATCCTGCGCGTGAGCTCCTCGGTTTTAGCCAGTTCCTGCCGGAACTCGTTGCGCATCTCACCGGCGACCGCCCGCGCCCGGCCCATCCAGCGCCCGAGGGTGCGCACCAGGGCGGGAAACTCCTTGGGTCCGACGACCAGAAGGGCCACCACGGCGATGATGAGAATTTCACTGAACCCAATATCGAACATCGGCTTGGCAATCGAAGCGGCCGCCCGGGCCGGACAGGGGGATCTCTACGACACGCCGTCCCGGCGACCGGCCGGGGACGGAAGGCGCGCGAGGCTGAGCGGCGACCCGGACATGGAGCGGGCTAGGCCTGATTCTTTTCGCGCGACTCGGTCTTGCCCTCGCCCGCCTTCGGGGCGTCGGCCTGGTTGAGGCGAGGCGCTTCCTTCTCCCCCGCTTCCTCGTCCTCGTTCGGGTTGCGCATGGCATCGCGGAAACCCTTCACGGCGCCCCCCATATCCTTGCCGATGGAGGCCAGCTTCTTGGTCCCGAACAGCAGGACCACGATCAACAACACCACCAACAAATGCCAGATACTGAATCCCATGACCTTGCACCTCAATCACATTGATGTTCGCGCGCCCGCGTCCCGCCCGGCCTAGCGCCCGGCCCGGCCGTTCTTTTCCTCAATGCCGGATATCCCGCCGCGCCGCTCGAGCTCGGCCAGCACCTCTCCCGGCCCCAGCCCCCGGTACGCGAGCAGGACCAGGGTGTGAAACCACAGATCCGCCACCTCGCGCACCAGCGCATCGTCCCCCTCGGACTGCCCGGCGATCACCACCTCGGTGGCCTCCTCGCCGACCTTCTTGAGGATCGCGGGAAGCCCCTTATTATAGAGCCGGGCCACGTAGGATGTCTCCGGGTCTCCCTGCTTGCGCTGTTCCAGCACGCGCGCCAGATCTGCCAGTACGGTATCCATGAAGTCTGCGGTCGGGCCTGGATTAGTGGGTACGACTATACCGCCTTTCAGCGGCCGGAATCACCATATATATCGGCAGGATCCTTCAGAACCGGATCGGTCTCCTCCCAGCGCCCGTCCCGCAGGCGGCGGAAGAAGCAGCTCTGGCGGCCGGTGTGGCAGGCGATGCCGCCTTCCTGCTCGACCCGCAGCAGCACCACGTCGCCGTCGCAGTCCAGCCGCAGCTCGCGCACGCGCTGGACGTGGCCCGAGCGCTCGCCCTTGCGCCACGGGCCGCGGCGCGAGCGCGACCAGAACACCGCGCGGCCGCTGGCCGCGGTCTCCGCCAGCGCGGCGCGGTCCATCCAGGCGAACATCAGCACGCGGCCGCTGAGGTGATCCTGCACGATGGCGGGCACCAGGCCGTCCGCCGTCCATTTCACGTCCGCCAGCCAATCCGTCTCATTCTGCATGCCGCCCCCTGCGCCGGGTCAGAGCCGTACCGGGATGCCGCGCCCGGCCAGATACCGCTTGGCGTCCTGTACCGTATGCTCGCCGTAATGAAAGATGCTCGCGGCCAGCACGGCGTCCGCCCGACCCTCGAGGATACCCTCGGCCAGGTGGCGCAGTTCGCCCACCCCGCCGGAGGCAATCACCGGGACGCCGACGGCCGCGCCGACCGCGGCGGTCAGCTCGAGATCGTAACCGTCGCGGGTGCCGTCCCGGTCCATGCTGGTCAGCAGGATCTCCCCGGCGCCCAGGGCGGCCATCCGGCGCGCCCAGTCCACGGCGTCGATCCCGGTCGGCTTGCGGCCGCCGTGGGTGAAGATCTCCCACGCCGGCGCATCGCCGGGTCCGGCGACGCGCTTGGCGTCGATCGCCACCACGATGCACTGGGAACCGAAGCGCTCGGCCGCGACACGGACGAAATCGGGATGGGCGATCGCCGCCGTGTTGATGGCGACCTTGTCCGCGCCCGCGTTGAGCATGCGCCGGATATCGGTCACCTCGCGGATGCCGCCGCCGACGGTCAGCGGAATAAACACCTGCGCGGCCACCTGCTCGACCACGTGCACCATGGTCGCGCGCCCCTCGGAACTGGCGGTGATGTCGAGAAAGACCAGTTCGTCGGCGCCCTGGGCATCATAGGCCCGGGCGATCTCGACGGGATCGCCGGCATCGACGATATCGACGAAGCGGACACCCTTGACGACCCGCCCCTTGTCGACGTCGAGACAGGGGATGACGCGCTTGACGAGACCCGTCATCCGGCGAAGCCGTCGGCGAGGCGCTGCGCCTCGGCGAAATCCAGCGCCCCCTCGTACAGGGCGCGGCCGAGCACCGCCCCGGTGATGCCGTCGCGCGCGTGCCGGCCGAGGGCCTTGATGTCCTCGATGCTGGCGATGCCGCCGGAGGCGATCACCGGGATGGTGACCGACTGGGCGAGCCGGATGGTGGATTCGATGTTGATGCCGCTCATCATGCCGTCACGGCTGATGTCCGTGTAGACGATGGCGACGACGCCGTCGCGCTCGAAATGCTGCGCGAGATCGATCACGTCGTGGTTCGACAGCTTGGACCAGCCGTCGATGGCGACCTTGCCCTCGCGCGCATCCAGCGCCACGATCACGTGGCCGGGATAGGCGATGGCGGCGTCGGCGACGAAGTGGGGCTCGTTCACCGCGCTGGTGCCGATGATCACGAACCTGACCCCGATGTCGAGATAGGCGTCGATCGTCTCCTCGTCGCGGATTCCGCCCCCGATCTGGATCGGCACCTCGGGGAAGGCCCGGGCGATGTCCTTGATGACGCGCATGTTGACCGGATGCCCGGCGAAGGCGCCGTTGAGGTCGACGATATGCAGGCGCCGCGCCCCCGCCTCCACCCAGCGGCCGGCGACCTGCACCGGATCGTCCGAGAAGATCGTGGCGTCATCCATACGGCCCTGGCGCAGGCGCACGCACTGGCCATCCTTGAGATCGATGGCGGGTATCAACAACATGGTACCGTCCTCATACGAAGTGTTACAGGCTTGCCAAGAATCACGCTCATCCCGTCGCCGGACCCGCGCCTCGCCGTCTAGGCCCCGCCGTCCCAGGCGAGGAAGTTCGCCAGCAGCTTCAGCCCCGCCTGCTGGCTTTTTTCCGGATGGAATTGCACCGCGAATATGTTACCGCGCGCCAGCGCCGCGGCAAACGAGACGCCGTAATCGGTCGTCGCGGCGGTCACCGCGGCGTCGCGCGGCGCCACGTAGTAGCTGTGCACGAAATAGAAATAGTCGTCCTGGGCGATCCCCTCCCACAGCGCGTGCGGGCGCGCCTGGTGGACGCGGTTCCAGCCCATGTGCGGAATCTTGAGCGGCTCCGCGCCGGGGGCGCCGCCGGGAAAGCGCGCCACGCGCCCCGGGACGATGCCGAGACCGGGGGTGCCGCCGTTCTCCTCGCTGAAATCCATCAGCGCCTGCATGCCGAGACAGATGCCGAGGAAGGGGCGCGTGCGGGCGCACTCGCCGATCACGTCGTCGAGCTCCAGCCGCTGCAGCTCGGACATGCAGTCGCGCAGCGCGCCGACGCCGGGGAAGACCACGTGATCGGCGCGCAGGATGCGTTCCGGATCGTAGCTGACCTCGATCTGCGCGTCGCCGCCGACGTATTCCAGGGCCTTGGACACGGAGCGGATGTTGCCCATGCCGTAATCGATCACCGCCACCGTCGTCATGGGATTCTATCCATCGTCCGCTCGCACGGAAAACCCGATCCGGCAGGGATCAGAGGCTGCCCTTGGTCGACGGCATGATGCCCTCCCCGCGAGGATCCGGCTCCACCGCCGCGCGCAGCGCGCGGCCGAAGGCCTTGAACATGGTCTCCGCGATGTGATGCGCGTTGACGCCGCGCAGGCAGTCGATATGCAGGGTGACGAGGGCGTGATTGACGAAGCCGCGGAAAAACTCCTGCAGCAGATCGACGTCCATCTCGCCGAGGCGCGCGCGCGGGAAGGCGACGTGATACTCCAGGCCGGGGCGCCCCGACAGATCGATCACCACGCGCGACAGCGACTCGTCCAGCGGCACGTAGGCGTGGCCGTAGCGGCGGATGCCGCGCTTCTCGCCCAGCGCCCGCGCCACCGCCTGGCCGAACACGATACCGATGTCCTCCACGGTATGGTGGGCGTCGATATGGATGTCCCCCTCGGCCTGCAGCTCGATGTCGATCATGCCGTGGCGCGCGACCTGGTCCAGCATGTGGTCGAGGAACGGCACCGGGGTATGCAGTTCCGCCCTGCCCGTGCCGTCGAGGTCGACCGTCACGGAGATGCGGGTCTCCCTGGTGTCGCGTTTGACCGCGGCCTTACGTGCTCCCATCCCGTCCTTCTCCCGTTTTCACGCCAATATAATGGCACAACCCGTCGCGCCATGCGAATCCGCCCCGCTTTCCGGGACTTACAGCACCGCGGCCAGCGCGGTCAGAAAGGCCCGATTCTCCGCGGGGGTGCCGACGGTGACGCGCAGACAATCGCGCAGCGCCTCCCCGGCGCCGTCCAGGTTCTTGATCAGCACCCCGCGTTCGCGCAGTCCGGCGAAGATCGCGCCGCCGCGGCCGGCCGGGGCGCGGAACAGGATGAAGTTCGCCCGGCTCGGATAGACGGTCAGGCCGCGGCAGGCGCGCAGATCGGCGACGAGGGCCTCGCGGTCCGCGCGGATGCATCCGGCCTGTTCTTCCAACATGGCGCGGTGGCGCAGGGCGAATTCGGCGCTGGCCTGCGTCAGCACGTTGATGTTGTAGGGCAGGCGGATCTTGTCCAGCTCCGCAATCCATTCGGGCCGACCGGCGAGCATGCCCAGGCGCAACCCGGCCAGCCCGAGCTTGGACAGCGTGCGCAGCACCAGCAGGTTGGGGTGGTCGTGCAGCCAGTCCATCAGCGTCGCGCCGGAGAAGATCTGGTAGGCCTCGTCGACCACCACCAGGCCCGGCGCGGCCTCGATCACGGCGCGCACGGTCTCCGGCTCGAACAGGCCGCCGGTCGGATTGTTGGGATAATCGAGCAGCACCAGCGCGGGGCGGCGGCGCGCGATCTCCGCCAGCATCGCCTCGCGCTCGAGGGCGAAGTCGGACGCGCGCAGCGGCACGCCGACGAAGTCCAGGCCGGTGAAGATCGAGATCATGCGGTACATGCTGAACGCCGGCTGCGGCGCCAGCGCGACGCGGCCCGGGGCCGCCACGGCGAGCGCGACGATCTGGAGCAGTTCGTCCGAACCGTTGCCGAGCAGCAGCTCCATGCCGCGCGGCACGCCGAAGAACGCGCGCAGCTCGTGCTTGAGCGCGTCGGCGCCGGGGTCGGGATAGCGGTTGAGACCGACCTCCCGCAGCGTCTCCAGCCAGGACTCGACGACGGCCGGCGGCCAGCGATAGGGATTCTCCATCGCGTCGAGTTTGATCAGGCCGGCGGCCGGCGGCACATGATAGGCGTGGAGCGCGCGGATCTCCGGGCGGACCCAGTGCTCGATGCGGGCGCGGACGGCGGCGGCGGGCGGAATGGCGGGGGATGTCATGGCGCGTCGTGACCTATCGGGACCTATTTTCCGGCATCCCCGTCGACCCGGTACTGCGCCGAACGCGCATGCGCGGTCAGGCCCTCGCTGCGGGCCAGCGCCGCGGCGGTACGGCCCAGCGCCGCCGCGCTCTCCGGCGTGCACTGGATCAGGCTGGAGCGCTTCTGGAAATCGTAGACCCCGAGCGGCGACGAGAAGCGCGCGGTGCGCGAGGTCGGCAGCACGTGGTTGGGGCCGGCGATGTAATCGCCGATCGCCTCCGCCGTATGCCGCCCGAGGAAGATCGCGCCGGCGTGGCGGATCTTGCCCGCGAGCGCGAGCGGATCCGCCACCGACAGCTCGAGGTGCTCGGGCGCGATATGATTGGCCACCGCAGCGGCCTCGTCGAGATCGCGCACGCGGATCAGTGCCGCGCGCTTCGACATCGAGGTGCGGATGATGTCGGCGCGCTCCATCCGCGGCAACAGGCGTTCGATGCTCTGCGCCACGCGGTCGAGATAGGCCGGCTCCGGGCACAGCAGGATCGACTGCGCGTCCTCGTCGTGCTCGGCCTGCGAGAACAGATCCATCGCAATCCAGTCCGGGTTCGTCGCACCGTCGCAGATCACCAGGATCTCGGACGGGCCGGCGATCATGTCGATGCCCACCGTACCGTACACCATGCCCTTGGCGGTGGCGACGTAGATGTTGCCGGGCCCGACGATCTTGTCCACGCGCGGGATCGTCTCCGTCCCGTAGGCGAGCGCGGCGACCGCCTGGGCCCCGCCGCAGGCGAACACGCGGTCCACCCCGGAGATGCAGGCAGCGGCCAGCACCAGATCCTTCACCGCGCCGTCCGGCGTCGGCACCACCATGATCAGCTCGGACACGCCCGCGACCTTGGCCGGGATCGCGTTCATGATCACGGTGGAGGGATAGGCGGCCTTGCCGCCCGGGACATAGAGTCCGACGCGGTCGAGCGGCGTCACCTGCTGGCCGAGCAGCGTGCCGTCCGCCTCGGTGTAGGTCCACGAATCGGCCTTCTGGTGCTCGTGATAGGCGCGCACGCGCGCGGCGGCCAGCTCCAGGTCCGCGCGCTGATCGGCGGCGAGCCCGTCCAGCGCCCGACGCAGGCGCGCGGCCGGGATCTCGAGGTCCCGCGCCGTGGCCGCCTCGACCCGGTCGAAACGCCGGGTGTATTCCAGCAGGGCGGCGTCGCCGCGCCGGCGCACGTCGGCCAGGATGGCGCGCACGGTGTCATTGACCCCCGCGTCGGAGACGCTCTCCCAGGCGAGCAGCTCATCGAGCCGGGAATAGAACCCGGGATCCGCCGTGTCCAGTCTCTTGATGTCCATCATGGCTCACCGCCGTTTTCCGCGTGGGCACGAACGCCGCGCCCACCCTACGCTACCTCACCGCAAGGGGACGGATTTAAAATCCGTCCCCGATCCGCCGCGCGGTTTTCCGTCCGGGCGCGGAAACCGTGCCCACCCCGCGCGGTTTCCCGTAAGTGGGGCCGAATGAAACAAAGCCCAATAAGGGGACAGATTTTAAAATCTGTCCCCGATCGGCTGTTGGGCTTCGCGTTGCCCCACCCAAGCTACAAGACTCCGTCCTTAGCCCTGTGTTTTAGTTGCCGCCTCGAGTTGCGCGATCAGGCCCTTGACCTGTTCGTGCTTCATCTTCATCGCCGCCTTGTTGACGATCAGACGGGAGCTGATGTCGGCGATGGTCTCATAGGGCCGCAGCCCGTTGGCGCGCAGCGTGTTGCCGCTGTCGACCAGGTCGACGATCAGGTCCGCCAGACCGACCAGCGGCGCCAGTTCCATCGAGCCGTACAGCTTGACGATCTCGACCTGTTCGCCGCGCGCGGCGAAGTAGCGCCGCGCCGTCTCCACGTATTTCGTCGCGACGCGCGTGCGCCGGGCGCGCGGTACCGCCTGTTCCGGTCCGGCGAGCATCAGACGGCAGCGCGCGATGCCCAGGTCGAGCGGTTCGTACAACCCGCCGCCGCCGTACTCCATCAGCACGTCCTTGCCGGCGACGCCCATGTCGGCGGCGCCGTATTCGACGAAGGTCGGCACGTCGGCGGCGCGGATCACCACCAAACGGACATCAGCGCGGCGGGTCTCGAAGATCAGCTTGCGGCTGGTATGCGGATCGTCGACAGGCGTGATGCCGGCGCGGGCCAGCAGGGGCAGCGTCTCGAGCAGGATGCGTCCCTTCGATACCGCGATCGTGATCATGTCCCGCCCCCGCCGGCGACCGTCACAGCTTCGGCACCCGGCGGATGTCGGCGCCGAGCGAGGCCAGCTTCTCCTCGATGCATTCGTAACCGCGGTCGATGTGATAGATACGGTCGACCACCGTCCTGCCCTCCGCCACCAGACCGGCGAGCACCAGACTGGCCGAGGCGCGCAGGTCGGTCGCCATCACCGGCGCCCCGGCCAGGGCGTCCGCCCCGCGGCTGAACACCGTGTTACCCTCCAGCCGCAGGTCCGCGCCCATGCGCTGCAGTTCGGGCACGTGCATGAAGCGGTTCTCGAACACCGTCTCGGTGATGGTGCCGGAACCGCTGGCGACGGAGTTCAGCGCGGCGAACTGCGCCTGCATATCGGTCGGAAACGCCGGATAGGGCGCCGTGCGCACGTCCACGGCCTCGGGACGCCGGCCCTGCATGTCGAGCTCGATCCAGTTGTCGCCCGTCTCGATCGCCGCCCCGGCCTCGCGCAGCTTGGCCAGCACCGCGTCGAGGATGTCCGGGCGCGTCTTCTTCACCCGGATGCGCCCGCCGGTGATCGCGGCGGCGACCAGGTAGGTGCCGGTCTCGATGCGGTCGGGCAGAATGGAATAGGTCGTACCGCTGAGCGTTTCGACGCCCTCGACGACGATGGTATCGGAGCCCGCCCCGCTGATCTTCGCGCCCATCTGGTTCAGGCAGTTGGCCAGATCGACCACCTCGGGTTCGCGCGCCGCGTTCTCGATCACCGTGACGCCGTCGGCGAGCGTGGCGGCCATCATGATGTTCTCGGTGCCGGTCACGGTCACCATGTCCAGGAACAGACGCACGCCCTTGAGCCGCGGCGCGCGCGCGCGGATATAGCCACCCTTCACCTCGATCTGCGCGCCCATCGCCTCCAGCGCGTTGATGTGCAGATCCACCGGGCGGGTGCCGATGGCGCAGCCGCCGGGCAGGGAGACGTCGGCCTGCCCGAAACGCGCCAGCAGCGGACCGAGCACCAGGATCGAGGCGCGCATGGTCCTGACCAGATCGTACGGGGCGCAGAACTCGCGGATGTCGGAGGCGTCGACCTCGACGTTCATGCTCTCGTCCACCATCAGCCGCACCCCCATCCGGCCGAGCAGCTCCATGGTGGTGGTGATATCGTGCAGGTGCGGCACGTTGCAGATGGTGACCGGCTCGCGGGTCAGCAGCGTCGCCGCCATGATGGGCAGGGCGGCGTTCTTCGCCCCGGAGATGCTGATGGAGCCGTCGAGCGGCGCGCCGCCGGTGATGATCAGTTTGTCCATGATTTAAGGTGGGTCTTCCGCTCGTTCAGGAAAGATTCAGCGCGCCGGCACGGGGCCGCCGGGCCGGCCTCAGCGTCCGCCCCGCCGCGCCCATTCCTCCGGCGTGTACGGCCGGATCGACAGGGCGTGGATGGTGCCGCCCATGCCGTCGCCCAGCGTGGCATACACCATGCGATGCTTCTCCAGCAGGGTCTTGCCGCCGAAGGCCGCCGACACCACCGCCGCCTCGAAATGGGTCCCGTCGCCGTCCACATGCGCCTCGCAGCCGGGAATGCCCGCCTCGATCATGCGCTTGATTTCATCCGCCTGCATATTCTCCAGCAAAATCCCGAAAGTCGAAAGCAAGACGGCACAAGCGCCGTCACCGGATATCCCTCAGTTCGTCCCGCCCGTGGGCAGAATGCCGTCGAGCCCGCTCACGCGGGCGATCGTCCGCAACTGCTCCGGCATGTTCCGGATCTCGAGGTCCGCGCGACGGCGGCGCGCGATCCGCAGCCATTCGATCAACAACGCCAGCCCGGCGCTGTCGGCGCGCGTCACCCCGCCCAGGTCGAGCCGGACGGGACCCTCGCCTCCGGCGAGCAGCGCGGCGCCGCGCTCGAGCAGGGCCGGCACGGTGGAGAAATTCAGCTCCCCGTGCACGCTCAATGCCGCCGGATCGCCGGGATCGACCCGGATCTCACTCATTGGCCGCCTGCTGGTTGCGCTCGTGCAGCTTCTGGATCAGCGCGGCCAGGCCGCCGCCGCGGATCTCGCTGGCGAAGGTGCCGCGATAATTCACCACCAGGCTCACGCTGTCGATCTTGACGTCGTACACCTTCCAGGCGTCGCCCTTGAGGTACAGGCTGTAATCGATCGGGATCGGGGGTCCGCCCGCCTGCTCGACCTCGGTCTGAACGACCGCCTCGCCCTCGCGCGCCTTGCCGCGCGCGGGGAGAAAGCTGATCTTCTGGTCGGAGTATTTGAGCATCGCCGTGGCATAGGTGCGCACCAGCAGCAGGCGAAACTCCTCCACGAACTGCCCCCGCTCCTCCGCCGTCGCCGCGCGCCAGTTCTTGCCCAGCACCAGTTGCGACATGCGCTCGAAATCGAAATGGGGCAGGATATATTCCTCGACCACGCCGTAGATCAGACCGGGTTTCCGCTCCAGTTCGGCGTGCCGCTGCTGCAGGATCTTCTGCACCTCGGCCGAGGTGTCGCGCACCAGCGCGCGCGCGCCGTCGTCGTCGGCCGCCCGCGCCGAGGCCGCACCCAGGGCGAGGGCCAGCAACAGGCATCCGCCCAGGGCGGAACGGAACGCACCGATACGGGCGCCGGAAAGGACCGCCGCCGTCATGGCTTCCCCGCTCCGTCCGCGGCCTGGCTGAACAGGAACTGGCCGATGATCCGCTCCAGCACCAGCGCCGACTGGGTCAGGCTCAACCGGTCGCCGTCCTTGAGATAGGTATCCGAACCGCCCGGCTCCAGGCTGATGTACTGTTCCCCGAGCAGCCCCGAGGTATAGATGCCGGCGGTGGTATCCGTCGGCAGGCGGTCGTAGCGCGGGTCGATCACCATGCTGACCTCAGCCTCATAGCTGTCCTGATCGTATTCGATCGCCATCACGCGCCCGATCCTGACCCCGCTGGCGCTCACCGGCGATTGCACCTTGAGCCCCCCGATGTTGTCGAAGTGCGCCTTCAGATGGTAGCCGTCCTTGACGCTGAAGGCGTTCAGGTTGCTGACCTTCATCGCGAGCATGAACAAGGCGGCGATCCCCGCCGCCACGAACAACCCGACCATAATCTCGACCATCTTGCCGTTTATCATATCAAATGTCCCCGAACATCAGCGCAGTCAATACGAAATCCAGACCCAGCACGGCCAGCGAGGCATAGACCACGGTGCGCGTCGTGGCGCGGCTGACGCCCTCCGTGGTCGGTACGGCGTCGTAGCCCTCGAAAACCGCGATCCAGGCCACCACGACGCCGAAGACGATGCTCTTGATGATGCCGTTGAGCACGTCCTCGCGCCAGTCGACCTTCGCCTGCATCTGGGACCAGAAGGCCCCGTCGTCGACCCCGAGCAGACCCACGCCGACGAAATAACCGCCCATGATGCCGACGGCGCTGAAGATCGCCGCCAGCAGGGGCATGGAGAGTATCCCGGCGAGAAAGCGCGGGGCCACGATCCGCCGGATCGGGTCCACCGCCATCATTTCCATGCCGGAAAGCTGCTCGGTCGCCTTCATCAGGCCGATCTCGGCCGTCAGGGCCGATCCGGCGCGCCCGGCGAACAGCAGGGCCGCCACCACCGGGCCGAGTTCGCGCAGCAGCGACAGGGCGACGACGGGGCCGAGGGTGGCCTCGGCCCCGAAATCCACCAGGGTATTGTAGGTCTGCAGCCCCAGCACCATGCCGACGTTGAGGCCCGACACCACGATGATGACCAACGACAGCACCCCCACCGAATGGAGCTGGGCGATCACCAGACCGGGGTGGGCGGCCAGCGCGGGAAGGCCGGCGAACACGCGCAGCACGAACAGATTCGCGCGCCCCAGGCGCTCGAAGAAACCGAGCCCGCCGCGCCCGAGACGCCGCAGCAGACCGATCATGCGCGCGGCCCTCCGGCGCGCCGCTGGCCCCGGGGATCACGCATCCAGCAGGTCCCGCGCCAGGTCCACGGCCGGGTAGTGGAACGGGACCGGCCCGTCCGGCTGCGCGTCGAGAAACTGCCTCACCCAGGGCGAATCGGAGCGGCCGAGCTCGGCCGGAGACCCGTGCCCGATCACCTTTCCGTTCGAGAGCATGTAGATGTAATCCGAGATGGCGGAGACCTCCTGCACGTCGTGCGATACGATGATGCTGGTCATCCCCAGGCTGTCGTTGAGCATCCGGATCAGCTTCATGATCACCCCCACCGTGATGGGGTCCTGGCCGGTGAACGGTTCGTCGTACATGATCATCATCGGGTCGAGCGCGATGGCACGCGCCAGCGCGACGCGACGCGCCATGCCGCCGGAGAGCTCGGAGGGCATCAGGTCGCGCGCGCCGCGCAGACCCACCGCCTGCAGCTTGAGCAGCACGAGGTCGCGGATGAGGGATTCCGGCAGGCGGGTGTGCTCGCGCAGCGGAAAGGCGACGTTGTCGTAGACGCTGAGCGAGGTGAACAGCGCCCCGGTCTGGAACATCATGCCCATGCGCTTGCGCAGATCGAACAGCGCCTTGCGGCGCAGGGTCGTCACCTCGGCGCCGTCCACGCTGACGCGCCCGGAGTCGGGGCGCAACTGCCCGCCGATCAGGCGCAGCAGGGTGGTCTTGCCGGTGCCGCTGGGACCCATGATGGCGGTGACCGCGCCGCGCCGGATGTCGATGTCGACGTCGTCGAAGATCACGCGCCGCCCGAACCTGAACACCAGGTTGCGGACGCTGACCAGATCTCTCCCGCCGCCGGTCATCGCCCCGTCCCTGTAGGAAACCGCCGCATGCGCCTATTATCGACCCGGCTCACCCGGCAGACCAGCGGAAATTTCGCGGCGCCGGTGCTGCAGCGAGGGGAAACTGCGCCGGATGCGCGCCAGATAGGCGAGATCGATGTCGGCGCAGATCACGCCGGCCCCGCGCGGCAGGCGCTCCAGCACCGCGCCCCACGGATCCACGATCATGCTGTCGCCGTAGGTCTCGCGGCCGTTGAAATGATAACCGCCCTGCGCCGCCGCGATCACGTAGCACTGGTTCTCGATCGCGCGCACGCGCACCAGCGACTCCCAGTGCGCCTTGCCGGTGAGGGCGGTGAAGGCGGAGGGCAGGGTGATGATCTCCGCCCGCAGATCGGACAGGCGGCGGAACAGCTCCGGGAAACGCAGGTCGTAACAGACCGCGAGGCCGAGGCGGCCGAAGGGCGTGTCCGCCACCACCACGCGCTCGCCCGGGGCGATGGTCTGCGACTCGGCGTAACGCTCCCCGCTCTGCTCGAGCGTGACGTCGAACAGGTGCATCTTGTCGTAGCGCGCCACCCGCTCGCCGTGCGCGTCGTACAGCAGGCAGGCGGCGTACACCTTGTCGGCGGCCGGCGCGGCCAGCGGCAGCGTGCCCCCCACGATCCAGATCCCGTACTCGCGCGCGCGCGCAGAGAGGAAGTCCTGGATCGGGCCGCGCCCGTCCTCCTCCCGCGCCTGCACCTTGTCGCGCTCGGTCATGCCCATCAGCGCGAAATTCTCCGGCAGCACCACCAGCTCCGCGCCCGCGGCGGCGGCGCGCGCGAGCAGGCGGCCGGCCTCCATCAGGTTGGTGGCGACGCTCGGCCCCGAGGCCATCTGTATCGCTGCGACTCGACTGTGCATCTCGACTTCTCTCTGGTGATCCACGCGACGGGCGGTATTCCGGAGCGCAAATATTACCTGTTATCGGGGCGCTCCGCATCCTGCAGGCGCTCGATCACCGGGTCGCTCCAGCCCCCGGTGACGCGGTAGGTGATCCGCGTGAGGCGCTCGATGTTCGGCCTGAGCATCTTTTCCATCAACAGGATCACCGCCCCGACCCCCACGCCGCCGGCGACGGCGCCGGCGACCGGCAGGCCCGCGGTGACGCTCGGCGTCACTACCACGGTCTGATCGTAGGTCCTGGCGGCGAGGTCGATGTCGCCGTCGACCGTGATCTTCGCCGCCGGCCCGTCCATGAACAGATCGTGAGTCGAGGCACGGCCGTCCTTGATCACGAAATTCCCCCGGATCCGATCGAAGCTGAACCCCTTGCGGAAGAAATCGCTGAAATCCAGGCTCAGGCGGCGCGGCAGGTACTGCAGACTGAGCAGGCCGAAGATGCGCCCCGCCCCCGGCTCGACCTCGAGCAGGCGGCCGTCTTCGACCTTCATGTCCATCGAACCGTCCAGTTGCTCCAGCGCGAAGGCGGTGGGCGGCCCGTCCCAGCTCGCATTGATGTCGATCTGTCCCTTGCCATCGTCGATGGTACCGGCATAGCCCAGGCGCGTCAGCGCGGCGCCGAAGTCGTCGCTGTCGAATTTGATGCTGAAGGCCGAGGATTGCCCCGCCTCGGTCACGACCCAATCGCCCCGGGCGTCGATACGCATGTGCCGGGAGGCCAGCAGCAGCCGGTCCAGGCGCAGCCCGGACTCCTGGTGCGAGGCGGCCAGATCGAGGCTGCCGAAGGCGATGTCGTTGTAGCGGAAATCCCGGCTCCGGATCCGCACCGCGGGCAGTTCGCGCGGGTCCGGCATCCGTGCCGGCATGGCCGCCTCCTCTGCGGCCGCGGTCTCCTCCGGCGGCGCGACGAGATACAGCCGGTCGAGGTCCATGACCCAGGGCAGTTGCGGATCCGCCGGAACGGCGATGCCGCCGCGCAACTCCGCGCTGTCCACCTGCAGCTCCCAGCCTGGGGCCCCACCCTCCCCCGCGATATGCGCCTGATGGCAGGTGAGCCCGAAGAACTCCGCCTCGTCCACGGACAGATCGAGGCTCGTGACGGCGGGCGTCTCCGCGCTGGCCACGCCTCCCGCGGCCGGGGCGCCGCCGGCCAATACCTCGGCCCATTCCGAATAGGACAGGCGTTCGAGCCGGCCCGCGAGGCGCAGGCCGTCGCGGTCGGGTAACCGCGCCGCGCCGGCGCCGAGGCGCAGCTCGCCGCGGCGCAGCCGCAGCCCGTCGTCCACATCGAACACGCCGGACAGGCGATCGCCCAGCCGCATGAGGACGGGGCGCGCCCCGGCGTGCGGCACCGCGGCGTCGATCTGCAGGCGGAGCGGCTCGCCCGCCGGTTTGCGCAAGGGCGGCGGGAGATCCAGGTCCGCCTCCGTCAGATCGACCGCGATCGCAAGCCCGGAGCGGGTCTCCGCGGCGTCATGCCCGGGGATACGCAGCTCCGCCTCCCACGGCAGGGCGCCGCGGATACGGCCGAGCGCGGGCAGGCGCGACCAGCGCGCGAGCACGGTGGCGTCGGCCCGCCCGGCGGCATTCACCCGCGTCCGCGTCCCCTCCGGCCCCTCCTCGGTCAGGACATCGACGCGGGCCGGCAGACCGACGATGTCCGCCTCGATGCCCTGCGCCCGCAGGCCGCTCTCGGAAAACCCCAGCTCACCGCGGATACGGTCCATGTCGAAGCCACCGCCGATGGTCTCCAGCCGGCTGCCCTCCAGCGACAGACGGCCGTCCACCCGCGTCGCCGAGACGTCGTTCAGCGGAATCGCGAGCCGGAGATCGAGCCGGCTGTCGCCCCGCGCCCGGAGGTCGGCG
This sequence comes from Gammaproteobacteria bacterium, assembly GCA_020847075.1. Taxonomy (GTDB): domain Bacteria; phylum Pseudomonadota; class Gammaproteobacteria; order SZUA-140; family SZUA-140; genus JADJWH01. The sequence continues at coordinate 30,638 of JADLCS010000068.1, forward strand.
ACATAGGCCCCGAAGCGCTCGCGCAGCGGGCTTTCGCGCAGATAGCGCAGCACGTCCTGCGTCGGTCCCCGCGCCCTGCCGTCGATATCGAGCACGGCGGGGTGCCCGCCCAGGTCGTCGATGACGACCACCGCCTCCGTCACCATGGAGGCGAGGCTGCGCCCATCGGCCGCATGGATCTCCATGCGGCGGCCGTCGAATACCACGTTCGCCTCGATCTGATCGAGCGGCGGCCAGTCGGCGGCATAGTCCAGCACCCCCTTGCGCACATCGAAATCGACGCGAAACCGGCCATCGCCATGGTCGAAGGGAAACGCCGCAGGGGAACCGTAATACATCAGCGTCCCGCGCGGCACCGCCCCGCCCAGGATCGCGTGGTCCAGCCAGCGCACGGTCCCCTCCGGCATGATGCCCGCCGGCAGATAGCGCGAGATATGCTCCACCGATTCGGCCTGGAAATCGCCGAACAGGGCGAGCGTCGGCGCGGCACCGCCGGCCGGGGCCTCGAACCCCGCCCACACATGCGCGAGCGCGTCCTCGTTGCGCAGCTCCAGCCGCGGCGCGGACACCCGCCAGCCGTCAGCGGTGCGCGCCCAGCTCAGCGCCCCGCGCAGCGTATCCATGGCGAGCGGGGCGCGGAACAGGCGGGGAAAACTCACGCCGGCCGCGACGGTGTCCAGATCGACGCGTCCCCCGCGGGCGTCCGCGACGAACCGGCCGTCCAGGCCGCTCATGCCGGGGATCCGTTCCCAGGGCGAAAGACCGAGATCCTCGAAATCCGCCCGCGCCAGGGACAGACCCGCGGGGTCGGCGCCCTCGAACACCAGATCGATATCGCGCAGGCGGCCGCGCGGATCGAGCCGCCCGAGGATCTCCGCCTGACGCGGCGAAGGCACGTCGCTCAGCTCGAGCATCCCGGCCGCGGCGCCCAGATCGAGATACCCGGCGTGCAGGCTGAGCCCCCCCGGCGCCCCGTCCCGGCCGGCCCGGTAGCGCAGGCCGAGATCACTGGCGGGCCAGACCTCGCCCGCACGGGCGCGCGGGAAGTCCTTGACGGCGACGCGCCCGCCGTCATCCTCCCGGCGCCAGGCGAAGCGGCCGGCGGCCGCATCGACCTCCACGGCCGGCGCGGCCTCCGCGCGCGTCCCGTCCAGCCTGAGACCCGCAGCGGAGGCGATGCCTTCCAGCCGCGTCATGCGGCCGCGCCGCCATTCTCCCCACAGACGGGCGCTGGCATAGCCGTCGCGCAGCGTCAGGCCGGCGAGAGCGGCGCCCTCCAGCAACCCGGCCAGGTGCAGGCCGACGCCGTCCGCGTAGATCCGCGCATCCCAGTCCTGCGACGCGGGCAGATCCCCGCGCGCGTCGATGGCGAAGGAAAAGCGTTCCCCGATCAGCTCCGGCAACAGGGCCGACCCGGTGAGCTGATGGCGCGTCCCCGAGTTCCGCATGTCCAGGCTCACCGCGCTGAAACGGAGTTCGACCGGCCGCGGTCCATGGCGATCGATCCAGTCCACCGCCACGTCCGTCACCGCGAGACGGCCCTGCGCGAACAGCCAGGCCAGCAGCGGATCGGCGCCCCCTCCCCCCGGGACGCCCTCCGCGCCCGCCGGCACGCCGATGCCCGCCACCGTCAGACCGCCGTCCTCGGCGCGTATGACGGTCAGGCTCGCCCCGGAGAGGGTGAGCCGGTCGACGTACCAGGCGCCGCGCAGCAGGGACACCAGCAGATCGACGTCGATGTCGCCGCGGGAAAAGCGCACCCGCTCGCGACCGCTTTCCGCATCGCGCAGGGCGATGTCGCCCATGCGCAGACGCGGCCCGAAGCCGCGCCAGGCGACGCTGACGGTCCCGATCTCGATACGCTGCCCGATCAGTTCGCCGACCTTTTGCTCCAGGAGGTCGTGATACCCGGCCGCATGGGGCGCCAGCAGGCGCGCGACGGACAGCAGCACGGCGAGCAGGATGACCAGGCCCGCCCCGAGCAACCACAGGCGGCTATACAGGAGACGGATCAAGGGAACGTCCCGCGCGCGGGGCCGGAGGGGCGAAACACATGACGGGAAACCGCCTTCACAGCATGACTACGTCGAACTGCTCCTGGGTATACAGCGACTCGACCTGCAGCCTGATCGACTTGCCCATGAACGCCTCGAGCTCGGCCAGGCTGGTCGATTCCTCGTCCAGCAGCAGGTCCACCACGCCCTGGGCGGCCAGCACCAGGAATTCCCTGGCCTCGAACTGGCGCGACTCGCGCAGGATCTCGCGGAAGATCTCGTAGCACACGGTCTCGCGCGTCTTGACCAGCCCGCGCCCCTCGCAGGACGGGCAGGGCTCGCACAGGACGTGCTCCAGGCTCTCGCGCGTGCGCTCGCGCGTCATCTCCACCAGGCCGAGCGGCGACACCTCGGAAATATAGCGCTTGGCGCGATCCGACTCCATCGCCTTTTCCAGCGCGCGCAGCACCTGGCGCTTGTGGTCCTCCACCAGCATGTCGATGAAATCGATGATGATGATGCCGCCCAGATTGCGCAGGCGCAGTTGGCGCGCGATCGCCTGCGCGGCCTCCAGATTAGTCTTGAAGATGGTCTCCTCGAGATTGCGATGGCCGACGAAGGCGCCGGTATTGACGTCGATGGTGGTCATCGACTCGGTCTGATCGATGATCAGGTAGCCGCCGGACTTGAGCTGGACCTTGCGCCGCAGCGCCTTCACGATCTCGTCCTCAACCGAGTAGAGGTCGAAGATCGGGCGCTGGCCGGGATAGTGCTCGATGCGCGGCACGAGCTCGGGAATGAAGTTGCGGACGAACTCCAGCACCGCCTGGCAGGTCTCGCGCGAATCGATGCGCACCGTCTCGATGCGGTTGCCGGGGAAGTCGCGCAGGATGCGCATCACGAGCGGGAGCGCCTGATACACCAGATTGCCCTCCCCGTGCTCCGCCGCGCGCTGGCCGACCGAGGCCCACAGCCGGGCGAGAAAGCTCATGTCCTCCTGCAACTCGCCCCGCGCCACGCCTTCGGCGGCGGTGCGCACGATATAGCCCCCGGCGCCGCCCTCCCCGCACAGCTCGAGCATCAGTTCGCGCAGCCGGGCGCGTTCCTCCTCCCGTTCGATCTTCTGGGAAACCCCGACGCCGCTCATGTCGGGTACGTACACCAGATAGCGCGACGGGATGGTGAGATGCATGGTCAGGCGGGCGCCCTTGCTGCCGAGCGGGTCCTTGATCACCTGCACCAGCACCCGCTGCCCCTCGCGCAGCAGGTTCGCGATGTCCTCCGGGGGTTTGCGCGGGGCGCCCTCCTCGCCGGTCTCGCCCGCGGTCTGGATGTCGGCGGCGTGCAGAAACGCGGTGCGCTCCAGGCCGATGTCAACAAAGGCGGCCTGCATCCCGGGCAGGATGCGGCTGACCTCCCCGCGATAGATGTTGCCGACCAGGCCGCGCTTGCTGGCCCGCTCGATGTGCACCTCCTGCAGCAGGCCGTTCTCGACGATCGCGACGCGGGTTTCGCGCGGCGTCACATTGACCAGGACTTCGTCACTCACGCTGTGGACCTTGTTTGGATTGGATCGGACCGGGGGGACCGGGGTCGGACCGGATGCCCCGATTATGACACAGGGCCCGCCCCGGGTTCCGCGGCGCGCGCCTCACCCCCCACGCGCGCGGTAGAGATCCACGCCGCACTGCGCGAGCATCTCGGCCGTCTCCCGCAGGGGCAGGCCGACCACGCCGCTGTAGCTCCCCTCCAGGCGGTCGACGAAAATCGCGCCCAGCCCCTGAATGGCGTAGGCGCCGGCCTTGTCCGCCGGTTCCCCGGTCTCCCAGTAGGCCTGGCGTTCGCGCACGCCGATGTCCCGGAACGTGACCCGCGACTCGCTCATCCGCACGCCCTCGCCGCGCCCGGCGAGCGCGACGCCGCTCAGCACCCGGTGCGTACGTCCGGACAGCCGCGCCAGCATCGCCAGCGCCTCGTCACGGCCGGCCGGCTTCTGCAGGACCTCCCCGTCCAGCACCACCACGGTATCGGCGCCGAGCGCGAGCACCGACCCACCGGCCGCTGCCGCACCGGCCCGCGCCTTCTCCCGCGCCAGCCGCGTCACGTACGCCTCCGGCGCCTCACCCGGCCGCACCCGCTCGTCGACCTCCACCGCCACGACCTCGAACCGCACGCCGAGCTGTGAGAGCAGCTCACGGCGGCGGGGGGAGGTGGAGGCTAAAATCAGGGAAACCATAAAAGACAGGACTGAGGGCCTAGGACTAAGGACGGAGCGAAAACATAAAACATGCTGAATAATAGCACCCAGAATTCAGCATACGTCGACCATAGGTTTTATCATTTACTTAGTCCTAAGCCCTCAGTCCTGTCTTTTCACGCCCTGTGATACGGATGCCCTTTGTACACCGTCCACGCCCGATAGATCTGTTCGGCGACGACGATGCGGACCAGGGCGTGCGGCAGGGTGAGGGCGGAGAGCGACCAGCGCGCGTCGGCGCGCCGCAGGCATTCCGGCGCCAGGCCGTCGGGGCCGCCGACCATCAGCGCGACCTCCCGTCCGTCCTGCATCCACCCGGCGAGGCGCGCCGCCAGTTGTTCGGTGCTCCAGGCCGCCCCGCGCACATCGAGCGCGACGGCATGGGCGTCCCGCGGCAGGGCCGCCAGCAGGCGCTCGCCCTCCAGCGCGCGCAAACGCTCGATGTCCGCGCCCTTGGCGCGCCGGACGGCGGCGATCTCGGTCAGTTGCAGACGGCACTCGGGGGGCAGGCGGCGGGCGAACTCCTGATAGCCCTCCTCCACCCACGCCGGGATGCGTTGTCCGATGGCGAGGAAATGGATGCGCATCGATCCTCCGGCGCGGGACCGCCGCGGCGCCGCCTCAGACCCGCTTCTCCCGGGCGTCGAAACTCCACAGCTTCTCGAGCTGGTAGAAGTCGCGCGCCTCCGGCAGCATGACGTGCACGACCACGTCGCCCAGATCGACCAGCACCCACTGGCCGTGCTGCTCCCCTTCGACGCCGAGCGGGACCACGCCGCGCTCCTTCGCCTTGACCACCACGGCGTCCGCCAGCGAGCGCGCATGGCGCGCCGAGGTGCCCCCCGCGATGATCATGAAATCGGTGACGCCGGTCATCCCGCCGACGTTCAGCACCCGGATATCCACCGCCTTGAGGTCCTCGAGCGCGTCCACCGCGAGGTCTTTCAGGGTCTCTGGCGTCATTGTCCCGCCTCTTTCATATGCGTCTCCCGATACAGGCCCGTATGGCGAATATAGTCCAGCACGCGGTCGGGCGTCAGGTAATGGGCGTCGCCCCCCTGCGCCACCAGCGCGCGAATCCGGGTGGCGGAGATCTCCAGGCGGGTGACCGGGCACAGGACGATGCGCCCCGCCGGCGTTTCGCGCAGCAGCCCCGGATCCTCCGCCAGGTGGTGCGCCAGCAGCGCGGCCACTTCGTCGCCCGGCTCCGCCGGCGGGCCCGGCCGCGTCATCACCGCGATATGGGCCAGTTCGATCAGCCGCCCCCAGCGATGCCAGGTGGGCAACTGGACGAAGGCGTCGATGCCCAGGATCAGGCACAGCGCCTGTCCCGGCAGTTCGTCGCGCAGCGAGGCCAGGGTATCCACCATGTAGGACGGTCCCGCGCGCCGCAGTTCACGCTCGTCGATGGAAAAACCGGGCTGGCCTTCCAGCGCGAGCCGGAGCATTGCCAGCCGCTGCGCGGGATCGGCCCCGGGGGCGGCGCGGTGCGGCGGCTGGCGGCACGGCACGAAACGCACCTCCTTCAGACGCAGGGCCTGCCGCACCTCGAGGGCGCACCGCAGATGCGCGACGTGAACGGGATCGAAGGTGCCGCCGAGGATACCGATCATGCGGATCGGGTGAGGCGTGAGGCGTGAGGCGTGAGGCGGCGCATGGCCATGCGCTTCGGCGCCCGGCCCCGGAAGCAAAGGATCGTCCGCACGTCAGCTACGCACGTGGCCGTCGCCGATGACGACATATTTCTGCGAGGTGAGGCCTTCCAGCCCGACCGGGCCGCGCGCGTGCAGCTTGTCGGTGCTGATGCCGATCTCGGCGCCGAGCCCGTACTCGTAGCCGTCGGCAAAGCGGGTGGAGGCGTTGACCATCACCGAACTCGAGTCGACCTCGCGCAGGAAACGCCGCGCGCGCGCGATATCCTCGGTGAGGATGGCGTCGGTATGGCCGGAGCCGTAGCGGAAGATGTGCTCCATCGCCTGGTCCAGGTCGGCGACGACGCGGATCGCGAGGATCGGCGCCAGATATTCGGTGATCCAGTCCTCCTCCGTCGCCGCGGCGATGTCGGGCAGGATCGCCCGCGTCGCGGCGCAGCCGCGCAGTTCGACGCCCCGCTCCCGGTACAGACGCGCCAGCGGCGGCAGCACCCGGTCGGCGATGCCCTGCGCGACCAGCAGGGTCTCCATGGTGTTGCAGGTGCCGTAACGCTGCGTCTTGGCGTTGAAGGCGACCTTGACCGCCTTGTCGGGATCGGCGCGGTCATCGATGTAGACGTGGCAGATGCCGTGATAATGCTTGATGACGGGGACGAGCGATTCGCGCATCACGCGATCGATCAGCCCCTGTCCGCCGCGCGGGACGATGATGTCGACGTATTCCTTCAGACGCAACAGTTCGCCCACCGCGGCGCGGTCGGCGACCTCGATGACCTGCACCGCGTCGGCCGGCAGGCCCGCCGCGGCCAGCCCGGCGCGGATGCAGGCGGCCAGCGCCTGGTTGGAGCGCAGCGCCTCGGAGCCGCCGCGCAGGATGGCCGCGTTGCCCGATTTCAGGCACAGCGCGGCGGCGTCCGCGGTGACGTTGGGACGCGACTCGTAGATGATGCCGATCACGCCCAGCGGGACGCGCATGCGGCCGACTTGGATGCCGGAGGGCCGGGACGCCATATGGCTGATCTCGCCGATCGGATCCGCCAGCGCCACGACCTGGCGCAGGCCGTCGACGATGGCATCCAGGCGCGCGTCGTCCAGCGCCAAGCGGTCGAGCAGGGCCGGGTCCAGTCCCGCCGCGCGCCCCGCCTCGAGATCGGCGGCGTTGGCGCGGACGATGTCGGCGCGCGCGCCGTCGATGGCCGCGGCGATCGCCGCCAGCGCGCGGTTCTTCTCCGCCGTGCCGGCGCGCGCCATGGCGCGCGCCGCCGTGCGCGCACGGCGTCCGGTCTCGAGCATGTAGGCCTGGATATCCATCACTGCATCACTGCATCACTGCATCACTGCATCGCCGGCCGCGCCAGCGCCCCGATCCTCACCCCCGCGGTGAGCAGGCACAATTGTAGCAATTCGTCCCAGACATTGCCCGCCGCCTGCCCCTTGGTGACACGGTCCAGACGCGCGCAGAACCGCAGCAGGCCGCGCCACCGCGCCGGATCATGCCGTTTCAGGGCCTGTTCCAGCAGCGGCTGGCGTTTTTCCCACACGCGATGCTGCTGGTACAGGGCGAAGGGCTTCTTGCCCTGGGCCAAGCCCTGGGACAGGGCGGCCAGCAGCCGTATCTCGCGCGTCAGCGCCCAGCCGACCAGGACCGGTTCCACGCCCTCCCCCTGCAGTCCGCGCAGGACGCGCACGCAGCGCGCGGCGTCGCCCGCGAGCGCGCCGTCGACCAGGGTAAAGACATCGAAGCGGGCGCTGTCGGCCACCGCGTCCATGACCGCCACCTCGTCGATCCCGCCCGGCCCGTGCAGCAGGAGCATCTTCTCGATTTCCTGCACGCAGGCGAGCAGATTGCCCTCCACGCGCCCCGCCAAGGCCGCGGCGGCGGCGGGCGTCGGCGGCATGCCGCGCGCGCGCATGCGCTGGGCGATCCAGCCCGGCAATTGTTCCGGCGTGGGCGCCCAGAGCTGGATCAGGACGCCGCGGCGCTCCAGCGCGGTGAACCATTTGGCGGACTGCATCGCCTTGTCCGCGCGCGGCAGGCTGAGCAGCAGGACATCCCCGTCCGCGGGGCCTTCGGCATAGGCGCTCAGGGCCCGCGCGCCCGTGTCGCCCGGCTTTCCGCCCGGCATGCGCAGCTCGATGAGCCGCCGCGCCGCGAACAGCGACATCCCGGCCGCCGCCTGCGCCAGCTCGCCCCAGTCGAAGCCGGGCTCGACGCCGAAGACCAGGCGCTCGCCGCAGCCCTGCGCGCGCGCCGCCGCGCGGATGGCGTCGCAGGTCTCCTGCAACAGCAGCGGCTCGTCCCCGCTGACCAGATAGACCGGGGCCAGCGTACCGGCGAGGTGTCCCGGCAGTTGTTCCGCCTTGAGCTTCACGGGGCCTCCCCGGCGGCGTCCGGCGCCTGCCGGGAGGCCTGGATCGCCTGCAGGCGTATCAGGATCTGGCGCACCGCGTCGTACACCATGTCCCGATAGAGGTCGTCCTCCTCGTTGGCCTTGGCGTTCACGTCCGTGCCGTCGAAGGAATAACTGCGCTGGACGGCGATGGACTGCACGGGGGCGAGCGCCGCGCCGGAGGGGTCGTCGACACGGAAGCGGACCACGTAATTCAGTTCGTATTCCTGCACCCGTCCCGTGACCCCCACCGCGGAGGCCCGGCGCTCGCGCCGTTCGTCGACGATCGTCACGACGAGGCTGGCCTGGGCGACCTCCTCGACCACCGGCGTCTCTCCGCCGCGCAGGGCGCGCTTCAGCTCCGTCGCCGCGGCGCCGTCGCCCCGCACGAGGACGGGCGGCAGGGCCGCGAAGTCCCCCTGCGAACCGCGCAGATGGAACCCGCAGCCGGTCATGAGCAGAACCAGCGCCGCCAGCAGCAGCCACCCTGCCCCGCCCTTGCACACCGCATCTCCGGACCGGTGATGGGTGATGGGTGATGGGTGATGGGCAATCACATCCTTCATCGACGCATCACCCATGACTCATCACCCTGCACGCCCTTAAACAACGATGTTCACCAGTTTGCCCGGCACCACGATCACCTTTTTCACGGCCTTGCCGTCGATGAAACGCCGCACGTTCTCCTCCGTCAGCGCGGCCTGTTCGAGCGCCGCCCGGTCGGCGTCCGCCGCGACGCTGAGCTGGCCCCTCAGCTTGCCGTTGACCTGCACCACGACCTGCAACGTATCCGTCACCAGGGCGGCCGCATCCACCCGCGGCCAGGCGGCGCCGACGACGGAACCCTCCCCGCCCAGGGCCTCCCACAGGACCTCGCAGACATGCGGCACGACCGGGGCCAGCAGCAACACCACGGTCTCCGTCGCCTCGCGCATCACCGCGCGGCCGGCCGGCGTGGCGTCGTCGAAACGGCCCATGGCGTTGACCAGCTCCATCACGGCGGCGATCGCAGTGTTGAAGGTATAGCGCCGGCCGAGGTCGTCGCTCACCTTGGCGATGGTCTGGTGCACCTGGCGACGCAGTCCGCGCTGGGCCTCGGTGAGCGTGTCCGGCGCCGCCGGCGCAGGCGCGTCGCCCTGCTCGATGTGCGCGGTCACCAGTTTCCACAACCGCTTCAGAAAGCGCGCGGAGCCCTCGACGCCGGCGTCCGACCACTCCAGCGTCTGCTCGGGCGGGGCGGCGAAGATGATGAACAACCGCACGGTGTCGGCGCCGTAACGGCGCACCAGCTCCTGCGGGTCTACGCCGTTCTTCTTCGACTTCGACATGGTGCCGATGCCGCCGTATTCCACCGGCTGACCGTCCTGCTGCGCCGCCGCGGCGACGATGCGGCCCTGCCCGTCACGCGTCGTCTCCACCTCGTCGGGCCCGAAATAGCGGATGCCCGAGGCCGCGCCCTTGCGGAAGAAGATATGGTTCAGCACCATGCCCTGGGTGAGTAGCCGGCGGAACGGCTCGCGCACCGCGGTCAGGCCGAGGTCGCGCATGGCCTTGGTCCAGAAGCGCGAATAGAGCAGGTGCAGGATGGCGTGCTCGATGCCGCCGATGTACTGATCCACCGGCATCCAGTAATCGGCGCGCGCGTCCACCATCGCCTTCCCGTCGAAGCTCGTGTAACGGAAGAAATACCAGGACGAATCGACGAAGGTGTCCATGGTGTCGGTCTCGCGCCGGGCCGCGCCGCCGCACCGCGGGCAGGTACACTCCAGGAATGCGGCGGACTTCGCCAGCGGGTTGCCGGAGCCGTCCGGCACCAGGTCTTCCGGCAACACCACCGGCAACTGCTCGTCCGGCACCGGTACGTCGCCGCAGGCCGGGCACTTGATCATCGGGATGGGCGTACCCCAGTAGCGCTGGCGCGAGATGCCCCAGTCGCGCAACCGCCAGGTCACTTTTTTCTCGCCCAGCTTCTTCGCGGCGAGGTCGGCGGCGATGGCGTCGACCGCCTGGTCGAAGTCGAGGCCATCGTAGCGGCCGGAGTTCACGCAGACGCCGTGTTCGGTCATGGCTGCCTCGTGAGGCGTGAGGTGTGAGGCGTGAGGTGTATTCACAGAATTTTCACGCCTCACGCCTGACGCCTCACGCCTCACGATTACCGACTTGATCGGCAGCCCGTACCTGGTCGCGAACTCGAAATCGCGCTCGTCATGGGCCGGCACCGCCATCACCGCGCCTTCGCCGTAGCCCATCAGCACATAGTTGGCCACCCACAGCGGGAGCGGCTCGCCGGTGAGCGGGTGGGCGACGGTGAGCCCGGTCGCCATGCCCTTCTTCTCCTGGGTGGCGAGCTCGGCCTCGGTGACGCCGCCGTGCCTGCACTCCTCGATGAAGGCGGCCAGCGCGGGGTTGCCACGCGCCGCGTGCAGGGCCAGCGGGTGCTCGGCGGCGACCGCGACATAGGTCGCCCCCATCAGGGTATCCGCGCGCGTGGTGAACACCCACAGCACGCCGCCGCCGTCGATCGCGTGCGGGAAGCCGATGCGCACGCCGAAACTCTTGCCGATCCAGTTCTGCTGCATCAGCCGCACCTGCTCCGGCCAGTCGGCGAGCATGTCGAGATCGGCCAGCAGTTCGTCGGCGTACTTCGTGATCGCCATGTAATACATGGGGATCTCGCGCTTTTCCACCACGGCGCCGGTACGCCAGCCGCGGCCGTCGATCACCTGTTCGTTGGCGAGTACGGTCTGGTCGACCGGATCCCAGTGGACGACACCAGTCTTGCGGTACGCGATGCCCTTCTCGAGCATGCGCAGGAAGAGCCACTGGTTCCAGCGGTAGTACGATGGATCGCAGGTGGCGACCTCGCGACTCCAGTCGATCGCGA
>JADLCS010000069.1 GCA_020847075.1 Gammaproteobacteria bacterium
CCATCCTGTTCTCGCACCCCAAGGACTTCACGCCGGTGTGCACCACGGAACTCGGCTACATGGCCGGGCTCAAGAAGGACTTCGACAAGCGCAACTGCAAGATCATCGGGCTCAGCATCGATCCGGTGGACAATCACACCGAATGGTCGAAGGACATCGAGGAGACCCAGGGGCACAAGGTGAACTACCCGATGATCGGCGACACCGACCTCAAGGTGGCCAAGCTCTACGACATGATCCACCCGAACGCGAGCGGCACCGCCAAGGACCGCAAGGCGGCCGACAACGCCACCGTCCGCACCGTGTTCCTGATCGGCCCCGACAAGCAGATCAAGGCGATGTTCACCTATCCGATGAGCACCGGCCGCAACTTCGACGAGGTCCTGCGCGTGCTCGACTCCATCCAGCTCACGGCCAAGCACAAGGTGGCGACGCCGGTGAACTGGAAGCCCGGCAACGACGTCATCATCCCCCCGTCCGTCTCGGACGAGGAGGCCAAGGCGAAGTTCCCCGGCGGCTGGAAGACGCTGAAGCCCTATCTGCGCATCGTGCCGCAGCCGAAGTAGATCGGAGAGGGGACAGATTCGAAATCTGTCCCCTTTACTTTATTTACTAAGTCTGTCCCCTGACTTTTTTACTCTTCCCCCACCAGGTTCCGCGGCTCCCCGCCCAGATAGCCCTCGATGTTTTCCACCGTGGTGCGGACGATGCGCTGCACCGCCTCCCGCGTGTTGAAGGCGCTGTGCGGCGTGATGAGCACGTTGCGCATGTGCAGCAGGACCTGGTCGGCGAGCAGCGTCTCCAGATCGTGGCGGCGGGTGAAGAGGCTGCGCAGCAGCTCCGCCTCCTCGCGGATGGCCGGTTCCTCCGGCAGCACGTCCAGGCCCGCGGCGGCCACCTTCCCGTCGGCCAGCGCGCGCAGCAGCGCCTTCACGTCGACCACATTGCCGCGCGCGGTATTGATCAGCACCGCGCCGTCCTTCATCAGCGCGAACTCCCGCGCCGCGATCAGATGATGCGTGGCCGCCTCGCCCGGCACGTGCAGGGTGACGATGTCCGAGCGCCGCAACAGTTCCTCCATGTCCACATAGGAAAACCCGAGCGCGCGTTCCGCCTCGCGGTCGGGGTGGACGTCGTACGCCAGCACCGGCATCTCGAATCCCCGCGCGATGCGGATCACCTTGTGTCCGATCCGGCCCGTCCCGACGACCCCCAGCGTCCTGCCGCACAGATCGAAGCCCTGCAGGCCGCGCTGGGAGAAATCGCCCTGGCGGGTGCGGGCGACCGCCTCGGGGATCCGGTGGCTGAGCGCGAGCAGCAGGGCGAACACATGCTCGGCGACCGTGCTCTCGCCATAGCTGGGGACGTTGCTGACCCGGATGCCCGCGTCGCGGCAATATCCGGTATCGATATGGTCGAACCCGGTGGAGCGGGTCGCGATGAGCTTCAGCCGGCCGAGACGGGACAGGACGGCGCGATCGAGGCGGGAATAGATGAAGGTCGAAACGAGGTCCGCGTCCGCATGGGCGGCCGCGATCTCGGCGTCGAGCGGCCGCTCCTCGTACCGGACCTCATGTCCGCCGGCGCGAAAATGATCGAAAAACCCGCGTTCCCACTCCTCGAATTCGAACACCACGATCTTCATGCATCCCTCTGTCGTCGGCACCGACGCATCATCTTCGCATATCGGCGGCCCCGAAATAAATTCGCCCGGGGCCGCCGCGCATCGCGCCGGCATTGATCCGGCATTGACAGGGGTGACGGCCGGCGTGGTTTAATCGCCGGATCATGCCAGACACCGCACGCCCGCGACATGCACGATCCAGCCGATCGTGACCCGGAACAACCTGCGCTGAGGCGCAGCGTCACCCTGCCCCTGCTCACCCTGTACGGGCTCGGCACCATCGTGGGGGCCGGCATCTATGTGCTGGTGGGCAAGGTCGCGTCGCAGGCCGGGGTCTATGCCCCGGTCGCCTTCCTGGTCTCCGCGCTGATCGCGGCCTTCACCGCCTTCACCTTCGCGGAACTGTCCTCGCGCTACCCGAGGAGCGCGGGCGAGTCCTATTACGCCGAGGTCGCCTTCGGCCGCCGGTGGTTCTCGGGCCTGCTGGGCTGGACCGTGGTGGCGGTCGGCTCCGTCTCCGCCGCCACCATGTCCAACGGCTTCGTCGGCTACTTCCAGATATTCCTGCCGATCCCGTCCTGGCTCATCATCCTCGCGCTGGTCGTCGCGCTGACGGCCGTCGCCACCTGGGGCATCGCCGAATCGGTCTGGCTGGCGGCCCTGATCACCGTACTGGAGGTCGGCGGCCTGCTGCTGGTGCTCTACGTCGCCGGCGGCTCGATGGGGGAAGGCGTCCATTCGCTGCGCGAACTCGTCCCGCCGCCCGAGGGCCAGGTCTGGGTCGGGATACTGCTCGGATCGTTTCTCGCCTTCTACGCCTTCATCGGCTTCGAGGACATGGTCAACATCGCCGAGGAGGTGAAGAACCCGCGCGTCACGCTGCCGCTCGGTATCCTCGCCGCGCTCGGGATCAGCACCCTGCTCTACATCCTGGTGTCGATCGTCGCCGTCACCGCGCTGCCGCTCGCCGAGCTCGGTGCGAGTTCGGCGCCGCTGGTCGATATCGTGCGGCGGCACAGCGCCTTCGCCGAGGACGCCATCAGCGTGATCGGTCTGATCGCGGTCGTCAACGGCGCCCTGATCCAGATCATCATGGCCGCGCGCGTCATCTACGGCATGTCCGCGCAGGGCCTCGCGCCCCGCGTCTTCGGCGCCGTCCACGCGCGCACGCGCACGCCGCTGCGCGCCACGCTGTTCGTCGGGGCCATCGTCCTGACGCTGGCGCTGGGATTCCCGCTGGTGGAGCTGGCCAAGGCGACCAGCTTCATCACCCTGTGCATCTTCGCCTGCATGCAGATAACGCTGCTGACGCTCAAGCGGCGTCAGCCGGTGATGGAGCACGCCGTCAGCTACCCGCTCTGGGTGCCGGCCGCCGGCCTGCTGTGCACCCTCGCCCTGCTCGGTTTCCAGGTCTGGATGAGCCTGTCGGCCTGAACGCCCCCCGCAGCCGCCCCGCCCCCTCATGACGCCGGCACGAGACAACGTGCCCGAATTCTGATATACAGGGAGCGCGGCTGTCGCCAGGCACCGTCCGAACCGCCATGATGGCGGATGCCGCTCGCGCGGTGCTGGCAGCGCGTTCTTATCCGAAGTATCGCAGTTCAGTTGCAACAGGCAGTTGCACCACCGTAATCAGTTCGATATCCGCGGGGCGGACCTCCGCCTCCCGATCCATTGAAATGATAGGAGGGTAACGCTATGCATCCTGTGCTCGCCATGACACTCGGCACCGGCGGCGTCCTGATCCTGGCCTTCATCGTCACCGCGTTCACCGCGGTCTGAGGCCGGGGCGGGACGCCCGAAAATACACAGAAAACATCGTCAGGCACACCTCGACCCCGCTCCGGCGGGGTCTTTTTGTCTCCGCGCGAGAATGGGCCGCTTCCCTGCGGCCCTGCTCCCTGCCCACCTCCACGCACCGGTTCCCCGCCGTCCGCGGCGGATCACCGGAACCTGTGGCCGACGCCGATCATCGCCACCCAGGGATCGATATCGACGTCGATCTCGCCCAGCCCGCCGCCCAGCTCAGCCGTGGTCCCGATGTCGAGATACCAGAGCTGCGCACCGAGGAACCAGTCCTGGCCGATATCGATGTCCACCCCGGCCTCGACCGCCAGCCCGAGGGAATCGTCCAGGCGGATGTCCGTCCCGGCCAGCGCCCCTTTGGTCTCCTCGCTGAAGAACGTGGTGTAATTGAGCCCGGCGCCCACCCAGGGACGCACGGCCGCCTCGGGCGCGAAGTGATACTGCAACGTCACGGTCGGCGGCAACTGCTTCACCTCCGCGATGGCGCCGAGACCGGCGATGGCGCCCTCGCCCCGGATCTCGTGCTGGAACGGCAGGGCACCGAGCACTCCGATGCCGAGCCTGTCGCCCAGCATGTAGCCGACGGTGATGCCCAGGCTCACATCGTTCTCGACGGAGACCTCGGCGCCGGCGAGGCCCGACAGTTCTCCGCTACCGTCGCTGGGGCCGACGTTCACCGCGCCGACGCGCACCAGCCAGTCGCCGGGCGCGGCCGTCGCGGCGGCGCCCGCCACGGCCAGGGCGGCCCCCGCCCCGGCCTGCATCAGAACCCTGATCTTGCTCTTCCACATCGTTCTTCTCCTGCTTATTGTTTTGGGATTTCGCCTGGCGGAGGTCGTCGCCCCTCACTCGGATCGGCAATATCCCCGCCGCCGGCACGCATGACGATGCGTGGACGGCGGCCTGCCGGCATTGACGCAGATCAATAAAAACGCGGGGGAAGGAAAAGGGTCAGCGCGGCGGGGGCAGGCCGTCGACGCAGACGCCGGCGAGGCGGCGCAGACGATCGGGATCGCGGATCATCACCTGCTTGCGTTGCACGTTCAGCAGGCCTTCGGCCTGCAGGCGGGTGAACAGCCGGCTGACGGTCTCGACGGCCAGACCCAGATAGCTGCCGATATCGTTGCGCGACATGCTCAAGCGAAAGGCGTGGGGGGAAAAACCGCGCTCGCCGACGCGGGCGGCGATGTTGGACAGCAGCGCGGCCAGACGCCCCTCCGCCGCCATGCCGCCCAGCAGGACCATCATCGTCTCGTCGTGATGGATCTCCCGGCTCATCAGGCGCAGCAACTGGCGCTGCAGGCCGCGGATCTTCATGGAGAGATCCTCGAGCCCCTCGTAGGCGACCTCGCACACGCTGCTGGTCTCCAGCGCGCGGGCGGAACGGGGATACACCCCGGTCGCGATCGCGCCCAGCCCGATCAGCTCGCCCGGCAGATGAAAGCCAGTCACGTGCTCGTCGCCCTCGCTGGAACAGGTGTAGGTCTTGATGGACCCCGAACGCACGGCGTACACCGCGCGCAGGGGATCTCCGGCCCGGAACAGGTATTCACCGCGACGCAGCGGCCGGCGGCGCCGGATGATCCGGTCCAGCCGTTCGAGATCCTCGCTGTCGAGGCCGACCGGGAGACACAATTGATGCAGGCTGCAGTCCTGGCACGCCACGTTGCCGCCGCAGGCCGCGCCGTACCGCTCTCCTCGAGAAACCGTCATGGAATGCACCGCGAAAGAATCAGCGGTCATTGAATCACGATCCCGCGCCGCGATTCAATCGCGTAGGCGCGACATCGATGTCCGCGGGCGAATACCCGATGCCGCCGCTCGGAAATCCGGCATCGTTATCCAGGACAGGATCAGAGGATGACGCCCGGAATCCGTCCTCGCCGGTCGCGCCCCATCCTCACGCGTCCCCCGCCGTCGCGGCGTCCGGCGCGAGGCCGCCCTCCCAGGCCAGCATCACGCGTTTGCGCTCCACGCCCCAGCGATACCCGCCCGCCGCGCCCGTCTCGCGGATCACGCGGTGGCACGGGATCAGATACGCGATGGAATTGTCCCCCACCGCGCCCCCCACGGCGCGCGCGGCCCCGGGCGCACCCAGCGCCGCGGCCAGCCGCCCGTAGCTGATCAGTGCGCCCGGCGGGATCCGCAGCAGCGCGCGCCACACCCGCAACTGGAAGGCCGTACCGCGCACCAGGGCGCGCAGGGCCGGACGCGCGGCGGGGACCCCGTCGCGCGCGAAGACCCGCGCGAGCAGATCTCCGGCGGCCCCGTCGTCGCGCCGCAGATGCGCCCCCGGCCAGTCGGCGCGCAGCCCCTGCAGGGCCTCGCCCTCCGCGCCGGGTTCGACGAAGGAAAGATGGCAGATGCCGCGCGGACTCTCGCCGACGAGCGCCGGACCGAAGGGGGTATCGGCGAATCCGGCCGCGACGGTCCAGCCCGCGCCGCCCGACTTGATCTCGCCCGGCGAGGCGGCCTCCAGCGAGACGCACAGGTCGTGCAGGCGGCCGGGGCCGGACAGCCCCGCGGCGATGGCGGTCTCCAGCACGCCTTCGCCCGCGCGCAGGGCCGCGCGGGCGCGCTCCAGCGTGAGGCACTGCAGAAAATCCTTCGGGGTGACTGCCGCCCAGGAGGTGAACAGGCGATGGAAATGGAACGGGCTCAGCCCGGCGTGGCCGGCCAGCGCCGCGAGGTCGGGCTGCTCGTCCTGGTGCGCGTCGAGATAGCGGATGATGCCGGCGATGCGGTCGTAATCGTTCATGGGACCATTCTGCCATGGCGGGGCGGCCGTCCCCACCCGATTCTTGCGGCGGAAGCAGGAAGCGATGGAAGCAATGGGGACAGATTTGAAATCTGTCCCCTTACAGTTAAAGACGTGTGTGCTATTCGAGCGGGATACGGTCCCGGTTCCGCGCCAGCCATTGCGCGAAGGTCTGCAGGCCGGGATTGAGCGCGCGCGAGACCGCGAGGCTGCGCGCACCGCAGAATTCCGCCTCGAAATCGCACTTGAACTGGAACATGTTGCCGAGGTCGTCGGCGCCGGGGAAACCGAGGGCGCGATACTGCTCCGGGGTGATGGCGTTGTAGCGCACCGCCCGCCCCAGCGCCTCGCCCAGCGCCGCCGCCATCTGTTCCCCCGTCGGGTGCTCGCCCGCGACGCCGACGGTTCTGCCGATGTATTCGCGGCCGCGCCTGAAGATCCCGTAGGCGCATTTTCCGATGTCCTCCGCCGCGATGCCGGGCAGCTTCCGGTCCGCCATCGGCAGCGTGAACACGAGTCCGCCGTCCGGCCCTGGCCTCGGCCCCATGCCGAAGTGGAGCAGATTGTCCCAATAGAACGAGGTGAGCAGAAAGGTCGTCGGCACGCCCGCGGCGGAAAACCACTGGTTCGCCTCGCCCTTGGCGTCGAAATGCGGCACCTTGTAACGCCCCATCAGGGTCGGCATGCGCCCGTCGTCCAGCGGGACCCGCTGGCGCGTGTCTTCCAGCGTCGACCAGATGACGTGGGCGAGACCGGCGCGCCTCGCCGCGTTCGCCATGAGCTGCGCCTGGGCCAGTTCCTTCGCGGGCGAGCAGTGGTCCCAGAAGAAGGTGACGCAGTAGGCGCCGTGTGCGCCCCTGAACGCCCGTTCCAGGCTCGCGCCGTCGTCCACGTCCGCGGCGACGACTTCGGCGCCGAGCGCCTTCAAGGCCCTCGCCTTGTCCGAACCGGTATCGCGCGTCAACGCCCGCACGGCGAATCCGCCGCCGGGATCGTCCAGGATCGCGCGGACCAGCCCGCCGCCCTGTGCGCCGGTGGCGCCGATCACCGCGATGATCCTGCGTTCGGCCATGGTCTCTCTCCTCCACCCGTCTTGGGCCGCCAGTATACTGAATCCGCGCGGCGCGGGGTAAGCGCGGCCGCATACGGGGCGGGCCCGCGTCCGATCCGGGCGCCCTACCCGCTCTTTCGCGCGACGTTGGGGTACAATCGGCCGGATCGACTGGAGTCCACGCCCGGGAGGGGCGTTTCGCATGGTCCGGAAGAATTATGCCCTGAGCGATGCCCGCATCGAGCGCTACGCGGGTTTCGCCCTCGTCGTCCTGCTGGTGCTGGGGTGCTATTTCGTGCTGCGCCCCTTTCTGTCGGCCGTACTGCTCGCGGCGATCCTGTCCTTCTCCACCTGGCCGCTGTACCACCGCATCGAGCGGATGCTGCGCGGCCGGCGCAACCTGGCGAGCGGACTCATGGTGACGCTGGTGACCGCCGTACTGATCGTGCCACTGATCCTAGTCGGCGCCAGCCTGACGGACAATATACGCGCGCTGGTCGAGATGGCGCGCCACCTGCTCTCCGAGGGGTTGCCCGCCCCGCCCGACTGGGTGCATGAAATCCCGCTGGCGGGCGCGATGATCCACGAACGCTGGCAGGACATGGCGGGCAGCAGCGCGCGCCTGACCGAGGAGCTGACCCACTATCTCGCGCCGCTGCGCGACGGGGCCCTGCGCGGCGCCGCGAAGCTCGGCGAGGGCATCATGTATCTCTCGCTCAGCGTGTTCATCTCGTTCTTCATCTACCGCGACAGCGCCGCCCTGTCCGCGCGCGTGCAGGATCTGCTGTCCCGCGTCGGCGGCGAACGCGGCGCGCGCATGCTCGACATCGCCGGCAAGACCATCAAAAGCGTGATCTACGGCAGCATCGGCACCGCGGTGGCGCAGGGTTTTCTCGCCGGCGTCGGCATGTTCGTCGCGGGCGTCCCCGGCGCGCTGCTGCTCGGCGCCCTGAGCTGTCTGCTGGCGCTGATCCCCTTTGGCTCCTCCCTCGCGTGGGGGATATCCGCCATCTGGCTGTTCCAGCAGGGCGAGACGGGGTCGGCGATCTTCCTGATCGCCTGGGGCGTGCTCGTGGTCGGCACCGTCGACAACTTCCTCAAACCCTATTTCATCAGCAAGGGCAGCAAGCTGCCCTTCATCCTGGTATTCCTGGGCGGGCTGGGCGGCGTGCTCGCCTTCGGTTTCCTCGGCATCTTCATCGGCCCGACCCTGCTCGCCATCGCCTACAGCATCTTCCAGGAATGGAACCCGCGCAGGGCGGACGCGAACGACAGCGCCTCCGGGGCGGCCGCGGGGCAAGACGCCAGGGTGGAAGACGGCCGGCGGCGGGAGACCTGATCCCCTCGCCGGGCGCCGCGCTGCCCCGGACGCGCCGCCTCAGGATCGAAGATATTCCCGCAGCGCCTGCGCGTTGTTGTATTCCTCGTCGTGCGCGGCGTAGAGCAGTGTCGCGGTATGCCGGCCGATCGCCTTGCGCAGCTCGGCAACCTGCTCCGGATGACGGTCCAGCTCCTCGAAATAGCGGCGGTGGAACTCCTTCCAGCGTTCCGGCCGATGCCCGAACCAGCGCCGCAACTCCGCGGAAGGCGCGATCTCCTTGAACCAGTGATCGAGCGCGGCCTTCTCCCGGCTCAGGCCGCGCGGCCACAGGCGATCCACCAGGATGCGCAGGCCGTCGTCCCCGGCCGGGGTCTCATAGACACGCTTGACCCGTAGCGCCATGGACGACGGTCAACGGGCGCGGATCACACCCGGCCCGCTGCCGCCCGGGCGTGTTCGCGCACGTGGTCCAGACTCCAGGACCCGCCTCCCGCGCAGGCGAGATACAGGAACGTGAAACACCACATCACGGCCAGCTCGCCGCCGTTCAGCAGCGGCCAGAACGCCTGCGGGGCATGGGCGATGAAATAGGCGAAGGCCATCTCGCCCGAGAGCAGGAACGCGACCGGACGCGTGAACAGACCGAGCAGGATCAGCAGGCCGCCGAACACCTCCAGCGCGCCGGCGATACCGAACATCGAAAAGAGATCGAAGGGCTGATGCGGCGGCGCGGGGAACCCGAACATCTTCTGGGTGCCGTGCTGCATGAACAGGAATGCGGTCACGATGCGCAGGATGCTCAGCATCCGGGGTTTCCATGCCTCCAGAAAGTTTTCCATCTCGATCCTCCTTTTTCTGTTCACGCACGGTGAGGCGGAAGATCGGAGGGCATGGAATCCTCCCGCCCGATCCGATGGGACCCGGGCGGGGACCCGCCGACGCTCGGGCGGCGCTTCATCTTCCACGCCGCCCGGCCTCTCGCGTCCCCGTCAAATGATACGCCGTTCCCCGGCAAACGAAAGACTCGCCCCCGTACCGTTCGCAATACCCCTCGATATCGAAGAGGAAAACCGGATCCGCCTTACTCCGGGATCTCGACCTCGCCCAGTTTCCCGAGCAGGATGAGCGATTCCTGCCAGCCGAGATAACAGGCCTCGGGCGGGATGACTCCGGGGATGCCCTCCTGCGTGATGCTCACTTCCGTCCCGACGGAGACCGGCTTCAGACTCACCATCGTCTGCATCTCGCCGGGCAGGTTCGGGTCGTCGAACCTGTCCGTGTAGCGGAGGCGTTGAGCGGGAATCAGCTCGAGAAACGTCCCGCCGAAGGCGTGGCCCTTGCCGGTGGTGAAGTTCGTGAACGACATCCTGTAACTGCCGCCGACCCGGGCGTCCATGTGATGGACCCGTCCGGTGAAGCCGTTCGGCGGCAGCCATTTCGCCATCGCGTCCGCGTCGAGAAACGCCCGGTAGATCCGCTCAGGGGTCGAGCGCAGGACACGGTGCAGGTGTACGGTACTGGTCGTCGTCATGATGATTGTCCTCCCGAGAGAGTCCGAATCCTCGCCCCGTCCGGCCGGACATCGTCCGCGCGAGGCGCCTGGCCATCATCGACCTCCGCTCAGGGGTCGACTGCGACGAAGTCATAATGACCGTTCTGGACCAGCAGGTAAACCGACTTCGTCCCGCCGGGATTGGACAGGCGATGGACCACGCCCGGCGCCAGCGTATGCCGCTGCCCCGGGAGCAGGGTGACGGCGGCGGTTCCGGCCCCGGTCTCCAGCCGGACTTCGCCCTGCAGGCCGAAGACGGTCTCCGTGACACGGGAGTGATAATGCCAGGGCGACGCCTCCCCCGCCTCCAGCGCGATGGCGGCGACCCGCGCGTCCCCGCGGCGTATCAGGTCCTCGCGGTGCATGCGATGAGCGGGAGGTCCGGCGGAGCGTCCGCGATGTCCTGGTAACCGGTCGCCGATTCGAGCGCCTCAACGACGAGCGACAGGGGTCGGGCCCAGATCTCCCTCAGGTCGGCCTCGCCCTCGACGCGCGCCGTGAACGGCAACCGCTCGACGGGCGGCTCGAAGGCCGCGTCGACGCCTGGCCTGTTGCCCCTAGCATCGATGCGGTACCAGCCATGCCGCTCCAGATAGACCGCATTCAATCCGTGCAGGCAGAACGGCGGACCGCCGCCTTCCACCGAGAGCCTCTGATAGCACAGCCCCGCGGGGAGGCCGTTGGCCCGCAGCAGGGCCGCCAGCAGATGGCTCTTGGCATAGCAATATCCCGTGCCCTGGATGAGCACCTCGGACGCCCTGCAGGTGACGGGGTTCAGCCGGTGATCCCCGCTGTGGCGGATCCCGTCGCGCACGAACTCGAAGCACACGCGGGCGATATCGACCGGGTCGCTCAGGCCGGCGCGCAACTCCCGGGCCCGGGCGCTCACCCGCGGGTGGTCCCGATCGATATACGGCGAGGTCTCGAGATATTGAAGATATCGATCCATGTCTCGCGCACGTTCAGATGGGTACGGTCTACCGGGAAAGCGGGGACGGGAGGGCATCGGCGGGCGCGCCCGCGTCGCACTTCTTGCATTCCAGCCGCCGCCCCAGCACGCCCGCGCGTCCCTCCCCGGTCAGCACCCAGGGGCGCACGGTCCAGGGCGGATTGTGGCGCACGTGCTGGAAATGCCCGCAGGCCAGCTCCGCGACCCAGTCGTCGTGCTCGTCGAGGTGAAAACCGGTGATGGGCTGCTGCATGTCCTGGTCGACCCGGAGATACCGGGCCGCTATCCGCCCGGGACGATCCTGTCCTGATGAAAATCGGTATTCATGATAACCCGATCATCCGCCGGTCCGTCCAGTACGCCGGTGTCTCCGGGAAACGTGGTCCGTCCCCTATCGTCCGGCGAGGTCCGCGACGGCCTCGGCGAGATCCGTGTCATCCGGACCCACGATACGCTGCAATCGACCCTGGGCATCGATCAAGGCCACGGCGGGAAAACGCCGGATACCAAAGGTACGGAACGCGGCCCCTTCCGTGTCGATGGCGAATGGCAACGGCGGCCGGGTTTTCGCCTGATACGTCGATAAATCCTGCGGGGTAGTCCACAGATGGGTAACCACCCCCAGCCATCGCACACGATTCTCCTGTGAGAGCTGCGAGACCTCGTTCCGGGCGCGTCGGCACCGTTCGACCGTTTGTGGCTCGATCTCCTGCAGGTAATCCTCGCACCACGTGGATGTAAACAATAGGGCCCTGGGCGACCCGCTGGCGCCGTACTGCAGAGGCCTATCTGCCCCGTCCGGGCCGGTCAGCGTGATCGGCGGAACGGTGTCGCCGGGTTTCAAGACCGCTGTACGCTGCGCGGATACGGTCTGGACCGGCACGGACGGCGCTGGACCCGGGCGCAGCACCTCCTGAATCGCCGCATCCAGCGCAGGACCGTCCTGAGTGCCTACGAAGGCGACCCGCCCGTTCCGGCCGATCACGACGTGCACGGGGGTTCCCTGCATTCTGAGCCAGGCTCCCAGGCTGCCATCGTCGATGGCGATCGGCATATGTATTCCCACCTTGGTCGCAAATGCCATGGCCTTGGCGGCGTCATCGCCGACGCCCGCGTTGACGGCGATGACCTGGATGCGGTCACCGACGGATTCATGGATTTTCTGGAGCTTCGGCATCTGGGCGCGACAGGGGATGCAATAGCTCGCCCAGAGCTTGAGGTAGACGGGCTTCTTGCCGTAGATCCCGGTCAGGTCGATCAGGCCGCCATCGATCGCCTGCAGCGTAATCGCCGGACCGGGCATACCCACCAACTGGGTAAAACGCGGCTCTTCCGCGACATAGGCGGGATCGCCCGGTGCCGGTTGCCTCTCTTCGGCGCCTGATATCGCCGATGATGCCGCCGTCCCCTGGGCGTGCTCTTCCTTCTGACACGCCATGCAAAGCAGGGGGATCAGGCACCAGGCAAACAGTCTCACAGGAATCCTCTCCATCTCACCCGGTATCCAGGGATTTTCGACAAGTGTATGCCGATTGTGTGTGCAGCCGCTATACGCTCGAGGTTCCAGGCATCTTCCCCTTCCCGCCTTCGGGCGCGCAGGGGCAATCCTCATCATTCCTACGGCGAGAGGCCCTCCCGGTCTGATCCTTAATAAGGGTAATTCGAGGATACCGGCCCCTTTTTGCCCGGTCCGACGGTCACGGCCCGGCCACCCGCCCCCGGAGCCTCGCCGCGAGCCAGGGCGAGACGAAGGTCACCGCCAGCACGACGGGCCAGAGATCGCCGCCACGGAACGTATACGCGTCGAGCAGTATGTCCAGGGATTTGTCCTGCACGAAGAGCCCGAAGCCGAACTCGAAGGCCAGCGTCAACAGCAGCCAGAACAGGCCCACGAACCACCATCGGCGCGCGCTCATCCGCCCGTACCGGGGCACGGCGACGAACGCCACGGCAAAGATGCACAGCGAAAGCATCACCCCGCTGGCCGCAAGCCCCGGAACCTCGCCCATGAGGGGAACGAGCGCCTCTTCCCTCAGCATGCCGTTCAGGACGGCGAGCGCCAGGATGAGCCACCAGAATGCCGCCGCCTTTATCCAGAGGGATATCATCATTAAAAATCAGGAAAAACCGGGGACAGACCACGGTTTCAGAAATCATGAAACCGTGGTCTGTCCCCGATTTCTGGTCTGTCCCCGATTTCTAAGCGTCGCAGCTTTCATCCAGATGGAGGTCATTACCGCCGTCTCCCGCATCTCATTCGTTCACCCATGCGGACCCTCTGCCCGCCCCGTATCCATCACCCGCCTACCTTAGCAAGGACGTCGCTTGAATCACACCGGGCTTGATTTTGTTTCCATGGAAACTATAATGCATCGATCATGGCAAACGGCAAACGCTCCCCTGACAGACGGCCTCCGGCGGATCCGGGCGGACTGGAGTCACACCTGGGATTCTGGATGCGTTTCGTCTCCAATCATGTCTCCGCGGAGTTCAGGAAGCTCGTGGAATACAATGGCGTTTCCGTTTCGGACTGGGTGGCATTGCGCCGGATCTTTGACGACGGGACCTCCAGCGCCCCTTCCCTGATGGCAGACCTGGGGATGACCAAAGGCGCCGTTTCGAAGATCCTCGCCCGGCTGGAAGAGCGCGGGCTGATCCAGCGCGCCCCGGCGGAGACCGACCGTCGCGCACAGCGGGTCAGTCTCACCCGCGCGGGCAAGACGCTGGTTCCCAGGCTGAGCGCGCTGGCCGACCGCAACGACGAGCGGTTCTTCGGTCACCTCTCCGCGCAGGAAAGCGAGATGCTGAGCCGTGTCCTCCGGGAAATGGTGCGCATGAACAACTGGAAAGATATCCCCGTCGAATGACCGGAACCAACGAATCGAGGTAACGCACATGACAAGCCCACTGCTCGATACCGCGCAAGACTGCGCGTGGAAATCGTATGCCGGAGAAATCTCCTTCGGCGATGTCGTCTCGGCGCTGGCCAGCGCCGGGGCGGAGTCCTACCACGTCGATTATCGCGGGAAAACCACGACCTACTACGGGAATGACGGACAGGTGGTTTCCCTGGCGCTGAAGGCCCCAGACATCGACATCCCGCGGGACTTCGACAAGGCCGGCATCCAGTCCGCCATCCGCGGCGCCCAGCGCGGGGAGGTCAAATATCCCGAGTTTCTCCGGCTATCGATGAACGCGGGCTGTGTCGGCTACACCGTCTGGATCACCGGCCGGCACGTGACCTATTTTGGACGCCAGGGTGAAGAGCATGTGGAGCGGTTTCCAAGTTGAAGACACATCCACAATTGTCAGGCGGCCCAATACGACGATACGAACTCACTGGCGCAGTCCGCCCTCAGCCTCCCTCAAGACATTTCGCGAAAAATCGGGGACAGACCACGGTTTCTCGGTTTCAGAAACCGTGGTCTGTCCCCGAAATCACGAAGCGGCATCGGCGTGAACGGAGCATCAGCCACCGACAGTGGCGCGCAGATATTCCAGCGTCATTTCCTTGGTCATGAGCTCAAGCATGACGCGATTCTCTACCCAGAACTCAATGACATTGAAAGAGCCGCGCGAAAGCTCAATGGCCCGCCACCCGTGTCTCCGCCCAAGGGCGAGAATCTCCTCTCTGGTGCGATCTACGGAGACCGCGGCATGCGTCGCCACAAAGCCGGATACACCGGAATTATGCCTGAAGTTCGCCTGCCCATCTCCGGTGTCGGGGAACATCTCCGTACCGATCGGATACACCTCGATGGCCGTACCATATCGATCCCCCGCCCAGGCGATATACGAATTCCCGTAGGGGCCGAACCGCGTCACCTGCCCGCCGAACATCTCCGCCAGAATGTTTGCGACGAACAAGGGATCTTCGGCAGGGATGGATAGGTGATGAATCATCATTCGTTTCCTGAGACATTAGGAGACATTAGGGGACAGACCACGGTTTTCTATCCGAGGAAACCGTGGTCTGTCCCCGGTTTTGAAAAAAGTTTAGCACCGCCGCCCGCGGGACCGTCAACGATTCAGCCGGTCGGTCACTCCAGGGAAACGGTCACGGCGTCAGCGCTTGGAACGTCCACTCCGAAAAATCGGGGACAGACCACGGTTTCTCGGCTTCAGAAACCGTGGTCTGTCCCCGAAATCCGCCTGGTCTGTCCCCAAAATCCGAAATCACGAAATCATGCGATCGCCAGCAGTATCGCCCATGGAGTTGTCAGGAGCGCCAGCCACTGGAACCATGGAGACGCTGGCCTGGATACCGGGCCTTGCCCCTTATCGTCCTTCACGGTCAGATAGATGATCAGAATGAGCACCGACGGCCCCAGTCCGCACATCAGGATCGTGGCGATCGATGTCGTCCACGGCGACAATCCGACCTGCGAGGCCCGTCGCGCGGAAAAGATCGCCAGCAGAAGAACGCCGCCGACAAACAGAACAATTCCCGGCCACAACAGCGCGGCGGCATGAGCGCCTGCCGCCGCGCTGAAAACGACCAGAAACATTCCGACCATATTCAGAATACATATGAGCGCGGAGACCAGATAGCGGATACGTTGCGGGATGTTCATGCCGGCAAATGGAGATCCGTATGGTTGATGGCCGTAGCCCGCCTTTCTACGGGAAATAAGTTACTGTCCCCTAGGGCGCCAGCGCCTGAAAGGTCCACTCCAGCTCCACCCCCGCCTCGCCTTCGCCCGCCTGGAAACCTTCACAGATGAACAGGTCGGCGACCGCGGCGAGTTCGTCGCCGACGTAGAGCAGCGGTACGCGTTCGCGCAGCCAGGACGGGACGGCGGATTCCTGCAGCAGCTTGCGCAGCTCGTGGGTGTGGCCGCGGCCGGCGGGGCGGCAGTGTTCACCGCCGCGGCGGAAGCGCACGGTGACGGGGCGGTCCTTGAGCAGCACGCGCCGGATCCCGCTGCCGGCGCTGTGGCGCGCGACCAGGCGGCCGCCGCAGGTGGGCAGGTCGAGCGGCGCGGCGAGATCCCACGGCACGATGCGTTCCGGGTCGTGCTCGGGCAGCGGCCACATGGCGTAGAGCAGGCTGCGGTAACGCCGCACCTCGGCGCCGGGCCAGGTCAGCAGCGGCGCGCTGTCCTGTGCCGCCTTCAGGATGTCCTCGTGCAGACGTTCGAGGTGCGCCGTGGTGGGCAGCGGCAGTTCGAGCGTGCGCAGCCAGTAGCGCACGACGTTGTTGAGGCGTTCCGGGCTCAGTTGCATCAGGGCGTCGATGGACAGCGTGGCGGCCCGGGGCCCGGCGACCGCGGCCAGGTCCTCGGCGCCGATCTCGTCGAGCAGGCGCGCGGTCTCGGCGCAGTGGGCGGCGCTGCGCGACAGCGTGCGCGCGAAGGCGGGCCATTGCCCGCGTAACCGCGGCAGGATCTCGTGGCGCAGATGGTTGCGGCGCAGGCCGGTGTCGAAATTGGTCGGGTCGTCGACCCAGGACAGGGTATATGCCTCGGCGTAGGCCTTCAACTCGGCGCGCGCGAGACCGAGCAACGGACGCGCATGCCAGCCGGCGGCGAAAGGCGCGTGCGGCGGCATCGCGGCGAGGCCCGCCACGCCGCTGCCGCGCAGCAGTTGCAGCAGCACGGTCTCGGCCTGGTCGTCCTGGTGGTGGGCGGTGAGCAGACAGTCGCCCTCCTCCATCAGCGCGCGGATACCCGCGTAGCGCGCGCGGCGCGCCGCCGCCTCGGGGCTCTCGCCCGGCCCGGGTCGCGCGTCCACCGCGATATCCCGCAGCGGGATATCGCGCGCCTCGCAGACGGCGCGGCAACGACGCGCCCAGTCCGCGGCGGCCGGCTGCAGGCCGTGATCGACGTGCACGGCGCACAGCTCCGCCGCGTAATGCGGACGCAGCGCGGCCATGACGTGCAGCAGGACAGTGGAATCGAGGCCGCCGCTGAAGGCGACCCGGTAACGGCGGACGCCGGGCAGGCGTTCCAGCGTCGGGAGGACCCGATCGAAGACGGCGGCGGCGCGATCCTTAGCCCTTGAAGACACCGTAATTCATGATGCGCTGGTAGCGCGTCTTGAGCAGGTCGTCGATGCGCTTGCTGTCGAGCCGCGCGAGCGATTCGGCCAGCGCCTGCCGGACAGCGGCGATGGTGGCGTCGATATCGCGGTGGGCGCCGCCGAGCGGCTCGGGGATCACCTGATCGATCAGGTTGAGCAGCTTGAGGCGCTTGGAGGTGATGCCCATCGCCTCGGCGGCGTCGGGGGCGCGGCTCGCGCTCTTCCACAGGATGGAGGCGCAGCCCTCGGGCGAGATCACCGAATAGGTGCTGTATTCCAGCATCATGACGTGGTCGCCGACGCCGATGGCGAGCGCGCCGCCGGAACCACCCTCGCCGATCACGGTACAGATGATCGGCGTACGCAACTGGGACAGCACCATCAGATTGCGCGCGATGGCCTCGCTCTGGCCGCGCTCCTCGGCGCCGACGCCGGGATAGGCGCCGGGCGTGTCGATGAAGGTGAGGATCGGCAGCTTGAAGCGCTCGGCCAGCTCCATCAGGCGCTGCGCCTTGCGGTAACCCTCCGGGCGCGGCATGCCGAAGTTGCGCCGCACCTTCTCGCCGGTGTCGCGACCCTTCTGGTGGCCGATGATCATCACCGGCCGCTCGTCGAGGCGGGCGATGCCGCCGACGATGGCGGGGTCGTCCGCGTAGCGGCGGTCGCCGTGCAGTTCCTCGAACTCGGTGAAGATGCGCTCGACGTAGTCCAGCGTATAGGGGCGCTGGGGGTGGCGCGCGAGCTGCGCGATCTGCCAGGCGGTGAGCTGGGAGAAGATCGTCTCGGTCAGCGAGCGGGCCTTCTCCTCGAGCCGGCCGATCTCCTCACTGATGTTGACCGCCTTATCGGTGCCGACGTAGCGGAGCTCCTCGATCTTGGCCTCGAGTTCGGCGATGGGCTGTTCGAAATCCAGGAAGCTGAGTTTCATATCGAATCAGGGCAAAGCGGTCTTTTGGTTATTTTGATGCGACATTGTAGCGACATCCTACGCGAATTTCCTGTCCCAGTCATAGCATTGTTTTCCCATGTATCCTTTCCCTTGATTCGTCATGCTCGCGATCGCAGGCTGGGTTGAGCAACGCAAAGCCCAACATTTCCACCTGGCCAGCGTTGGGCTTCATTTCATTCAGCCCATGCTACGGTATGAATCTCCTCTCCCCCCGCACGCGGGTGGAGAGGCCGGGACAGCGGGGAGTTTGTTGCTTTTCACTCAGTCCTGAGTCCTCAGTCCTGTGTTTTAGCCCCCACCTCATCGCAACCCTCTCCGCCCCCGGCGAGGAGAGGGAGCAATCCAGGCCTCTAATAAATCACCCGCACCCCGTCCGGGCCGGCCACCTCGCTCAGGCGATGCAGCAGCTCGTCGGTGGGATTGACGCTCCACTCGCGGCCCAGCGCCATGCGCGCCCGCGCGCCGGCGCCCTCGTAATTGATCCACACCGGGCAGCGGCCCTCGCGGAACGGCTCGAGGATGCGCGCGAGCAGGCTGCTGAAACCGTTGCCGGCGGCGCGCCGCGCCTGCACGTCGATCTCCACGCCCTTGGCGTACACGCCGCGCGCACGGTCGATGTCATAGATCTTTTCCGCGCTCATGCGGTACCCGCCGGAATATTCGTCCACGCTGACGCTGCCCTCCACCACCAGCAGGCGGTCCTTGGAGAGCAGGTCGCGGTACTTCTGGTAGGCCTCGGAGAACACCGCGATCTCGATGCGCCCGCTGCGGTCGTCCAGCGTCATGAAGGCGATGCGCTCGCCGCGCCGGCTGTTCATGGTGCGGATGGCGATCACCAGCCCGGCCACCACCACGGTCTGGTCCGCACCCGGCTTGAGCTGCGCGATCGACGCCGAGATGAAACGCGCAAGTTCGCCGCGGTAACGCTCGATCGGATGACCGGTGAGATAAAGCCCGAGGGTCTCCTTCTCGCCCAGCAGGCGCTGCTCCTCGTCCCACTCCGGCACCGCGCGCGCGAGCGCCCGCGCGATGTCATCGTCCGGACCGGCCTTCGCGGCGCCGCCGCCGAACAGGTCGTTCTGACCCAGCTCGCTGTCGCGCAACTGGCGCTCCGCCATTTGCAGCGCCTCGGTCAGCAGCGTCATCGAGCGCGCGCGGTTGGCGTCCAGCACGTCGAGCGCGCCGGAGCGGATCAGGGCCTCGAGCACGCGCCGGTTGGCCTTGCGCGGGTCGATGCGCCGGCACAGGTCGAACAGGTCGCGGAACGGGCCGTGTTCCGCGCGCTCGGCGGTGAGACCGCTGAGCGCCGCCTCGCCCACGCCCTTGATGGCGCCGAGGCCGTAGAGGATCGTGCTGTCGTCGTCGACCGTGAAGGAATAGTCGCAGCGGTTGATGTCCGGCGGCAGCACCTTGAGCCCCATCGACCGGCATTCGTCGATCAGCATCACCACCTTGTCGGTGTTGTCCATGTCGGCGGACAGCACGGCGGCCATGAAGTCCGCCGGATAATGCGCCTTCAGCCACGCGGTCTGGTAGGCGATCAGCGCGTAGGCGGCCGAGTGCGACTTGTTGAAACCGTAGCCGGCGAACTTCTCCATCAGGTCGAAGATGTAGGCCGCCGTCTCGGCGTCCACGCCGCGCTTCGCCGCCCCCTCGAGGAACACGGCGCGCTGCTTCGCCATCTCCTCCGGCTTCTTCTTGCCCATCGCGCGCCGCAGCAGGTCGGCCTGGCCGAGGGTGTAGCCGGCGAGCACCTGGGCGATCTGCATCACCTGCTCCTGGTACAGGATGACGCCGTAGGTGGACTTCAGGATCGGTTCCAGGTCCGGGTGCGGGTAGTTGGCGCGCTGGCGTTTGTGCTTGACGTTGATGAAATCGTCCACCATGCCGGACTGCAGCGGGCCGGGGCGGAACAGCGCGACCAGCGCGATCACATCATCGAAACAGTCGGGCTGCAGGCGCTTGATCAAATCCTTCATGCCGCGCGACTCGAGCTGGAACACGGCGGTGGTCGCGCAACGCTTGAGCAGTTCGTAGGTGGGCGCGTCGTCCATCGGCAGGTCGGTGACGTCGATGGCGGTGCCGGTACGCCTGAGGATGCCCTTCACCGCGCGGTCGATGATGGTGAGCGTGCGCAGGCCGAGGAAGTCGAACTTGACCAGTCCGACCGCCTCCACGTCGTCCTTGTCGAACTGCGTCACGGTGGCGACCGAACCCTGTTCGCAGTAGAGCGGCGTGAAGTCGGTCAGCTCGGAGGGCGCGATCACCACGCCGCCGGCGTGCTTGCCGGCGTTGCGCACCAGCCCTTCGAGCGTGCGCGCCAGGTCGATCAGGGTGCGCACCTCCTCCTCGTCCTGGTAGCGGGCGCGCAACTGCTCCTCGTCCTCCAGCGCCTTGTCCAGCGTCATACCGAGCTCGAACGGGATCAGCTTGGCGATCTTGTCGACGAAGCCGTAGGGATGGCCGAGCACACGGCCGACGTCGCGCACCACCGCCTTGGCGGCCATGGTGCCGTAGGTGATGATCTGCGACACCTTCTCGCGCCCGTAGCGCTGCGCCACGTATTCGATCACGCGGTCGCGCCCGTCCATGCAGAAGTCGATGTCGAAGTCCGGCAGCGAGACACGCTCCGGGTTCAGAAAACGCTCGAAGAGAAGCTCGTATCTTATTGGATCGAGATCAGTAATATCCAACGAATACGCCACCAGCGAGCCCGCGCCCGAGCCGCGCCCCGGCCCCACCGGGATGTCGCTCGCCTTGGCCCAGCGGATGAAGTCGGCGACGATCAGGAAGTAGCCCGGGAAGCCCATCTTGGTGATGACCCCGAGTTCCAGCTCCAGCCGCGCCTCGTAGCGCGCGCGGCGCTCGGCCTCCTCCTCCGGCGTGGCGCACACGGGCATGCCCTGCATGCGCCGCGCGAGCCCGGCGCGCGCCTCCGCCGCGAAGAACTCGTCGGCGCCCATGCCCGCCGGGGTCGGGAAATCGGGCAGCACGTTCTCGCCCAGGGTGAGCTCCAGGTTGCAGCGCCGGGCGATCTCGACCGTGTTGGCGAGCGCCTCCGGGATGTCCGAGAACAGCTCGGCCATCTCCTCCGGCGTGCGCAGGTACTGCTGCGCGCTGTAGTGGCGCGGCCGGCGCGGGTCCTCCAGCGTGCGGCCGCTGTGGATGCACACGCGCGCCTCATGCGCCTCGAAGTCCTGCGGCGTCAGGAAGCGCACGTCGTTGGTGGCGACCACCGGCGTCGCGTGTTCGAGCGCGAGTTCCACCGCCGCCTGGAGGTACTGTTCCTCGCGGGCGCGACCGGTGCGCTGCAGTTCGAGGTAGAAACGGTGGGGGAACAGCCCCGTCCAGAAGCCGAGGCGGCGCGCGGCGAGCGCGCGGTTGCCGGCGAGCAGGGCCTGGCCGATGTCCCCCTCCCCCGCGCCCGACAGCGCGATGAGACCCTCGGCGGCGTCGCGCAGCCATTCGCGCCGCACGGTCGGTACGCCGTGGTGCTGGCCCTCGATGTAGGCGCGCGACAACAGGCGGGTGAGGCGCAGGTAGCCGCCGCGATCCTGGCACAGCAGGACCAGCCGCGCGGGCGTGTCGCGGGGGTCGTCCTGCACCCACAGATCGACCCCGGCGATGGGCTTGACCCCCGCCGCCACCGCGGCGCGGTAGAACTTCACCAGCGCGAACATATTGCACTGGTCGGTCATCGCCACCGCCGGCATGCCGGCGCCGGCCACGGCCCGCACCAGCGGCTTGACGCGCACGATGCCGTCGATCAGGGAGTAATCGCTGTGGGTGTGGAGATGAACGAAGCTGGCCGGCATGGCCGGTATTTTAACCAAGCCTTCCCGACCCCGCGAGGGTGGATTCGGCCTGCCCGGCCGCCTCGCGCACCGGGCGGAAACTGCGCCGGTGGATCGGGGCCGCCCCCAGCCGGCGCAGGGCCTCGACGTGATCGCGCGTGGGATAGCCCTTGTGGCGGGCCAGGCCGTAGCCCGGGTAGAGGGCGTCCAGGGCCTCCATCTCGCGGTCGCGCGCCACCTTCGCCAGGATGGAGGCCGCGGCGATGGCCGCCACTTTCCGGTCCCCCTGGACGATGGCCTGCGCCGGGCAGGCCAGGCAGGGGCAGCGGTCGCCGTCGATCAGGGCGCGCTGCGGGGCCGGGTCGAGCGCCGCCACCGCGCGCTGCATCGCGAGCAGGGTCGCCTGCAGGATATTGAGGCGATCGATCTCCTCGACCTCCGCCCGGCCCAGCGCCCAGGCCAGGGCGCCGGCCTGGATCTCGGCCTCCAGACGGTCGCGCTGGCGCGCGGTGAGCAGCTTGGAATCGTTCAGACCGGCAAGCGGACGGGCCGGATCGAGGATCACCGCGGCCGCGATCACCGGCCCGGCGAGCGGCCCGCGCCCGGCCTCGTCGATCCCGGCGGTCAGGGCGTCCGTTTCCGTGTCCAGGATCAGCGCCGGCCGTTCCATCAGCCCTCCCCCCGCCGCGCGGCGACCAGTTCCAGCACCGCCTCCGCCGCGCACGCGTTCGCGTCCCGGCGCAGGTCCCGGTGCAGGGCCGTGAACCGCTCCCGCAGGCGCCGGACCCGTTCGGGCGCGGCGAGCAGTTCGAGCAGGGCCGCGCCCAGCGCGGGCGGGGTGGCCGCGTCCTGCACGAACTCCGGCACCAGCCTCTCGCCGGAGAGCAGGTTCGGCAGGGAATAGCGGTCGATGTACAGCATGCGCCGGATCAGCCAGTGGCTGAGCGGCGCCAGCCGGTAGGCCACCACCATCGGGCGCTTGAGCAGCATGGCCTCCAGGCTGGCGGTGCCGCTCGCGAGCAGCACGGCGTCGGCCGCCGCCATCACCTCGCGCGAGCGCCCGTCGAACAGCGCGCAGGACAGCCCCGGGTGGCGCGCGAGCGCCGCCTCGAAGCGCGCGCGCGTGGCGGCGCTCGCGAACGGCGCGACGAAGCGCAGCCCGGGCCGGCGCTCGAGACACCAGTGGGCGGTCTGCACGAACAGATCGGCGAGCCGCCCCACCTCGGACTCGCGACTGCCGGGCAGCAGCGCGATCAGCTCGCCCGCCTCCGGCAGCCCGAGGGCGGCGCGCGCCGCGCGCGGGTCGGCCTGCTCCGGGATCGCGTCGGCGAGGGGGTGGCCGACGTAACGCACGGCGACCTCGTGCTCGCGGTAGAACGCCTCCTCGAAGGGAAACAGGGTCAGCATCAGGTCGACGGCGCGCGCGATGGTGCGCAGCCGGCCGCGGCGCCAGGCCCAGACGGTGGGGCTGACGTAATGCACGGTAGGGATCCCCGCCGCGCGCAGCCGCGCCTCCAGGCCGAGGTTGAAATCGGGGGCGTCGATGCCGACGAAGACGTCCGGCGGGTCGGCGATGAAGCGGGCGGCGATCCGGGCGCGGGCCGCGCGCAGCTCGCGGTAACGGCCGAGCACCTCGACCAGACCCATCACGGCGAGGCGTTCCATCGGGTAGAGTGCCTCGCAACCGCGCGCCGTCATGCGCGGCCCGGCGATGCCTTCGAATACGGCCCCGGGGACGCGGCGCCGGAGGGCGTCGATCAGACCTTCGCCGAGCAGGTCGCCCGAGGCCTCCCCCGCGACGATGCCGATGCGCAGCTTCGCGTTCATAAGGTTACGTTGAAGACGTTGGGCTTCATTGCATTCAGCCCAACCTACAAGCTCCCTCCACACACGGGCGGAGGGGAGACAAGATCTCCGAAGGGTAACGGCCGCGGGCCGGGCTGGGCGACGCGAGGCCCGGCATCACCGTCAGCGGATCACGCCGCGCGTCGAGGCCTCGATGAAGGCGACCAGCGCGCCGGCCTCCGGGGTGGTCTGTGCGAGCGCCCGGATCTCGCTCACCGCCTGTTCCAGCGTGAGCCCGGACTTGTACAGCAGCTTGTAGGCGCGCCGCAGCTCGGCGATGGTCTCCGCGCTGAAACCGCGCCGCTTGAGCCCTTCCACGTTGAGGCCGTACGGCTTGGCCATGTGGCCGGAGACCAGCACATAAGGCGGCACGTCCTTGGAGATCACACTGCCCATCGCGGTGAAGCAGTGCGCGCCGATGGCGCAGAACTGGTGCACCAGCGTGTAGCCGCCGAGGATGGCGTGATCCTCCACCGTGACGTGGCCGGCGAGCGCGGCGTTGTTGGAGAAGATGGTATGGCTGCCGACGATACAGTCATGGGCGATGTGGCAACCGATCATGATCCAGTTGTCGTCGCCGATGCGGGTGACGCCGCCGCCCTGCACCGTGCCGCGGTGCACCGTGACGTATTCGCGGAACAGGTTGCCGTCGCCGATCTCGAGCCGGGTCGGCTCGCCGGCGTATTTCTTGTCCTGGGGATCCTCGCCGATGGAGGCGAACTGGTGGATGCGGTTGTCGCGGCCGATGCGGGTCGGGCCCTTGATGACGACGTGCGGACCGACCTGGGTGCCGGCGCCGATCTCGACCTCCGCCCCGATGATGGCGAACGGCCCGACGCTGACGTCGGGCGCGAGCCGCGCGGCGGGATCGACGATGGCGCGCGGGTCGATCAAGCGGTGACTTCCTTGGAGGCGCACATGATGTCGGCGCTGGCGGCGAGTTCGCCGTCCACCCGCGCCTCGGCGCTGAAGAACCAGATATTGCGCATATTGCGCACGTACTTCACGTCGATCCTGACCTGGTCGCCCGGCTCGACCGGCCGCTTGAAACGGGCCTTGTCGATGCCGACCAGCAGATAGAGCGAACCGTCCTCGGGCTGGGTGTTGGTGGTGCGGAAGGCGAGGACGCCGGTCGCCTGCGCCATCGCCTCCAGCAGCAGCACGCCCGGCATGACCGGCTGCACCGGGAAGTGGCCGGTGAAATACGGTTCGTTGTAGGACACATTCTTGATCGCGCTGAGGAACTCGCCGGGCCGGTAATCGATCACGCGATCGATGAGCAGGAACGGGTAGCGATGAGGCAGATGCTTGAGGATGCCATGGATATCCATGCCCTCGATCGCGCCCCCGGCTTTGTCTTTGTCATTCATCTGGCGTCCGCCATTGTTCGTCTTCGTCGATCTTGGCCCGCACGAGCCGTTCCAGCTCGCCCAGGCGTTTGGCCATCTCGTCCAGTTGTTTCATGCGCGCGTGATTCTTGCGCCAGGCCGCGGTCGTCTCCAGCGGCGTACCGGAGGAATAGCTCCCGCTCGCGGTGATCGACTGGGTCACCAGCGTCCGCGCGGTGATCTGCACGTCGTCGGCGATCTCGAGATGCCCCAGTATCCCCACCCCGCCGCCGATGGCGCAGCGCCGGCCGATGCGCGCGCTGCCGGCGATGCCGGTGCAGCCCGCGATGGCGGTGTGCGCACCGATGTGCACATTGTGGGCGACCTGGATCTGATTATCCAGCTTCACACCGTCCTCGATCACCGTATCCCCCAGCGCCCCGCGGTCGACGGTGGTATTGGCGCCGATCTCGACGTCGTCGCCGATGATCACGCAACCGAGCTGGGGGATCTTGATCCAGCCCTCGCGGTCGCGCGCGAACCCGAAACCGTCCGCGCCGATCACCACCCCGGGATGGATCAACGCCCGCTCGCCGATGCGGCTGCCCTGGCACACCGTGACGTTGGCGGCCAGGACGCTGCCCGCGCCGATCTCGACCCCGTCCTCCACCACGCAGCCCGGCCCGATGCGCACGTCGCGCCCCAGGCGGACCTGCGCGCCGATCACGGCCTGCGCACCGACGCTGACCCCTTCCTTGAGCACGCTCGAGGCCTCCACGCAGGCGCTGAGGTGCACGCCGGGCGCCGGCCGCCGGGGCGGATACAGCAGTTGCGCCACCCGGGCGTAGACCGCGTAGGGATTCTCCGTAACCAGCGCATGGGTGGGGCAATCGCCGACGTAACGCGGCGCGAGGATGACGGCCGAGGCCTGCGTGCCGGCGAGCTGCCCGCGGTAATGGGGATTCGCCAGGAACGAGATCTCGCCGGGGCCGGCCTGTTCGAGGGTGGCCACCGCGTGCACCATGCAGCCGTCATCCCCGTGTATCTCGCCGCCGAACCGTTCCGCCAGTTCTCCCAGGCTGAGTTCCACCCGCCGTCTGTCCCGTCGTCTTCCCGTTACTTGCCTTTCGAGACGGCGGCGCCCTGGTAGCGCTTCTTCAGACCGTCCAGCACCTGACCGGTAATGTCCAGCGCGGAATTGGCGTAGGCGATGCCGTCGAAAAAGATCAGGTCGAACTTCTGCGCGCTCCCGATCTCCTCGATGGTCTGCTTGATGAGTCCCTGCAGGCTGCCGATCGCGTCGTTACGCCGGATGTTGACGTCCTCGCGGAACTCGTCCTGCATGCGGCGCAGTTCGCGCTTGCGCGAGAGGATGTCGAGGGTCTGCTTCTTGCGCTCCTCCTCGCTCATCACCGCGCCGTCGCGCTGCAGGGCCTCCTCCAGCCGCTTGATCTTGTCCTGCGCGACGGAGATCTCCTCTTCGCGCGAGGCGAACTCGTCCTTCAGACGGTTGGTGGCGTCCTTCGCCTGCGGCGCCTCGTCCAGCAGGCGCGCGGCGTCCACGTAGCCGAGCCTCAGGTCGGCCGCCGCGGGCAGCACGCCGAGCGTCAGGGTGAAAACCAGGGTGACCACTATCGATGCAATGTTCTTCAATGCCCTGCTCCAGAAATTAAGGTATCAGAAGAAAAACGACCCGAGCGTAAACTGGAATCTTTCCGTATCGTCCCCCGGCCGGTCGTTCATGGGCCAGGCCAGGCTGAAGGTCATCGGGGCGATCGGAGTGAACCACAGGACGGAGACGCCTACCGACCGACGCAGTTCCCCGGCGTCGAAGTCGCCCACGTCCGCAAAGACATTACCAATATCAAAGAATGTGCTCACGCGCAACGATTTGTTGTCCGCCGCGAACGGGGCCGGGAAGATGAATTCCAGGTTGCCCACGGTCTTGAAGGCGCCGCCGCGGGCATCGCCGTCCTCCTGCGGCCCGAGCGAATTGGAGCTGTAGCCACGCACGGATTCGGGGCCGCCGGCGTAGAAGTTTTCGAAGAACGGCAGCCCGGAGGTATCCCCGTAGCTGTCGCCATAGCCGACATCGCCCTTCAACAGCAGGGTGTAATCCCCGTACAGCGGCAGGTACTGGAGGGCGCGGTAACGCAGTTTGTAGTATTCCAGCCCGCTGCCCGGCAGGGCGACCTCGGTGCTGATGCTGTGCAGCCGGCCGCGGCTGGCCAGGATGGCGCGGTTGCGGGTGTCGTGGGTGAAGCCGCCGGTCAGCTTGAAGATATCGAAGTGGTCGGAGTTGTCCGCGATGAAATCGAAGATCGATTGCGGCGTGTTGCTGGTGGTATCGACGCTGGTGTTCTCGTAGCCGAGCGACAGGTTGGCGGTGTTGAACTCGCTCAGCGGGAAACCGTAATCGACGCTGACGCCGCGCACGTCGGTGGTGTAATCCACCACGATCGAGGTCTCGCCCGCGTCGGTCTCCCGGCTGAAGATGCTGAAACCGCGGCTGATGCCCTCCAGGGTGTAATAGGGATTGGTGTAGGAAAAGCTGTAGGTCCGGTTGATCGTGCTGTTGTTCACCGTGGCGCTGACGCGCTTGCCGGTGCCGAGCACGTTGTTCTGGCTGATGCTCGCGTTGACCAGGAAGCCCTGCGACTGCGAGTAGCCGATACCCGCGGTCAGCGAGCCGGAGGGGCGTTCCTTGACGGAGAGGTTGACGTCGACCTGGTCGGCCACGCCGGGCACGGCCGGCGTCTCCACCGTCGCCTCCTCGAAGTAGCCGAGCCGGTCCAGCCGGGTACGCGACAGATTGACCTTGTCGGTGGAGATCCAGCCGCCCTCCATCTGGCGCACCTCGCGCCGGATGACCTCGTCCTGGGTCTTGAGGTTGCCCGCGACGTTGACCCGGCGCACATAGATGCGCCGGCCGGGATCGACGAAGAACACCAGCTCGACCTCGCGCTTTTCCTTGTCCACCTTGGGCGAGGGATTGACGTTGGAGAAGGCGTAGCCCTCCTTGCCCAGGCGCTCGCTGATGGCGGCGGCGCTCTGCGTCGCGGCCTTGCGCGAGAACACGTCTCCCGCCCGGATGCTGACGAGCTTGCGCATCTCCTCCTCCGGGACGATCAGGTCGCCCGCGAGTTGGACACCGGAAATGGTGTACTTCTCCCCCTCGGTGACGTTGATCGTGACGTAGACGTCGCTCTTGTCCGGCGTGACCGACACCTCGGTGGAGTCGATGGAGAAATTGATGTAGCCGTTGTCGAGGTAGTGCGAACGCAGCGATTCCAGGTCGCCGGACAGCTTGCGGCTGGAGTACTGGTCGCTGTCGGAGAAGAACGAGAACATGGCGCGCGGGCTGAGCTCGAAGGAATCCAGCAGCTCCTTGTCGCTGAACGCCCGGTTGCCGATGATATTGATGCGGCGCAGGCGCGCCACGCTGCCCTCGTCGATGTCGATGACGAGGTCGACGCGATTGTCGGTGAGCTCGGTGACGGTGCTCTGCACCTTGACGCCGTACTTGCCCTGGCTGAAATACTGCCGTTCCAGCTCGAGCTTCATCTTCTCCAGCGAGGAGCGGTCGAAGATGCTGCCCTCGGACAGGCCGATCGACTTCAGCGCGTCCTTCAACTGGTCCGTGGTGATGTCCTTGTTGCCCTCGATCTTGACGGTGGCGATGGCCGGCCGCTCCTCCACCCGCACGACCAGTACGTCCCCGTCCTCGCCCAGGCGGATGTCGTTGAAGAAACCGGTCTTGAACAGGGCGCGGATGGTGCCGGCGGTGCGCCCGGCGTCGAAGGTCTCGCCCACGTTCACGGGCAGGTAGTTCAGTACCGTGCCGAGCGAGATGCGCTGCAGGCCCTCCACCCGGATGTCCCGGACGACGAAGGCGTCGAACGACCAGGCGCAGCACGACGCCGTCAGGCCGAGTATCAAAACGATCAGTCTGTAACGCACGCGGGAAATCATCCGATGATTCAGGGGGGCCGCCTCAACCGAAGAGCTGAACGATATCGTTGTAGAACGCCAGGATCATGACTCCGATCAGGAGGGCGATGCCGATGCGCTGACCGAAGCCCTGCGCCTCCTCCGACAGGGGACTGCCCTTGACCAGCTCGATGAGATAGTACAGCAGATGACCGCCGTCCAGCACCGGGATGGGCAAAAGATTGAGCAGCCCGAGACTGATGCTGATCAGGGCCAGGAAACCGATGAACTGGACCATGCCGGCGTCGGCGGAGGCGCCGGCGTACTGGGCGATGCGGATCGGGCCGCCGAGATTGGAGGCCGAGACCTCGCCGTCCACCATGCTGACCAGCATCTTGGCCGTCAGCCAGGTCATGTCCCAGGTGCGCTCGGCCGCGACCAGCAGCGCCGTCGGCGCCGAGTAGCGTTCCTTGGCGCGCAGCTCGTCGGCCTGGCCGGCCTCGATCTTCACCGCGGCGCCGATGCGGCCGATGTCGCCCTGCTCCGTCGTCACGCGCTGCGGCCGCAATCCGATGTCGATCGTCTCGCCGCCGCGCTCGACCCGGGCGTCGAGGTCCTGCTCCGGGCGCGCGCGCACGTACTCGACCCACTCCTCCCACTGCGCGATCGGTCGGCCGTCCACCGCGAGGATACGGTCACCCACGCGCAGTCCGGCCTGCTCCGCCGCACCGCCGGGCTCCAGCGTGCCGATCACCGCCTCCAGGCGGGGCCGGTACATCCCGAGGCCGATCACCTGCAGCAGGTTGGAGCGATCGACGCCGGCGGGCAGGCGATCGAAATCCAGCTCGCGCCGGCGTTCCACCTGGTCGGAGTCCACCACGGTCACCGCGACGCGTTCGCCGCCCAGGCTGCGGTTGAGCAATTCGAGGAACACCATGTTCCAGGTCGCCGTGTCCCGCCCGTCGACGCGGGTGATCAGGTCGCCGGTCCGGAATCCGGCCTCCCCCGCCAGCGAATCCTGGTTCACCTCGCCGACCAACGGCTTGATCCCGTCGACGCCGAGCACGAAGACCAGCCAGTAGGCCAGGATGGCGAACAGGAAATTGAAGACCGGACCGGCCGCGACGATAGCGAAGCGGCTCCCCAGCGGTTTGCGATTGAAGGCGCGCGGCAGCTCCTCCTCCTTCACCGGCGCCTCGCGTTCGTCGAGCATCTGCACGTAACCGCCCAGCGGCAGCGCCGCGATGACGTACTCGGTCTCGTCGTTGCGGCGGCGCCAGCTCCACAGGGGCATGCCGAAACCGACCGAGAAGCGCAGCACCTTGACCCCGAGCCGGCGCGCGACGATGAAATGCCCGAACTCATGCACCGTCACCAGGACCCCGATGGCGACGATGAAGAAAAAGACGGAGGACAGCACGCCGTTCACGGCATCACCTCCAGCGCGGCGTCGTGTATCCACGCGTCGGCACAGGCGCGCGCGGCGCGATCGGCCTCGAGGATGCCGTCCAGGCTCGCCGCCTCGCGCGCCGGCACGGCGGCCAGCGCGGCCTCGACCACGGCCGGGATATCGGTGAAACGCAGCCGGCGCTCGAGGAAGGCGTGCACCGCGACCTCGTTGGCGGCGTTCATGACGGCGGGCGCGGTGCCACCCGCGCGCGCTGCCTCGAAGGCGATGCGCAGGCAGGGGAAACGTTCGCAGTCCGGCGCTTCGAAATCGAGCCGGGCGACCCCGCACAGATCGAGACACCCGGCCCCGGATTCCATGCGTTCCGGCCAGGCCAGCGCGTGCGCGATCGGGATGCGCATATCGGGGCTCGCGAGTTGCGCCAGCATGGAGCCGTCGACGTATTCGACCAGGGAATGGATCACGCTCTGCGGATGCACCACGACCTCGATCCTGGACGGGTCCGCGTCGAACAGCCACTTCGCTTCGATGACTTCCAGCCCCTTGTTCATCATGGTCGCGGAATCGACCGATATCTTGCGCCCCATCACCCAGTTCGGGTGCGCGCAGGCCTGCTCCGGCCGCACCTCGCGCAGCGAGCGCGGCTGCTGGCGGAACGGCCCGCCCGAGGAGGTCAGCAGGATACGCCGCACCCCCACCCGCTCCAGCCCGCGGGAATACTCCGCCGGCATGCACTGGAACACGGCGTTGTGCTCGCTGTCGATCGGCAGCAGCACGGCGCCGTGGGCGCGCACCTCGTCCATGAACAGGGGGCCCGCCATCACCAGGGCCTCCTTGTTCGCCAGCAGGACGCGCTTGCCGGCGCGCACCGCAGTGAGCGTGGGCAGCAGGCCCGCGGCGCCGACGATCGCCGCCATGACGCAGTCCGCCTCGGGCAGGCCCGCGGCGAGGCACAGACCCTCCATGCCGGCCGCCACGCGCGTGACGGATCCTGCTTCGACCAGTTTTCGCTCCAGACGTTCCGCCGCGGCCGGGTCCGCCATCACGGCGAGCCCGGGGCGGTGACACAGGCATTGCTCGAACAGACGATCGACGTCGGTGCTGGCGGTCAACGCGACCACCCGGTAGCGGTCGGGCCGGCGCGCGAGGACGTCCAGGGTATTGACCCCGATCGAGCCCGTGGCGCCGAGGATGGTCACGCCGATCACGCCACCACCCCCTGCCAGATCAGGCCCAGCGCGAACACCGGCGCGGCCGCGGTCACGCTGTCGATGCGGTCGAGCATACCGCCATGGCCCGGCAACAGACGTCCGCTGTCCTTCACCCCCGCCAGACGTTTGACCATGCTCTCGAACAGATCACCGATGATGGAAAACAGTACCGTCACGAAACTCAGCAGCGCCAGCGTCACCAGCGTGCGCCAGTCGAGACCGAACCACAGGCCGCCGCCGAGCGCCAGGAGCAAGGCCACGGCGAGCCCGCCGTACACCCCTTCCCAGCTCTTGCCCGGGCTGACCTCCGGCGCGAGCTTGGTGCGGCCCCACAGGCGCCCCGCGACGTAGGCGC
Organism: Gammaproteobacteria bacterium; assembly: GCA_020847075.1. GTDB lineage: Bacteria > Pseudomonadota > Gammaproteobacteria > SZUA-140 > SZUA-140 > JADJWH01. Next base: position 31,903 of record JADLCS010000069.1, read on the forward strand.
CGCTGTCCGCCCCCCACACCAGGAGCATCAGCAGCAGCACGAGATAGCCGCCCGCGAAGGCATTGCCGTGGAGGACGACCAGACCGAGCCAGGCCGGCAGCAATACGACGACACCGAGCATACCGAAAAGCCAGCGGGGAGGAAAACTCCGCGGGCGGTCCGCCCGCAGGGAGTGCAGGAAACCGTGCGGGTCCCGGCTGTAGCGCCGGATCCACACCATGGCGACGCCCCACCACACCACGGCGCCCGCCAGTATGGCATGACGCAGCAGCGGAACGCTGGCGAGCCATGCCGCGCCGCCGAGGGCGGCGCCCATGATCACGAGATAGGCGACGCGCTCCCCGTTCCCGCTCAGGCCGACCAGCCCCGCCCATTCCCACGCCCCGAGCAGGACCATCAGCGCGATGATCAGCGCGAAGTACGGCGTGGGGAGCGCCAGCACGCACCACACGAAGAGAGGGAGCAGTACCGCGATCGTGAGGAGGCGCTGCCTAAGCACCCTTGGCCTGCTCCACCTGATCACCGGTGCGCCCGAAACGGCGCTGGCGCGCCGCGAACGAGGTCAGCGCGTCGTCGAAGGCCCGCGCGTCGAAATCGGGCCACAGGATCGCGGTGAAATACAGTTCCGTATAGGACAGATGCCACAACAGGAAGTTGCTGATGCGCTGCTCGCCCCCGGTACGGATGAAGAGATCCGGCTCGGGCAGTCCGCGCAGACACAAGTGGCCCTCGATCATGGCGGCGTCGATCTCGTCGGCCCGGATCTCTCCGGCCTCGACGCGGCGCGCCAGTTGCTGCGCCGCCTGGGTGACGTCCCAGCGGCCGCCGTAGTTGAGCGCGATGACCAGGGTCAGACCCGCATTGGCCGCGGTCAGGCGCTCGGCCGTGTCCATCATCTCGATCAGCTTGGCGTTGAACACGGCGCGCTCGCCGATGAACAGCAGGCGGATACCGTTCCGATGCAGCCTGTCCACCTCACGCTGCAGCGAGGTCAGCAACAGGTCCATCAGCAGATTGACCTCGGATTCCGGCCGCCGCCAGTTTTCGCTGCTGAAGGCGAACAGGGTCAATACCCGGACGCCCCTGGCGGCGCAGGCCTCGACGATCGCGCGCACCGCCTCCACCCCCGCGCGATGCCCGGCGATGCGCGGCAGGTGGCGCTGCCTGGCCCAGCGGCCATTGCCGTCCATGATGATGGCGACATGCGCGGGCAGGTCCGCGGATGGCTCCTCCGGCGGGGCCGGGGCGGGGGTCGTGCTCTTGGAGAAAAACGCCATGGAGATGCGAACCTGGCTGATGATCGGGAAGGTCCCGTGACTTTGGACGGCGGCCGTGGAGGCGTCACACCTCCATCAGTTCGGCTTCCTTTTCCTGCAGCAGCTTCTCCGCCTCCGCGACGTACTTGTCGGTCAGGGCCTGGATCTCCTCCTGGCCGCGGCGCTCCTCGTCCTCGGTGATCTCCTTCTCCTTGAGCAGATCCTTGAGATCGGTGTTGGCGTCACGGCGCACGTTGCGGATGGCGACCCGCGCGGCCTCCGCCTCGCCCCGCACCACCTTGACGAAATCGCGCCGGCGCTCCTCCGTCAGCGGCGGCAGCACCACGCGGATGACGCTGCCGGACGTGGAGGGGTTGAGCCCGAGATTGGAGGTCGTGATGGCCTTCTCCACCGCCTGCACCATGGCCTTCTCCCACGGCGTGACGGTGAGCATGCGCGCATCGGCGGCGACGACGGTGGCCACCTGGCTCAGCGGCACCTCGTTACCGTAGTACGACACCCGGATATGGTCCAGGAGACTGGTATGCGCGCGTCCGGTGCGCACCTTGGAGAATTCCTGCTTGAGCGAATCGATGGACTTGCGCATGCGGGATTCCGCGTCTTTCCTGATATCGGTGATCATCCTTCGCTCCTTATTCGACGACCGTTCCTTCGTTCCCTTCCATGACCACGCGGCGCAGCGCGCCGGGCTTGTTGATGTTGAATACGCGCAGCGGCATGCGGTTGTCGCGGCACAGAACGATGGCGGTGGCGTCCATCACGTCGAGCTTGCGATGCAGCACGTCGTCGTAGGTCAGGCGGGGATAGAACTCCGCGTCGGCGTACTTGTGCGGATCGGCCGAGTAGACGCCGTCGACCTTGGTCGCCTTCAGCACGGCGTTGGCGCCGACCTCGATGCCGCGCAGGCTGGCAGCGGAGTCGGTGGTGAAAAAGGGATTGCCGGTGCCGGCGGCGAACACCACCACACGCCCCTTTTCCAGGTGGCGGATGGCGCGGCGCCGGATATAGTCCTCGCAGATCTGATGGATCTGGATCGCCGACATCACGCGGGCGTACATGCCGTGCTTCTCCAGCGCGTCCTGGATCGCGAGCGCGTTGATCACAGTCGCCAGCATGCCCATGTGGTCGCCGGTGACGCGATCCAGCCCGCCCTGGGCGAGCTGGATACCGCGGAAGATATTGCCGCCGCCGATCACCAGGGCGACCTGGATGCCGTGATCGATCAGATCCTTCACCTCGAGGGCGATACGGTTGATCACGGCGGTGTTGATGCCGTAATCATCGTCGCCCATCAGGGCTTCGCCGCTCAGCTTGAGCAGGATGCGGCTGTACAGAGGCTGCGAGGAACCCGACCGCGACGGCATCCGTTCAGCCCCCGCGAACCTGCGCCATCACTTCCGCGGCGAAATCGGTCGCGGCCTTCTCGATGCCCTCGCCGACCTCGAAACGCTGGAAGCGCACCACCCGCGCCTTCGCCTTTTCGAGCAGCTTGCCGACGGTGGTCTCGGGATCCTTCACGAACGGCTGCCCCAGCAGGGTGACCTCGGCGAGGAACTTCTTGATGCGCCCCTCCACCATCTTCGCGACGATCTCCGCCGGCTTGCCGCTCTCGGCGGCCTGCGCGCTGAAGATCTCGCGTTCCTTCGCGATCACATCCGCCGGCACGTCCTGCTCGGAGACCGCGACCGGGCGGCTGGCGGCGATATGCATCGCGATGTCCTTCGCCAGCACGGTGTCCCCGCCCTGCAGCTCCACCAGCACGCCGATGCGGATGCCGTGCATGTAGCCGCCGACGATGCCGCCCTGCGCCTGGTAGCGGACCATGCGGCGCAGATTGACGTTCTCGCCGATCTTCGCGATCAGCTCCTTGCGCGCCGTATCGATCGTGGCCTCCGCGCCGGTCGCGGCGGGCAGCGCGAGCAGTTGCTCGACGTCTTCCACCCGCGCCTCCACGGCGCGCTTCAGCGTCTGGGAGGCGAAGGCGTTGAAGTCATCGCCCTTGGCCACGAAATCGGTCTCGCTGTTGACCTCGATCATCGTGCCCTGGCCGCCGTCGGCGGCGACCTGCATGACGATGCAGCCGTCCGCCGCGGTGCGGCCGGCCTTCTTGCCGGCCTTCACCAGACCCTGCTTGCGCATCAGGTCGATGGCGGCGTCCACATCCCCCTGGGTCTCGACCAGGGCCTTCTTGCATTCCATCAGCCCGGAGCCGGTGCGCTCGCGCAACTCCTTGACCTGTGCTGCTGTAATTTCCATCTTCCGACCTCGTATGTCTGTTGATCCTGCGGCGTCCGCTCAGGCCTCGGCGACCGGCTGGCCCTCGGTCCCGGTGCCATCGGCCGGCTTCTTGCGGGCACGGGCCTTGGGCGCCGTCACGGTTTCCTCCGCGCCGCCGTCGCCGCCTGCATCGCGGGCCGCGCCCTTGCGCTTGACGGCGACCTTCTTGGCGGCGGTCTTCTTGCCGGGCGCCCTGGTCTGGGACGGCGCGCCGTTCTCGTCCACCTCGACGAATTCGTCGGCCTCTCCCTGCGTGTGCAGGGCGGCGGCGCGGCCTTCCATGATCGCGGCGGACGCCGCTCCCAGATACAGCTTGATCGCGCGGATGGCGTCGTCGTTGCCCGGGATCGGGTAGTCGACGCCGACCGGATTGCAATTCGTATCGACGACCGCCACCACCGGGATGCCGAGCTTCGCGGCCTCGCTGACGGCGATCTTCTCATGGCCGACGTCGATCACGAGCAGGGCGTCGGGCAGTCCGGCCATATCCTTGATGCCGCCCAGGCTGCGCTCGAGCTTCTCCAGTTCGCGCCGGCGGGTCAGTCCTTCCTTCTTGTTGATGCGCTCGTGCCCGCCGCCCTCTTCGAACAGCGCCTCGAGATCCTTCAGCCGCTTGATCGACTGCCTGACCGTCTTGAAATTGGTCAGCATGCCGCCCATCCAACGCTGGCTGACGTAGGGCATGCCGCAGCGCGCCGCCTCTTCCTGGATGATGTCGCGCGCCGCGTGCTTGGTCCCGACGAACAGGATCTTGCCGCGGTTGGCCGCGAGGCGACCGAGAAAATTCATCGCGTCGTTGAACAGCGGGAGGGTGTGCTCAAGATTGATGATGTGGATCTTGCTGCGCTCGCCGTAGATGTACGGCGCCATCTTGGGGTTCCAGAAACGGCTCTGATGGCCGAAATGCACGCCAGCTTCCAGCATCTGGCGCATGGTAACGTTTGCCATGGTGACTACACTCCTTTTAATGGGTTGATCCTCCACATACCCCACGTATCCACCCGCAGAGCGGGCACCCAGATACATGTGCACGGCATGTGTGTGAATTTCAGCCTGACAATCTGAGTCCTTCGCCCCGCGCGTAACGGGGAGGCGAAGGTCACGTATTATACGTACTGAAATGTACTTTATATATAGTATGTTGCGCGCGTTTTATACCACATCCCGGGAGACAGTACAAATCCGGCGTATGCGCCCGGCGGGACGGGCGGCGCTGTAAATTTGCGCCGATCCACGGTACCATCCCCTTCCATGAAAGAATATCCAGGTATAACAGTCATGTATCCCCCCGTTTTCCGCCCGGGCACGGGCGCCCCCCGGCGCCGGGCCCCCGCCCCGGTCGCGAGCGCATGCCCATGAGCGTCCATATCAAGAGCGCGGACGAGATCGAAAAGATGCGCACCGCCGGCCGTCTCGCGGCCGAGGTGCTGCGCATGATCGCCCCCCACGTGGTGCCCGGCGTCACCACGGGCGCACTGGACGACATCTGCCACGACTACATCACCCGCGTGCAGGACGCGATCCCGGCGCCGTTGAATTACCACGGATTCCCCAAATCCATCTGCACCTCGGTCAATCACCAGGTCTGTCACGGCATCCCCGGCGACAAGGTGCTCAAGAACGGTGACATCGTGAACATCGACATCACCGTGTTGAAGGACGGCTATCACGGGGACACCAGCAAGATGTTCTTCGTCGGCGAACCGTCGATCATCGCGCGGCGCGTCACCCAGATCAGCTATGAATGCCTGTGCCTCGGCATCGAGATGGTCCGGCCGGGCGTCCGCCTGGGCGACATCGGCTTCGCCATCCAGCACCACGCCGAATCGAACGGCATGTCGGTGGTGCGCGAATACTGCGGCCACGGCATCGGGCGCAACTTCCACGAGGAGCCCCAGGTGCTGCATTACGGCACGCCCGGCACCGGGCTCGCGCTCGAGCCCGGCATGATCTTCACCATCGAGCCGATGGTGAACGCCGGCAAGCGTCACGTGAAACTGATGCCCGATCAATGGACGGTGATCACCAAGGACCGCAGTCTTTCGGCCCAGTGGGAGCACACCATCCTCGTCACCGCGGACGGCCACGAGGCCCTGACCCGCCTGCCGGATGACCCGCTTTGAACCAGCGCCGCCCGGCGCCCCCCGGTGACGCCGCCGTGACCCTGACCGACATGCAGCTTTTCTTCACCGGGTCCTTCGACCGCGCCCTGTCGAGCAGTTCGACGCCGCTGCAGTTGTTCCGCCACACGCTGCAATCGGTCGACGAGGCGCTGGCGGAACGTTTCGCCAAGGGCGTCCCGGTCACCGAACTGGTGCGCCAGCGGGTATGGTTCATGGATGAACTGCTGGTGCGGGCCTGGCATCGCTTCATCCCGCCGCGGGACGGCGGCATCGCGCTGGTGGCGGTCGGCGGCTACGGCCGCCACGAACTGCACCCCGATTCCGACATCGACCTGCTCATCCTGCTGGACCCCGGCGCACACTCCGCGCGCCGGGAAAGCCTGGAGAAATTTCTCGCCTTCCTGTGGGACATCGGCCTCGAGGTGGGCCACAGCGTGCGCACCGTCGCGGAGTGCGTCGAGGAGGCCGGACGGGACATCAGTGTCGCCACCAATCTGATGGAGGCGCGCCTGCTCGCCGGCGACGACGGCCTCCTTCAGGCGATGCGCGCGCAGACCGGGCCCGAGCACATGTGGCCGACGCGCGCCTTCTTCGAGGCCAAGTGGCAGGAACAGCTCGCACGCCACCGCAAATACCACGACACCGCCTACAACCTCGAACCGAACGTGAAGGAAGGCCCGGGCGGACTGCGCGACATCCAGACCATCGCCTGGGTGGCCAAGCGCCACTTCCGGACCGATACGCTGGAGGGGCTCGTCGGCCGCGACTTCCTCACCCGGCGCGAATACGACGCGCTCATCCGCGGCCAGGAGTTTCTCTGGAAGGTGCGCTTCGCCCTGCACCTGCTCACCGGCCGCAACGAGAACCGCCTGCTGTTCGACTATCAGCGCACGCTGGCCGCGCAGTTCGGCTACCGGGACGACCAGCGCCTGGCGGTCGAACACTTCATGAAGGACTACTACCGCACCGTCACCGAGCTGAGCCGGCTCAACGAGATGCTGCTGCAGTTGTTCCAGGAAGTCATCCTGCACGCCGACGCCCCGATGGAGATCGTCGGGATCAACCGGCGATTCCGCTCCTGCAACGGTTTCATCGAGGTCACCGACGCCGGCGTGTTCAGGCATTACCCGTTCGCGCTGCTGGAGATCTTCCTCCTGCTGGAACAGCACCGGGAGCTCAAGGGCGTGCGCGCCGCCACCATTCGCCTGATCCGCGATCACCGCCATCTGATCGACGACCGCTTCCGCAACGATCTGCGCTGCCGCAGCCTGTTCATGGAGATCCTGCGCCAGCCGAACGGCGTCACCCACGAGCTGCGGCGGATGAACCGGTACGGCATCCTGGCGGCCTATTTCCCGGCCTTCGGCGCCATCGTCGGGCAGATGCAGTACGACCTGTTCCACGTCTACACGGTGGACGATCACACCCTGCATGTGCTGCGCAATCTGCGCCGCTTCACGGTTCCGGCCTACGAGCAGGAGTTTCCCCTCTGCAGCCGTATCATGAAGCGTATCCCGAAGCCGGAGCTGCTCTATCTCGGCGCCCTGTTCCACGACATCGCCAAGGGGCGCGGCGGCGACCATTCCGAGCTCGGCGCCACCGACGCCTTCGCCTTCTGCCATCACCACGGCCTGAGCGATCACGATTCCCACCTGGTCGCGTGGCTGGTGCGTCATCACCTGATCATGTCCAGCACCGCCCAGCATAAGGACATCAGCGACCCCGACGTGGTGGCCGGGTTCGCGCGCAAGGTGGGCGATCCGGTCCGCCTCGACTATCTCTACCTGCTCACCGTGGCGGACATCCGCGGTACGAACCCCACGCTGTGGAACAGTTGGAAGGACGCGCTGCTGATCGATCTGTACGGCTCGACCCGCCATATCCTGGGGCGCGGCCTGGACGCCCCGGTCAACAAGGAAGAACGGATCGCGGAGACCCGCACCGCCGCGCTCGCCCTGCTGGGGGAAACGAACGCGGAGCGCGTCAGGGCGGTATGGAACGAGCTCGACGAGGAATATTTCCTGCGCCATTCGCCCGACGAGATCGCCTGGCAGATGCGCCTGATCCTGGACAGCCGGCCGGAGGATCTGCCCCTGATCCGCGTCCGCGAGGAGACCGACCGCGGCGGCACCGAGATCTTCATCTATGCCCGCGACCAGGACCACCTGTTCGCCATGACCACCAGCGCGCTCGACCAGCTCGGGCTCAATATCCTCGACGCCCGCATCATTACCACGCGCGACGGCTACACGCTCGATACCTACATCGTGCTCGACGAAAACGGCAATGCCATCCACGACCCGCGCGGCGTCCGCGAGATCGCCGACGCGATCCGCACGCGCATCGCGCGGCGCGACATTCGCACCGCGCGCACCTCGCGCCGCGCCGCGCGCCAGTTGCGCCACTTCACCATCCCCACGCAGGTGACGTTCAGCGAGGACCCGCATCACCGCTACACCATCGCGGGACTCACCACCGTCGACCGGCCCGGCCTGCTCGCCCGCGTGGCGCAGGCCTTCGTGGAATGCGGGGTCCGGTTGCAGAACGCGAAGATCGCCACCTTCGGCGAACGCGTGGAGGACGTGTTCTTCATCACCGGCCAGGACAACAATCCCTTGAGCGACGCGGCGCGTCTCGACGCGCTGCGCGCCGCCCTCATCCGGCATCTCGATGAAGACTGACGCCGGTACGCGCGCCCCGCCAGGCCTCCTCGCCGGATACGCGGTGCCGCTCTCCCTGGCGCTGCTGTCGACGGCGGCGGCGATCGGCGGCCCGGAGCTGCGCGCGTGGCTGCGCTATGACCGGACGGCCATACTCGACGGCGAGATCTGGCGGTTGCTGTCCGCCCATATCGCGCATCTGGGATGGGGGCACCTGGCGATGAACCTGGGCGGGCTGGCCCTGATCTGGATGCTGTTCGGCCGCTTCTACACCGCCCGGCAGTGGCTCGGAGTGACGCTGTTCTGCATGCTCGGGATCAGCCTCGGCCTGCTGGCGCTGCAACCCGGGGTGCACTGGTACGTCGGGCTGTCCGGCGTGCTGCATGGCCTGTTCATGGCCGGCGCGCTGGCGAGCCTCGCCGCGGGATATCGCGCGGAACTGGCCCTGCTCGGCCTATTCATCGCCAAACTGGTCTGGGAACAGATGTACGGCGCGCTGCCGGGGTCGGCGGAGCTCGCCGGCGGCACCGTGCTGGTGGAGTCCCATCTCTACGGGGCGATCACCGGCCTGCTCGCGGCCGCGCCGCGGCTGATCCACGCGCGACGCGCCGGAACGCCGGCCTCATAGCCCGCCGCGTCCCGGGCCAAAGGCGCGACGCCGGACGCCGGGGCCTATGGATCCCCGGCCGGCGCCGGCTCCGCGGGCGAAGGCTCCGGGCTCATCATCGTATCGGACCCCTGTCCGGCGTCGTCCGCGTGGTTCGTCACGGCGCCGGTGGCGTTTTCCATCGTGTCCTGCGACTCATCCCTGTCCCCATCGCCGCACCCGGCCAATCCCAGCACCAGCGCCAGCGATACCGCCGATATTCCCACCGTTACTTTCATGTTCGCCTCCTCGTCATGAGACCTCGAAGATCATGGGCGTCGGTCGGAGGCCGAAAAATCCATGCCCCCGGTCGGCGTGATTGTAGGAAGCGTCTCGTGCGCTGTCCACCGGACCCGGGCCTCTCCCGGAGGCCAATACGAATACCAAAATATTTCATAAGTTTATGCCCGGGCGGGTCATCGAAGGGCGGGCACGCCGCCGGCGCCCCGCCCCGCGGGGCCCGCATTAATGCGAACTGATTCAAAAATATCAGGGGCACGCCGATAGTCTGTACCGAGGAGAGAAGACCGGACAACCATTCATATGATATCAGTGCGCACACAACAGGCCCCGTCCGAGCAGGAGGGCGCCGAGAAACGTCATTTCCGGCGCCATCCGGTGCATCTCGACGCCGTTTGCGCCACGCTCCGGGGCGCCCCGCAGCATCGCTGCGAGATCCGCGATCTGTGCCTCGGCGGCATGCTGCTCGATTATGGACAGGACGCCGCCCGACACCTCCTGCCCGAGGTCGGCGAACAGGTCGATATCCGCTGCGCCATACCCGGCGGCGCGCAACAGCCGAACATCCTGCGCTTCCGCGCCCGCGTCGTGCGTACCGACGGGGAAAGCGCCGGCGTGGTGCTGATCGAGCCCGATCTCAACGCCCTGCAGCTCCTGATCGGTTTCGCCGACAGCCGGCAGCAGGAGCGCGCGCGGCGGGGGGAACCCGGCGGGATGGTGCACGGCGCCGAACCGCTGGATGCGGCGACCCGCCGCCGCCTGCTGGAGGCCTGCCGCGCGCTGGCGCGCGAGACCCTCCGCCCGCTGATGGAAGGCTTCATCTCCCACGCCGGCGGTCAGTTGTTCGATTCGGCGGACCATGCCAGAAACGGCATCGAGCAGAACTCGTATTTCGATGCGCTCGGGACCCTGAACCGTTCCCACGATCTCCTACAGGAGCAATTCGGCAAGGCCTGCCTGGAGCGGCTCGAAGGCGAGCCCAAGGCATCCGGCGCGGGCCCCGCCCGGCCGGCCGAACTCTCCCTGGTCGAGGAGGACGTGCTCGACGACTGGCTCGCGGTCTCGGACATCGCCAATCACATCGAATCCCGCCAGCAGCGCGAGATGGGCGAGCTCGAACAGCGCCTGAGCCTGCTCTACGACATCGCCATCGACCGGGAAAACAACCCGTTCGGCCCCTATGCCTTCGCGCAGGCCTTCCAGCGGGCCATCAAGACGCTGGAGCTGAACCGCTTCGCCACTCAGGTCTGCTATACGTCCTTCAAGACCCTGCTGCTCGAACATCTGGGCACGCTGTACGCCCGCATGAACGCCCACCTGGCCGAGAACGGCATTCTGCCCGACCTCAAAATCGGGATCATCAAGAAGCGCGCGGACGCGCCGGCCGGGAAACGCGCGCGGGATCGTAACGAAAAACCGGAAGAGGTCCGGGAGGTTCGGCGGGAGACCCCGGCCGAGGGCCCGCCACGCGTCGGCGACGACGGCCGCGACCTCTACGGCATCGTACGCGATATCTTCTCGCTGCGCCGCCAGTTCGGTCATCACCACGGGGGAATGGACGGCTTCGATCTGGGACCGAACGGCGCGGACATGCCGGCGGCCGGGCCCGGCGCGCCCGCATACAAGGTCTATTCCCCGGAGGAAATCCTCTCCGTGCTCTCGCAGTTGCAGACGGAACGCGGCCGGGAGGCGCCGCGCGAAGACGAGCCCGGCTACCACTCGAGGATCTTGTCCCTGATCAATGACCGCCATGCGTTCGGCGACGCGGACAAGCGCATCGGCGGTCGCGAAGGCGGCATCATGTACGTCGCGGGCAATGTGTTCGAATCGATGTTCAAGGACATGCTGCTGGAGAACAGCGTGCGCGCCTGGCTGCAGCGCCTGGAGATCCCGCTCCTGAAGCAGGCCATCCTGGACGACTCGATCTTCGTGGACAAGTCCCATGTCGCGCGCCAGGTCGTGAACAGGATCTCCCGGCTCGAACTGTACGGCGACGGGGAGAGCGGCGGCAACGCCATACAGAATCAGGTGAATACGCTGCTGAATCGCATCGCCGACGAGATCGACGTCGATCCCGGGGTCTTTTCCAAGGTCCTCAAGAAACTCAACACGCTGATCCAGATACAGGACGCCGCCTACGCGGAGAACGTGAACGACGTGATCGAGGCCTGTGAAAACGGGCCGGAACGGATCTCCCCGCCGGAGACGCCGCCCGGGCAGGAGGCGGGCGACGGCCCGGAGGAGGAGTCGCTGCGGGAATGGCGCAAGCGCGTACTCCGGCTGCGGGTGGGGAGCTGGGTCCTGTTCGTCGCGGAGGCCTCCGATCCGCAACGCCTCCGGCTCGCCTGGGTGTCGAAGAACCACGATCGCTACGTATTCGTCAACCTGCGCGGGCTGCTGGAGAAGACCGTGGAGATCGACCGGCTGACGCGCCAGCTCCATCAAGGCACGGCGGTCATCCTCGACAGCGCGGACGAACCGGCGATGGATCGCGCCCAGTACACCATGCTGCAGAACCTGCACCATCAGTTGCTGTTCGAGACCACCCACGACCAGTTGACCGGTCTGTACAACCGGCGTGAATTCGAACGGCTGCTGCAGGAAAAGATCGAGGATACCCGGCTGGGGGGCGCGGTGCATGCCCTGCTCTACATCGACATCGACCAGTTCAATGTGATCAACACGACCTGCGGTTACGACGCCGGGGATAAACTGCTGCTGGAGATCGGAGAGCTGCTGAAAGACGGGATAGCCGCCACCGGATCGATCGCCGGGCGCATCGGGGCCGACGAATTCTGCCTGCTGCTCGACAACTGCTCCACCCTGGAGGCGAGCCGCGTCGCCGAGGAACAGATCGAGCGGATCCGGGACTATCGCTTCCTGTGGTCGGACAAGAAATTCTCGATCTCATTCGGCATCGGGCTGGCCCAGATCGACGGCACTTGCACCGGCGCGGCGCAGATACTGCAGGCGACCGAGTCCTCCTGCCGCGCCGCGAAACAGCAGGGCGTGAACCGGATCCAGATCCACCGCCCCGACGACACCCTGCTCCGGAGCGAGCAGCGCTCGATGAAATGGATCTCCCGCATCGACAAGGCGCTGGAAGAAGGCGAGCTCGACCTGCGCTACCAGAGCATCGTACCGATCGCGGGCGAAGGCCCGCAGCCGCCGCATCACGTCGAGATCCTGCTCGGGGTCACCGACGAGGACGGCAATCCCATCTCTCCGCAGGAGCTCATCCTGGCGGCGGAGCATTACCATCGCATGCCGGCCATCGACCGCTGGGTCATACGCACCGCCTTCGACTGGATGGCGCGCAACGGGGATCAGCTCGACGCCCTGGGCGGGCTCGCCATCAACCTGTCGGGTCGCTCGCTGAGCGACGAATCCTTCAAGGATTTCATCCTGGAGGAAATGCGGCGCAGCGGGGCGCCGCTGGATCGCGTCTGCTTCGAGGTCACGGAGACCGCCGGCATCGGCAATCTCACCGACGCGGCGGAATTCATCCTGGAAATGGAAAAGAGCGGCTGCACGTTCGCGCTCGACGATTTCGGCAGCGGCCTCTCCTCCTATGCCTATCTGAAAAATCTCCCGGTCGACTTCCTGAAGATCGACGGCGCCTTCGTCAAGGAGATGGACCGCAACCCGAGCGATTATGCCGTCGTGAAATCGATCAGCGAGATCGGCCACTTCATGGGCAAGCAGATCATCGCGGAATACGTCGAGAACGAGACCATTCTGAACATGCTGCGCGAGATCGGCGTGGATTACGCCCAGGGCTACGTCATCGACAAGCCGCGCCGCCTGCTGGACCTGAACGCCCCGGAGGAACGCCCCGCCGACTAATGGGCGTGGCCGTGCGCCAGCTCTTCTTCCGTGGCGGAACGGACCTCTTCGACGCTGACGCTGAAATACAGGGTCTGTCCGGCGAGCGGGTGATTGGCGTCGATCAGCACCTCTGTGTCATTGCTCTCCCTGACCGTGACGCGCATGACCTGCCCGGTCGGACTCTGGGTCTGGAACTGCATGCCGGGCTCCACCCGCTCGATACCGGCGAAGGCATCGCGCGGGACCTTGCGGATCAACTCCGGATCGATCTCTCCGTAACCGTCTTCGGGTAGCACTGTCACCTCGAGCCTGTCGCCCGCGCTGCCGCCGGTCAGGGCGCTTTCCAGGCCCGGGATGATGTTGCCGGCCCCGTGGAGGTACACCAGCGGATCCTGGCCGACGGAAGAATCGAGCTGCTCACCCCGCTCGTCGGTCAATGTGTAATGAATGGACACCACGCAATCGTCTTGTATCTGCATCGATCCCTCCGAGATTCGTATTCATGGCAACATGGAAGCGCTCCGGGCGGATCCGGGGCTTCCGGCGGGCACATCAGGGGTACCACCTTCGCACGATCCGCCCGCAACCGCAACCGCGGCCGGGCTCAGGCCCCGAACATCCGGGCGCGAAACAGGAAAAACACCGCGCCCAGAAGACACAGGCCGGCCCACAGATAATCCAGCGTCAGCTTCTCCTTGATGTAGAACAGCGCGAACGGGACGAATACCGTCAGCGTGATGATCTCCTGCAGGATCTTCAACTGTCCCACAGTCATCACCTGATGGCCGATCCGGTTGGCGGGCACCTGGAGCAGATACTCGAAGAAGGCGATCCCCCAGCTGACCAGGGCGGCGATCAGCCACGGTTGATGCGGCAGGTTCTTCAGATGCCCGTACCAGGCGAAGGTCATGAAGACGTTGCTGCAGCACAGCAGCAGGGTCGCCAACCAGAACGCGTTCATCGGATTTTTCGCCTGTCGGAGAGGATGTCGGATTGAGGAAACCGGCGCCCGGGGCGCAGCGCTAAGATATCCCATCGCACCGGTGGATGGAACTGCCCCGGCCGGACGTCATGCCGCCGGCGTCAATGCGGCCCCGCGCCGCGCGGGACCAGCTTGATCTCGAACAGCCGGGGCCAGCGCTTTCCGGTCACGAACAGGCGGTCGTTCGCCGCATCGTAGGCGATGCCGTTCAATACGCTGCCGGGGGCAACCTTGTCCGCCGGCGCGAGCAGACCCGCCAGGTCGATCCAGCCGGTCACCGCGCCGGTCCCGGCCGCGATGCGCGCGATCCTGTCGGTGGGCCAGACATTCGCGAAGATCTCTCCGTTGACGAACTCCAGCTCGTTCAGCCCGGCCACTTCCCGGCCCCCGTCGCGCACCGGCAGCACCCCCTGGTCCCGCAAGGTCCAGGGGTCGAGGAAGCGCAGGACGGAGGTACCGTCGCTCATGATCAGGCGGGTCCCGTCCTGCGTGAGGCCCCAGCCCTCGCCGGCGTAGGTGAAGGTCTGGCGCAGGCGGAGGCTGGCGCGGTCGTAGACGAAACCGATATTCGAACGAAACGTCAACTGGATCAGGTTCGGACCCCAGGCCGCCAACCCTTCCCCGAAATATTTTCCGTCCAGCGACAGCCGCTGCAGCACCCGGCCGCTCCTGAGCTCGACCCGGCGCACCGAAGAGGCACCGTTGAGCCCGGTGCTCTCGTACAGCTCGCCGTTCAGGTACACCAGCCCCTGGGTGAACGCATCGCGGTCATGCGGGTAGACGCGCACGATGCGGTAACCGTATACCGGGACGGCGCTCGCCCCGGCCGCGGCCTCCACCGGAGCTCCACCGCCCGCGGCGAACAGCAGAATGAGGGCCAGGACGAGCCCCCGCGGCGACGGGTGGCGCCGGCGCGCCACGGTCCGCCTCATCGATCGAGATCGCGCGCCGGGTCGTTCGCTTTCCGCCCGCATCTCTCCCCTCCCGCGGCGTTCCCCCGCCGCCATGCACCCCACCGGAAAGTATTATGGTGGATACCGGCGCACAGGGCTATCGTAGGCCTCGGGAGTCGCACTGCCAGGGATGGCCCCGCCACGACGCGCGGCCCCGGCCGGACCCGCGGCCCCGCCGGACTCCCCCATAGCCGCGCCCTATCACCCGTTTAGAATAAATCGACTTCAGTCACGTCTGAGAATCATTATTATCTCTATCAGGGTCCACCGACGGAGATGCCTCATGACCAAGACGCTGACATTCGCCATCCTGCATTTTTCGATCGCCTTCACGATCGCTTATCTGCTGACGGGCGAC
>JADLCS010000070.1 GCA_020847075.1 Gammaproteobacteria bacterium
CGCGGCGTGCAGGCGGCGCGCCTCGTCCATCATATCCGCGTCCACGTGCAGGCGGCCGGCGGTGTCCACGATGACGACGTCGATGAACTGCTTGCGGGCGTGATCGACGGCGGCGGCGGCGACCGTCACCGGATCCTGATCAGTCCGGCAGGGAAAGAACGCCACGCCGACCTCGCCGGCCAGGGTTTCGAGCTGTTCGATCGCGGCCGGGCGGTAGACGTCGACGCTCACCACCAGCACCTTCTTTTTCAGGTGCTCGCGGATCCAGCGCGCCAGCTTCGCGGTCGTGGTCGTCTTGCCGGAGCCCTGCAGGCCGGCGAGCATGATCACGGCCGGCGGCGGCACGTTGAGCTCGAGCCCGGCGGAATGCTCCCCCATGACGGCGACCAGTTCGTCGCGCACCACCCGGATCAGCGCCTGCCCGGGCGTCATGCTCTGCAGGATCTCCTGGCCGACCGCGCGCTCGCGCACCCGCTCGACGAAGTCCTTCACCACGGGCAGGGCGACGTCGGCCTCGAGCAGCGCCATGCGCACCTCGCGCAGGGCCTCCTTGATGTTGTCGTCCGTCAGGCGGCCCTGGCCGCGCAGGTTCTTCAGCGCCTGGCCGAGGCGTTCGGTGAGATTCTCAAACATGGGATGGGACCGGGTCCGGGATGATCAAACCACGGCCATGATACACCGGCGGCGCACCTCCCGCGCAAGCCCGGCGGGAATCCGGGCCGAAACGCGCTCAGACCTCGATGACGAGGCCGCCGCTCAGACGTCGGAGCTCGCGGTCGGTGATCCGCTCGCGGCACTGGCGCATGATCAGGTCCTCCTCGCCGGGCTTGTTGTGCGTCAGATAGATCTGCGGGCGATGCCGGAGCTTCTTCAGGTCCTCGGCCAGCAGCGAGGGGCAGTAGTGGCGCGACTTGAGCGCGAGTTCCCGGAAGGATTCCTTGAACGCGACCTCGACGATCAGCACGTCGAGCCGGGAGCGTTTGTTGAGCTCCTCCCAGAACGTGTCGTTGGTAGTGGTGTCGCCGCTGAAGGCCACCACCCCGCTCGCGCATTCGATGCGATAGCCGACGGTGGGGACGATGTGGTTCACGGGCATCATCTCGAAGCGGCGCCCGTCCAGGGCGCAGACGTCGCCCATCTGCAGCGACTCGTAGCGCATGACCGGATTGTCGGTGGTCGGAAGGCTGGCGAAATCGGGCCAGATGGCCCAGTTGAAGATATGCTTCTTGAGCACCTCGATGGCGGAGGCGTGGCTGCGGATCATCATCGGCTCGACGATGTGCGGAAACATGCTGTCCACCATCAGCGGCAGGCAGGCGATGTGATCCAGATGGGTATGGGTGAGGAAGACATGGCGGACCTTCTTCATCTCGTCGAGACTCAGCTCGCCGATCCCGGTCCCGGCATCGATCAGGATGTCATCGTCGATCAGCAAGGAGGTCGTACGCAGTTCGCCGCCGATGCCGCCGCTGCATCCCCACACGCGCAGTTTCATATATCGATTCTCTTCGCGATCCCGCCGGGGCCGTCCCCGCGTCGCCGATCACCCCGGTTTCAATCCGCCGTGGCGGGAAACCCGCCCCGGACTTCCCCTTCTGCTTTGACCGCGAGCGGAAAAATCGCTAAATTCGTCACGGTGATAGCAAAACCGCCCCGACCCGATACGGACGCGGCGGCGCATACTACGATACTATCGACCTTGGACATGATTTCTTCAGTGAATCAATACCCTGATACCGCGAGGATGGCGGGCTGACCGCCGCCGTCCCGATTCGAGCCCCTATGGACACCCTGTTGCTCTGCCTCCTGCTCGTTCCGGCGTATCTCGCCGCCGCCGCCCTGCTCGTCCGGCGCCTCGCCGGCGGCGGGATCCCGACGGGGCCCGGCAAGGGAAAGATACTGTCGATCGCCCTCGTGGCGGTGGCGCTGCACGCCGTCCTGCTCTATCTGCAACTGTTCACCCCGGAAGGCATCAATTTCGGTTTCTTCAACGCGGTGTCGCTGCTGACCTGGCTGATCGCCCTGCTGCTCGCGCTCACCGCCTTCGACCGCCCGGTGGAGAACCTGGGCATCGCGGTCTTTCCGCTCGCCGCGATCGCCGTGATCCTGGAACAGATCTTTCCCAGCAATCACATCCTGAGCCCGCAGCGCAACATCCTCGACATCCACATCATCATCTCCATCACCGCCTACAGCGTCCTGTCGCTCGCGGCGGTGCAGGCCATCCTCATCGCCATCCAGGACAAGCACCTGCGCGAAAAACACCCGGGCGGCTTCATCCGCGCGCTGCCGCCGCTGCAGACGATGGAATCGCTGCTGTTCCAGATGATCGGGGTCGGCTTCGTCATGCA
Organism: Gammaproteobacteria bacterium; assembly: GCA_020847075.1. GTDB lineage: Bacteria > Pseudomonadota > Gammaproteobacteria > SZUA-140 > SZUA-140 > JADJWH01. The sequence continues at coordinate 2,352 of JADLCS010000070.1, forward strand.
GAGCCTCTCCCTGGCCTCCGGTTTCGTCTATCTGGACGACATGTTCGCCCAGCACCTCGCGCACAAGACGTTCTTCTCCATCCTGGCCTGGCTGGTGTTCGCCGTCCTGCTGTGGGGGAGGTGGAGGTTCGGCTGGCGCGGCAAGACCGCGATCCGCTGGACGCTGGGCGGCTTCGTCTCGCTGCTGTTCGCCTATCTGGGCAGCAAACTGGTGCTGGAACTGCTGCTCGGACAGCACTGACGGGCCGCCGGCCGAAAGAGGGCTCGGGCTCAGAAATGGAATCCCAGGGCGACGCCGAGTGTATCGCCATCGCTGCGCGGCTGCCACACCTGGCTGGCGCCGATCTGTTCGATCTCCGATTTGCCGAAGCGGTAACCCGCGTAGTAGAACCTGAGGTACCCGCCGGCGGCGCCTTCCTCCCGCGGCGTGCCCAACGCGACCTGATAGGAGAGGAACGCGGCGGCGTTCTCGCCCGGGGAGAGGTTGATGGTCCGCCCCTGGAGACGCACCTCTTCCGAAACCGAGCGCGGCCTGCGGAAGCCCAGTTGGAGATAACCGCCCGGAGAGGCGCCGTGCAGGGCGATGCCGATACCGCAGCGCAGGTAGGCTACGCCGTAATCCTCGGTGAATCCGGCCACCGACTGCCCGATGGAATTGACCCCGCCGTTGATCTCCCGGCGCCAGTTGTCCAGCCCCATGCCGCCGAACAGGTCGATCGAGACGCCCTGGACGAACTCGGGGAAACGGTAACCCCCGTTGACCTCGCCGACCCAGCCGGAATAATCGGAGACGGTGCCGACGAAACGGCCGTTGTTGTCCTGCCCGTCGTAATCCACCTCGCCCAGACGGCTGCCCAGGCGCATCTCGAAGATCGGACCGGAGTCCGCATGGAGAAAATTGCCGAGCGCGGCGCCGATCATGAACCGCGGCCCCTGTTCGGTCAGCAGGCGCCGGCCGTCGTCGTCGAGTTCGCGCCAGCGGAAACTTTCCACGCCGACCTCGAAGGACAGGCGCGCATCCGTCGGTGAGGCGACCGAGGGATCGGATGCGGCGTGCGACGCGACCCCCTGAACAGCCGCCAGCAGCCCGCCCAGCACGGAACACAACCGCCGTCCCCTTTTCATCCGCCTTCCCCCGAACGATTCTTGTTGTTCATTCTTGTCCGTCCCGGCGTACAGGCCGGAGTGCGTCCCCGGCAGGGTATCATCCCGGCAGGTGGAAAAACAGGCCCGCGCGAGCCCGCCGTTCCCGTCCGGCGCGGCCTTGTACCCGGTCCAGGGAGGCTACTTGAGGCCGAGGACGTCCTGCATGTCGAACAGGCCGGTCTCGTGTCGCATGATCCAGCCGGCCGCGCGCAGGGCGCCGCCCGCGAAGGTGAACCGGCTGGTCGCCGTATGCATGATCTCGACACGCTCGCCGAGCCCGGCGAACATGACGCGGTGTTCGCCGACGATGTCGCCGGCGCGGATGGTCTCGAAGCCGATGGTGGCGCGGTCGCGCACGCCGGTGTGTCCCTCGCGGCCATAGACGGCGCAGCGGGCGAGATCGCGCCCCAGCGCGTCGGCGATCACCTCGCCCATGCGCAGCGCGGTGCCGGAGGGCGCGTCGACCTTGTTGCGATGGTGGGCCTCGATGATCTCGATGTCGACCTCGTCGCCCAGCACCCGCGCGGCGATGTCGAGCAGCTTGAAGCAGAGATTCACGCCGACGCTCATATTGGGGGCGAGCATGATCGCGATGTCGGCGGCGCGCCGCTCGATGTCGCGGCGCTGGTCGGGACTGAAACCGGTCGTGCCGATCACCATGCGGCGGCCAGCCTCGTGGCAGAGGGCGACATGGGCCGCCGTGGCGTCGGGCAGGGTGAAATCGATCAGCACGTCGAAGTCGCGCGCGACCGCCGCCAGATCCGCCCCCACGATCACGCCCACCGGCCCGATGCCGGCCACTTCCCCGGCGTCGCGGCCGAGCGCCGGGCTGCCCGGGCGGTCGATGGCCGCGGTCAGGCGGAGGCCCGCGTGCCCCCGGCAGGCCTCGATGAGCGTGCGACCCATGCGCCCGGAGGCGCCGGCGACGGCGATTCTGGTCATGCTCCCCTCCCGCGATCCCGCGCCCGCGGCGCGCGGCCGCCTACAGTTTCAGGTCTTCGAAGAACTTCTTCACGCCGTCGAACCAGCTCCGCGCCCGCGGGCTGTGACGCTCGTTCCGCTCCTGCAGCGTGCGCTCGAACTCCCGCAGTTGTTCCCGCTGCTGCTCATTCAGGTTCACCGGGGTCTCCACCACCACGCGGCACAACAGATCGCCGGTGCCGCCGCCCTGCACGGAGCGCACCCCCTTGCCGCGCAGGCGGAACAGCTTGCCCGTCTGGGTCTCGGCGGGCACCTTCAGCACGACGCGCCCGTCCAGCGTCGGCACCTCGAGCTCGCCGCCCAGCGCCGAGGTGACGAAGCTGATCGGCATCTCGCAATGCAGGTCCGTGCCCTCGCGGACGAAGATGGGATGCGGCTTGACGTGGATCAGGACGTAGAGGTCGCCCGCCGGCCCGCCCTGCTCGCCGGCCTCGCCCTCGCCCGTCAGCCGGATGCGGTCATCCGTATCGACGCCGGGCGGGATCTTCACCGACAGGGTCTTGGTCTCCTTGACGCGCCCCTGGCCGTGGCAGGTGGCGCAGGGCTCGCTGATGATCTTGCCCAGGCCGCGGCAGCGCGGACAGGTCTGCTGGATGGAGAAGAAGCCCTGCTGCATGCGCACCTGTCCCTGGCCGCCGCAGGTGGTGCAGGTGACCGGGCTGGTGCCCTTCTTGGCCCCGCTGCCCTCGCAGGTCTTGCACGCCACCTGGGTCGGAACGCGCACCTTGACCGTGGTGCCGCGCACCGCCTCCTCCAGACTCAGCTCGAGGTCGTAACGCAGGTCGGCGCCGCGCTGCGCCCCGCCGCGCCCGGCGCGCGCGCCGAAGATGTCGCCGAACACATCGTCGAAGATATCGCTGAAACTCGCGCCACGGAAGCCGCCGTGCGCCCCGGCGCCCGCGGCGGCGTCGACCCCGGCGTGGCCGAACTGGTCGTAGGCGGCGCGCTTGCGCGCGTCGGACAGCACGTCGTAGGCCTCCTTGGCCTCCTTGAACTTCTCCTCCGCCTCCTTGTCGCCGGGATTGCGGTCGGGGTGATGCTTCATCGCCAGGCGGCGATAGGCCTTCTTGAGTTCGGCCTCGCTGGCGTTGCGCGCCACGTCGAGCAATTCGTAATAGTCCTGCTTCGCCATCGTTCTTCCGCTGCCGTCTCAGATCCGGGTCGTCGCCGCGCGCCGCGGCCCATCGATACGCAAAAGCGCGGGACGCATCGCCCCGCGCTTCGGTGTCCGCGGCCTGTGGCGCGGAACGGCGGGTATCATAGACCAGACGCGCCGCGAATGCGACGCGTCCGGCACGCGGCCCCGCCGGGATTTACTTGCGCTGGTCCTCTTTGACCTCCTCGAACTCGGCGTCGACGACGTTGTCCTGCCCAGGATCGCCGCCGCCCGGGGCGGCGGAATCCGCCGCCTGCCCGGCGCCCGGCCCCTGCTGGGACTGCGCGTAGGCACGCTCCGCGATCTTGGCGGAGGCCTGGGTCAGGGCATCGGTCTTCGCCTCGATGGCCGCCTTGTCGTCGCCCTTCATCGCCGACTGCAACTGCTCGATCGCCGTCTCGATCGCCCCCTTCTCGCCGGCCTCGACCTTGTCGCCCAGATCGGCGAGCGTCTTCTTGACCGCGTGGATCATGTTGTCGGCCTTGTTGCGCGCATCGACCAGTTCGTGGAAGCGGCGATCCTCGTCCGCGTGCGCTTCGGCGTCGGTGACCATGCGCTTGATCTCGTCCTCGGACAGACCGCTGGAGGCCTTGATCACGATCGACTGCTGCTTGCCGGTCGCCTTGTCCTTGGCGGATACGTTGAGGATGCCGTTGGCGTCGATGTCGAAGGCCACCTCGATCTGCGGCATGCCGCGCGGCGCGAGCGGGATGTCGCTGAGGTCGAAACGGCCGAGCGACTTGTTCGCCGCCGCCACCTCGCGCTCGCCCTGCAGCACGTGCACCGTCACCGCGGTCTGGTTGTCATCGGCGGTGGAGAACACCTGCGAGGCCTTGGTCGGGATGGTGGTGTTCTTCTCGATCAG
>JADLCS010000099.1 GCA_020847075.1 Gammaproteobacteria bacterium
AAGATAAGCCAAAAAAGTGTTATGACACTGATAGAAATACAAGCTGATTTCAGTGTACTAAGTTGACGTATTCGAGCTTGAGTTGATGTGATCAAACACCGATCGATCGATGCTCCAACCAAATAGAAGGGTGATAGAACATCGACAACCAATGCGTTGTACATCAATAATCGACAAACAACGGTATGAACCGAATTGATATGAATTGAATAACCCGTTAACAAAACTCCTGGTAACAATGATGTATAAATATAAAGAAGATTACTCGCATTGAAAGCCATCAGAAAAACGGAACATGGATTTTTTCGTAAAGTTTTCTTTCCAAATACCATCAGACTAAGAATACAACTGACTGTTCCAAGAACGATTAATATGGGACCACCAATACGAAATAGATGAGTTAGAATCAACTCCAACGATTCAACTAGAATTGATGGCGACGACATCCTCTTTGATAGTGTTCTTCAGTATAAGCCAAGAAATAAATGGGTTTTTCAAGTGATGAAACGATCAAGTTCAGTTGATCAGTTCAATAAATAAATCTACTTCTTTGCTTCTTTTATCTATTGTATTTCTCGACATGATTATTTCGATAAGTGCCAAAGTCAGATCTTCAATCTAGTTCGAGAACCTCACTCTTGATAGATTCCTTATGCTTCAACAAACGAGACTTGTTCAGGTGTTCCGCACTTGTCGTATAATTCTTCAGTCGTTGAAATAAATGAACTTCAAACTGAAGCATGCAAGCGCTACATTTCATCGACCGTTAACAGAAAATTGACGGGGAAAGGTCGACAAAGATGATCAATTAAATCATCTTACCTTCTCACTTGAACGAACACCAAATTGATCATTTCCAAAAGAGGTTGAATGTCTTACTGTCAGGCATGTTTTCGATATGCATCACTGTTCTGATACGATAGAGAACGATTTTGACTTGTATCTAAAAGCTCCTAAAAAAACCGAATAAGTGTGTTTTCGTTTCGTAGAAATATTTGATGATCCCCATTTTAAAGAAAATGTTGTTAAAACGAAGATATGAAGAGCGA
>JADLCS010000071.1 GCA_020847075.1 Gammaproteobacteria bacterium
CAAGCTGAGCGGTGGGATTTCGGAGTGATGGTAGTGTGGTGTGTGGTGTTGGGTTCGAGGCGATTTCGGTTATTGTGGGATCGCGTTGTGCCGGAGAGGGTTATGGGCGGAAGGTTTTTGATGTGCTGAAGGGATGGGGGTGATGTTGGGCTTCGCGTTGCTCAGCCCAACCTACGGATCACGGTTCGCCTGTACTCCTGTAGGTTGGACTGAATGGAATAAAGCCCAACATCGACGGCCATCGCAGCCCGGATGCAGGCGCATCGCGCCGGAATCCGGGGGGAGTTGAAAGGAGGTATTCCCGGATTCCGCTGTGCTTCATCCGGGCTACTGGCTTTTGATTATTAATGAATTGGTCTAAGCGCAAAACCGGGGACAGACCACGGTTTCGTCAAGAGATCAAGGAACTCCCTGCCGTATCAGTCGACAAAACCGTGGTCTGTCCCCGGTTTTTTGCAATTCCGTGTCCACCCTACGCTCAGTTCGGTTTCAGTGTCTCGGCCAGATACAGTTCGGGAAACTGCCGGCTCAGATTCCGCACCTTGGGCGCGTCGTTGATCACGATGTAGGGTTCGTCGGGGTGGCGCTCGGCGTAATCCTGGTGATGCGGTTCCGCGATGTAGTAGCCCTGGAGCGGGGTCACCTGCGTGACGATCGGTTGCGGGAAGGCGTGCGCTGATTGCAGTTGATCGATGTAGGCCTGGGCGACACGCCGCTGCGCTTCACTGGTGTAGAAGATGGCGGAGCGGTATTGCCGCCCGCGGTCCGGGCCCTGGCGGTTGAGCTGCGTGGGGTCGTGGGCCACCGAGAAATAGATCTGCAGCAGCGTGCCGAAGCTGACCTGGGCGGGATCGAAGGTGATCTCCACGGACTCGGCGTGGTCGGTCGTCCCCGAGCTGACCTTCCGGTAGCTGGCGGTCTCGGCCGTGCCGCCCGCGTAGCCCGCGCTGACATCGACGACGCCCCTGACATGCCGGTAGACCGCCTGCACACCCCAGAAGCAGCCGCCCGCGAGCACGGCGACCTCCCGCCCCGACGCCGCCGCGGGGACGTCGACGCGCGGGGCCGGCAACGGTGTCGCGGCCTGCGCGCAGGCGAGCAGGGTGGCCAGCGGCAGGGCGGCCAGAAAGGGAAACAGCCTGTTCGGAGCGGGATGTGTCATGGCGATGACTCCTCGTTGAGCTGGGGTCGTGAAGCCGGGGTCTGTGAAGCCGGGGTCTGACCCCGGTTTAGTGGGGTCAGACCCCGGCTTCACGACCCCGGTTTCAGAGCGGCACGAAGTTCAGCGCCACCGAGTTGATGCAGTAGCGCAGGCCGGTCGGCCGCGGTCCGTCGTTGAATATGTGACCCAGATGGGCGTCGCAGCGCCGGCACGAGACCGCGGTGCGCGTCATGCCGAAGCTGAGGTCGGACGATTCGACGACGTTCTGCGGCGCGACCGGTTCCCAGAAGCTCGGCCAGCCGGTGCGCGAATCGAATTTGGTCGTCGAGGAGAACAGCGCGGTGTCGCAGCAGACGCAGCGGTACAGGCCGGCGTCGTGCAGATCCCAGTACTGCCCGCTGTAGGCGCGCTCGGTGCCGTCGCGGCGCGTGACCTGATAGGCCAGCGGCGACAACTGCCGGCGCCATTCGGCGTCGTCCTTCACTATCTTGTCGACGCGCTCCGGCGCCAGCGCCCGGCCGGCGGCGGTGACCGGGACGATCCACACCGGATCCTGCTGCCCACTGTCCTGGGCGGCGCGACCGGCGGCATACGGCCCGCGCACGCGGGAACCGACGAACACGGCGGCGGCGACCGCAGCGACCGCGATCAGCAGGCGGCGGCGCGTGAGGCGCGGCGCGGCGTCATTGGAATCGAAAGACAGATGTGACATGACGAGACTCCTTCAGCCGAAAGTGAACGCGTAGGCCCGCACGCCGGGGTCGAGGAATTCGATCTCGAAGGTGCGCTCGCCGGCGTCCCCGCCCGCCGCTTCATTTACCTGGCGGATGAGCTGGTACAAGCGATGCTCGCGGACCATGCCCTCGCCGCGCGCGTCGACGTCGACCCCATGATCCGCGCCCGGCGGCGCGCCGTCCAGCGTCACGCGGAAACGCACCGGTTCGCCCGTCTCGTCCGGCCCCAGCACCAGGTGCAGGTCGCGCGCGCGGAAGCGATAGACGATGCGCCCGGCCGGCGTCAGCAGCCGCGCGTCCTGGGCGCCCACCCACCATTCGCCGGCGAGGCCCCATTCGTTGCGCGCGGGCCGTTCCGGCGCGGCGTAGATACGCGGCTGGTCCCGGTCGATCCCACCCGGCGAGGCGAACTGTTTCGCGCGCGCGTAGCCGAGGTAGGTCTCGGGTGAGCGCCCGGGGATCCGTCCGGCGGCCGCCTCGGCGCCCTGCCCGACGGGTGAACTGAAGGCCGTGGGCATGGACCGGCCGTCGCGCTCGGCGAGGAGCTGCCGGATGAGGGCCTCGGACTCCTCGTATTCGCCCTCGCCGAAGTGCTGATGGCGCAGCCGTCCGGAGGCGTCGAAGAAATAATGCGCCGGCCAGTAGCGATTGTTGAACGCGCGCCACACCGCGTAGTCGTTGTCGGTGGCGACGGGGTAGGCGATGGCGAGGTCGCGCAACGCCTTGCGCACGTTGCCGGGATCCTTCTCGAAGGCGAACTCGGGCGTGTGCACGCCGATGACGACGAAGCCCTGGTCGCGGTATCGATCGGCCCAGGCGCGCACGTAGGGCAGGGTGCGCAGGCAGTTGATGCAGGAATAGGTCCAGAAATCGACCAGCACGACCTTGCCGCGCAGCGCGGCCGCGTCGAGCGGCGGCGAGTTGAGCCAGGCGGTGGCGCCGGCGAAATTCAGCAGCGGGTTCAGCCCGTCCTGCGCAGCGGCCGGCATGGAGCCGGGGCCCGAGGCGGCGGGGGCATCGGCCATGGGCATCTGAAAGCGATCCAGCAGCCATTGCTCGATCTGCGTGGTGCGCGCCAGCGAGACCTGCGTCAGGAGGCCGCGGTCCGCTCCGAGTACGATCGCGGCCACGCCGGCCAGCACGGCGACGCCGAGTCCGCGGCGCAACCACGCCTCCGCGCCGAGCGCGCGCTTCATGGCCCGGAACACGCGGCCGCCGGCGAGCAGGGCGAGCGCGAGCGAGGTGGCGGCGCCCGCCGCGTAGGCGAGCAGCAGCAGGCCGGTCTGTACGTTGGCGCCCTGCAGCGCGGCGCCGGTCAGCACCAGCCCGAGGATCGGCCCCGCGCACGGTGCCCACAGCAGGCCGGTGGCGATGCCGAGCACGAAGGAACCGCCCGCGCCGCCGCCGGCCGTTTCCGATAGGCGTCCGCCCAGGCGCACCAGCGGCCGGGTCAGGCGCTCGGCGAGCCCGCTCCACAGCAGCGTCAGCCCGAGCAGCGCGAGCACGACCAGCGCCGCGACGCGGCCGTACTGGTTGGCCTGCACCGCCCAGTGGCCGCCGACCGTCGCGAGCGTCGCCACGCCGGCGAAGGTGATCCCCATGCCGGCCAGCAGCGGCAGCCCGTGGGTGCGGAAGGGTCCGCCGGCGCGGGCGAACACGAACGGCAGCACCGGCAGGATGCACGGGCTCGCGATGGTGATGACGCCGCCGAGATAGGAAAGAATGAACAGGGTCATGCCGGATGTGCTCCAGGGTTATGGCGGATCACCGCGCCGATCGTATGTTACCCATTGGTCGCGGCGGGCGGGCATTCCTTACACTTGGAGGATAAACCGTCGTTCCGGGTTCCCGGATTATAGGCAGGGTGGGCACGAACACCGCGCCCACCCTGCGATTTCATCACGACGCGTCATGAGTTCCGCTCCCCCCATATAGCGCTCTGGGGACGGATTTCAAATCCGTCCCCGGGGGGCGCATTTCCCGGCTCGATGTTGGGCTTCACGTTGTTCGGCCCAACCTACGGCTAGGGGACGGACTTAAGTCCGTCCCCGATAACCACGAACCGAATCAAACCGGGGTCTGTCCCCGGTTTCGCCAGGCGCGGATCACGGCCTTTTCCAGTTCCGCGAAGACGAAGATCAGGGCGCCGGCGCCGATCACGCGCAGCCACTCTTCGGTGTTCAGCGCGGTGGAGTGGAAGATCCGTTGCAGCGGGCCGGCGTAGGTGTAGGCGATCTGGAGCAGGACGCAGGCCGCGATGGCGATCAGGACGTAGCGATTGCCCAGCAGCCCCTCGCGCGACAGCACGGAGCGATGGATGTAGCGGCTGCAGAGCAGGTAGAACATCTCCGCGACCACCACCGTGTTCACGGCGATGGTACGCGCCGTTTCCAGCGCGGCCCCCCGGCCCAGTTCCCACAGGAACAGGCCGAGCGTCCCCGCCATGATCAGCAGGGAGACCATCAGTACGCGCCAGACGAAGAACCAGGACAGCAGCGATTCGCGCGGGTCGCGCGGCCGCCGCCGCATGACGTCCGCCTCCGGGCGTTCGAAGGCGAGGGCGAGTCCCAGCGTGCTGGAGGTGACCATGTTGATCCAGAGCACCTGCGCCGGCGTCATGGGCAGCAGCAGCTCGAACAGGATCGCGGCGATCACCACCAGGCCCTCGCCGCCGTTGGTCGGCAGCATGAACAGGATGAATTTCCGGATGTTGTCGTAGATGCCCCGCCCCTCGCGGACGGCGTTGCTGATGGTGGCGAAGTTGTCGTCGACGAGCACCATGTCGGCCGCCTCCTTGGCCGCTTCGGTGCCCTTCATCCCCATGGCGACGCCGACGTCGGCGCGTTTCAGCGCCGGCGCGTCGTTGACGCCGTCTCCGGTCATGGCCACGACCTGCCCGTTCGCCTGCAGGGCCTGCACCAGACGCAGCTTGTGTTCCGGGCTGGCGCGCGCGAAGACGTCGATGTCGGTCGCGAGCCGGCGGAGCCGGTCGTCGTCCAGGCCCTCGATCTCGCCGCCGGTCAGCGCCGGTTTGCCGCGCCCGATGCCGAGCTGGGCCCCGATGGCGCGCGCCGTTTCCGCGTGGTCGCCGGTGATCATCTTGACCCGGATGCCGGCCGAGGCGCACTCGGCCACCGCGGCCATGGCCTCTTCCCGCGGCGGATCGATGCTGCCGAACAGGGCCAGCAGCGTGAAGCCGGATTCGGCGTCCGAGAAATGCAGCTCCTGGCGGGGGGCGGGGAGGCGTTTCACCGCGATCGCCAGCACGCGCAGGGCGTCCGCGGCGCATTCCGAGGCCATGCGGTGCCAGTATTCGGGATCGAGCGGCTGGTCGCGGTCGTCCGCCCGCTGCCGGTCGCACATCCCCAGGATGCGTTCCGGCGCGCCCTTCACATAGATGAGGCCGTGGTCCTCGTGGTCGTGGTGCAGCGTCGCCATGAATCGATGCTGCGATTCGAAGGGGATGACGTCGGTGCGCGGCAGCCCGGTGCGCGTCAGGTCCGCGTCCAGGCCCGCCTTGAGCGCGAGCGTCAGCAGGGCACCCTCGGTGGGGTCTCCGTCCAGTTGCCAGGCGTCTCCCCGGCGGTGCAGCGCCGCGTCGTTGCACAGCAGCGCGGCGCGCCCGATCTCGGCGAGTTCCGGGTAGTCGTCGACGAGCACCGCTGTGCCCGCGAGGTGGAAGCCGCCGTCGGGCGCGTAGCCGGTCCCGCTGACGTCCCAGACGCGCGCGGCGGTGACGAGCTTCTGCACCGTCATCTCGTTCCGGGTCAGCGTGCCGGTCTTGTCGGAGCAGATGACCGTGACCGAGCCCAGGGTCTCCACGGCGGGCAGGTGGCGGATGATCGCCTGCCGGCTCGCCATGCGGCGGACGCCGAAGGCGAGCGTGATGGTCATGATGGCGGGCAGCCCCTCGGGGATGGCCGAGGCCGCCAGGGCCACCACCATGATGAACATGTCGCCGGGGGTGTGCCCGCGCCACAGTACGCCCAGCACGAAGGTCCCCGCCGACAACAGCAGAATGACGCCGGCCAGCCAGCGGCTGAAGCGGTCCATCTGGCGCAGCAGCGGGGTGGTCGTCGCCCGCACCTGCTCGAGCATGACGCTGATGCGTCCCAACTCGGTGTCGCGGCCGGTGGCCACGACGACGCCGGTGGCCATGCCCGAGGCGATCAGCGTGCCCGAGTAGAGCATGCCCTGGCGGTCCCCCAGCGGGCTGTCGGCGGGCACGGGCGCGCTGGATTTCTCCACCGGCGCGGACTCGCCCGTGAGCGCGGCCTCCGCCGCCTGCACGCCCTTCGCCGCGATCAGGCGCAGGTCGGCGGGCACCTTGTCGCCCGAGACCAGGACGACGATGTCGCCCGGCACCAGGGATTCGGCCGGCACGGTGCGGCGTTCCCCGTCGCGGCATACGGTGGCGTGCAGCGAGAGCATGCGGCGGATCGCGGCGAGGGCGGATTCCGCCTTGCCTTCCTGGATGAAGCCGATGACGGCGTTGACCAGGACCGCGATCAGCAGCACGCCGGTGTCCACCCAGTGTTCGAGCAGGGCGGTGACCGCCGCGCCGGCCAGCATCACGTAGATGAGGACATTGTGGAACTGCAACAGCAGGCGCAGCCAGGGCGGGCGCCGCGGCGGGGACGGCAACTGGTTGGGCCCGTGGCGCGCGAGCCTCAGTTCGGCGTCATGCGTCGACAGTCCCCGCGCGGCGTCCGTCTCCAGCCGCGACAGCACCCCGCTGGCCTCCCGGCTGTGCCAAGGGGGTTCGGCTTCGGTGAGGCGTAGCGGTTCGATCACGACGTCGGTTCACTCTTCAGATCCGTTCCGTGCGCGGCGCTACGGGGCGGGCGGCGCCATGTGGGTGAGGATATGCCGCGTCATGCCCAGGGCCAGTTCGTGTTCGCCCATGAAGACCTTGCCGATGTTTTCGGTCCGCAGCAGCGCGGACTCTTCCTCGCTGTGCGTGCGCACCACGACCTCGATGGCGGGGTTCAGCGTGCGCGCGGTGGCGACCATCTTGCGCACGTTGAACGTGTCGGGCGTGGCGATGACGAGCATGCTCGCCCGCGCGATGTGCGCCTGGATCAGCACGGCGGGATCGGAGGCATCGCCCGAGACCGCCGGGATGTTGCGCGCGCGCAGTTTTTCGACCGCCTCCCGGTTCTGTTCGGCGACCACGAACGGGATGTGCCGCTCGGTCAGTGCGTCGGCGATGCGGCGACCCACCCGGCCGTAACCGACCAGCACCACCTGGCCGGACAGATACTGCTCCTCGACCGACATCGGCAACTGGGCGAGAGGATCGTCGCGCGCCTCCAGGCGCCGCGCCAGTTTCGAGCGGGCGCGCAGCCAGTTCTGCGCCGGTTTGATGATGGTGAACAGCACCGGATTGAGCGCGATCGAGATCAGGGCCCCGGCCAGGATCAGGCTGTGCCCGGCCGCGGGCAGCAGGCCCAGGGAGGCGCCCATGCCGGCCAGGATGAAGGAAAATTCACCGATCTGGGCCAGGCTCAGGCCGACGATCAGCGCGGTGTTGAGCGGATAGCGGAAGGCGAGCACCAGGGCGATCGCCGCCAGGGTCTTGCCCACCATGATGATGGCGACCACCGCCAGGATCTTGACCGGTTCTTCGACCAGCACCATCGGGTCGAACAGCATGCCCACGGAGACGAAGAACAGCACCGAGAAGGCGTCGCGCAGGGGCAGCGATTCGTCCGCGGCGCGATGGCTGAATTCCGATTCGCGCATCATCATGCCGGCGAAGAACGCGCCGAGCGCGAAGGAGACGTCGAACAGCATCGCGGAGCCGTAGGCCACGCCCACGGCCGTGGCGAGCACGCACAGGGTGAACAGTTCGCGCGACCCGGTACGCGCCACCAGCCACAGCAGGCGCGGAAAGAAGCGATAGCCGATGATCAGCATGAGGGCGACGAATGCCGCCACCTTGGCCAGCGTGATCCCGAGCGTGAGCCACAGGTCGCCGTCCGTGATCGTCTCGGATCCGCCGGCGCCGCCGCCGAACACCCCGGCGAGGGCGGGCAACAGGACGAGGACCAGCACCATGACGAGGTCTTCGACGATCAGCCAGCCCACCGCGATGCGGCCGTTGATCGACTCGAGCAGGCCGAGCGTCTCCAGCCCGCGCAGCAGCACCACCGTGCTGGCGACCGACAACGCGAGCCCGAACACCAGCGCGGCGCCGATCCCCCAGCCCCAGAACATGGCCACGGCCGTGCCGAGCGCGGTCGCGATGAGGATCTGCACGATGGCCCCGGGGATGGCGATGCGGCGCACCGAGAGCAGGTCGTCGAGGGAGAAGTGCAGGCCGACGCCGAACATGAGGAGCATCACGCCGATCTCGGCGAGCTGTCCCGCGAGTTCGACATCCGCGACGAAGCCCGGCGTCCACGGGCCGATGACGATGCCGGCCAGCAGATAGCCGACCAGGGGCGGGATACGCAGCCGAGAGGCCACGAAGCCCATCAGCAACGCCAGCCCGAGTCCGGCCGCGATGGTCGTTATCAGACTGACATTATGGGACATTCAGATTCCTTTCCCGGGTTAAGGGGCTGTGCCGGCAGTGTCTGTGGATTCCCTTCCGCGATTTGCCGGCCCGGGCAGGAAACGGCGGAAGCCGTGAGTGCGGGCCGATGATTTACGGGCCGCGGACACCGGGAGGGCGCCGCGGCGGGTCCTTGGAGTGTATCTTAGCGCTGTCATGTTGAACAACCTGTGACAGCGGTGTATCGGCGCATGGGCCCGTGCCGGGCGGACCCTCAGCCGGCGTCGGCGTCCCCGGCCTGTGCGCGGAACGACTGCGGCGACCAGGGGTCGCGCGGCCCGTTTTCCCGCGGGCGCCGTCCGCGCATGCCGGCGATGGCGCGCTCCACCAGCGCGTGGGCGGCGTCCTCGTCGACGGCGTCGGCGGGCCGGTAGCACCACTGCTGGAGCATCCGCACCGCCGCGCGCAGGTCCGCGTCCGCGCCGTGCCGGTGTTCCCATCGACGCAACCCCTGTTCCAGCGTGCGCGCGTCGCCGAGGGCGGCGAGCAGGCGTCGTTTCAGCGCCTGGCCGCGCGTGGCCGCGACCGGCGGCGGGGCGGTCTTCCCGCGGCGTCCGCCGCCGGTCCGCGTCGACCGGCGCCACCACAGGGCCAGCGTGAGAAGCCAGGCGCAGAGGAGGGCGAGGGCGGCGATGCGCCAGGCCGGCGCGGCGGAGGTCTCGGCCCCGGCCGGAACTTCCGCGAGCGCGGGGGGCGCGGCGACGGGCGGCGGGGGTGCGTCCGCCGGCGGCTCGCCCGGCGCGACCCGCAGCGTCTCCGCCGGCAGCGCGGCCTGCCCCAGCGCGCCGCGCGCCGCATCGAAATAGGGCAGCGCGAGCGCCGGGGCGGTGAACGTGCCCGCGGCGAGGGGCATGAGATAGCCCGCGTACTCGGCGACGCTGTCCACGCCGCCGTCCGGCCCGACCTCGAGCCTCCGTTCCGGCGGATCGAAATAGACCTTGAAGGCCCCGGTCGCGGGCGCGAGCGGCAGCCGTTCCGGCAGGGTATTCAGACCGACGGCGGCCCGCAGCGTGATGTGCCAGGGGAGGATGCGGCCGGCGGCCGCGGACTCGAACGGGGTCTGCGAGAGCTGCGGGCGCGCGGCCAGGCCGTCCGCGGGGAGGTCCGCCGGCAGGCCGTGCACCGCGAGGCGCTGTTCCTGCGCCGGCAGGCGCCATTGCCGGCCGGCGCGGGTCTCGATCCAGATCGAGGGCAGGAAAAACGCGACCGGGGCCTCGATCTGCGGGCTCACGGCCCAGGCCGTGCGCGTCACGCGATATTCCAGCCCGTCGACGCGCTCGCTGCGCTCGGTGTTCGGCAGGGCATGCACCTCGATCTGCCGCGGATCGGTCTCGAGGGCGGCGCCGAGTTCCGCCGTTTTGATGTCGGCGCGGTAGTACAGGTCGAGATACAGCAGGGTCTGCTCGCCGACATGGAGCGCGCGGCGGCCGACGCCGCTGCGGGCGAACACCTCGGGCCGCGCGGCGGCCGGCAGCGGCAGCACCCGCAGGGCGATGGGTCGCGTGCTGAGGCCGTCCACGGTGAACGGCGGTATGGTCAGCCGCCCGCTGCGGCGCGGGAACAGCTCGACCGTGATGTCCGAGGTCGAGCGCCGCTGCTCGCGTGCCAGGTTGAAGCGGAAGTCGGCGCGCGGTACGCCCAGTTCGAACTGGTCCGTCAGCAGGGTGAGGTCGATGTTGGGCGATACGCCCTCGGCGCGCAGGCGGGTGTCGCTGTCGGCGAGCGACAGCGTGAGCACGACGTGCTCGTTCTGATACAGCTCCTTGCGGTCGACCGTGGCCGTGAAGCTCGCGCCGGCGGCGCGGGCCAGTCCCGCCGCGGCGATCAGCAGGACGCACAGTAACGGCACTACGCGCCTCACCACGACGACTCCTCCGCGCTCAGCGGGTGCTCGGTATCCTGCACCAGGAAACGATGCCGCAGGATCTCGTCCGGGCGGTCGAGCCGGGCGGCCAGCTCGCCGAGTTCGCGCGCGAGCCGGGTTTCCCGCGCCGGCGTCCCGGGGGCCGCGCGCGGCGGCGGGGACGCCGGCGCGGCGCCGCGCGCGGCGGCGTTCCACTCGGTCGCCCGCGGGGCGTCCGTGCCCGGCGGGATCGGATTGCCGCCGCGCTCCGGTCCCGCCTCCGGCGCGGGCGGCGGGAGGGCGACGCGCCGGACCAGGTTGAGATTGAGCTGTGCGCGCGCATGATTCGGGCGCAGCCGCAACGATCGTTCCAGCGCGCGTTCCGCCTCGGCATAACGGCCCAGGCGGGCGAGCGTCGTCCCCTGATCGTAGAGCGCGCGCGCTTGCCCGTCGGCATCGCCGGCGCGTTCGGCCGCGGCGGTGAAGGCGGCGAGCGCCTCCTCCCAGCGCTGCTGCCGGTAATAGGCCGCGCCGCGTCCCAGCCAGCCCGTGTAGTCGTCGATCTCGCCGTAGCGCGCCGCCGCCGCGGCGTAGTCGCCCTTCGTCAGGGCGTCATAGGCGGCCTGTTCCCGCCAGGGGGCGGCATGACCGGTCTGGGGCAGCAGGCCGGCGCCGGCGACGAGGAAGAGGCACAGGGCGGCGTCCGGCGCCGGACGTCGCCGGACGCCGCTCCACATCAGCAGCGCGAACGCGGCGGCGAGCAGCCAGGGGTGCAGCGGATAGCCCGTACGCGCCGGCCGGGTGTCCGCCGCGCCGCGCCGCAGGGCGTCGAGCCCGGCGGCCAGCCGGTCCCGGTCGCGGTCGTCGGCGCTGGCGTCGGCGTACTCGCCGCCGCCGAGCCGCGCGAGTTCGGCCAGCAGCGCGCGGTCCGGGCGCGAGATCACGAGGCCGTCGGCCGTGCGCAGAAAGCCGCCGGCGCCGGGGACGGGCGCGCCGGCGGCGCTGCCGAGACCGAGTGCGAAGATGGGGATACCGCGTTCTGTCAGGCGTCTCGCGGCGGCGAGCGCGCCGGCGCGGTCTTCCGTCTCGCCGTCGCTGAACACCACCACCGCGCGCCCGCGTCCGCGCGCCCCGTCCAGCGCCCGGCCGGCGTATTCCAGCCCCTGCGCCAGGTTGCTGCCATGGCGCCGGGTGAGATCGGGGCTCAGCGCGTCGGCGTAGTACTCGAGCAGGTCGAGGTCGTGGGTCAGCGGCAGGAGGCGATAGGCATAGGCCGAATAGACGACGAGCGCGACGCGGTCGTCGCCCAGGCGGGCGAGCAGATCGCGCAGTTCGAGCACGGCGCGTCCCAGGCGCGTGGGCGCCACGTCGCCGGCGGCCATCGAGGGCGAGATGTCCATCACTACGGCGATGTCGGCGCCCGCGCGGCGCGGGGTAGCGTCCCCCCGCGGCAGGTACGGGTCGCTCGCGGCGATCACGATCAGCAGCCAGGCGAGGCGCATCGCCCATGCGCCGCGGGCGGCGGCGGGGCCGACGATCAACCATTTCAGCAGATGCGGGTCGGCGAAGCCGGGCCGGGGCCCGGCGCCTGCCGCGCCGCCGCGCCGCCGGAACAACAGCCACGGCAGGGGCAGGAGCAGCAGCCAGGCGGGGGCGCGCAGCGCGACGGGCAGCCAGTCGCTCATGCGGGGCCCCCGGCGCGGCGCCGGCGCGCCTCGGCGAACAGCAGGGCGGCGAGGGCGGCCGCGGCCGGAATCCAGTAGCCGTCGCGCGCGTCGGTGCGGCGCGCGGCGGGGATGCGCGCCTGTTCCAGACGTTCGATCCCGGCCAGCACGCCGCTCAGGGCCGCGGCGTCGGCCGCCTCGAAATAGACGCCGCCGGTCGCGGCGGCGAGGCGGCGCAACTGCGCCTCGTCGGGCGGGAGTTCGGCGCCGACCGGCGCCTCGACCGGGCTGCCGGGGAAGGCGACCTTGCCCGCGCGGCCGAAGCCGACCGTGTACAGACGCACGCCCGCGGCGCGCGCGATCGCGACCGCGGACTCGGGGGTGATCAGGCCCCCGGTGGCGCTCCCGTCGGTGAGCAGCACCAGGACGCGGGCGGGGGCGTCCACGGCCTGCAGGCGCTTGACCCCCAGCGCGATGGCGTCGCCGAGCGCGGTCTTCTCGCCGGCCAGGCCGTTGTCGATCTCGGCGACCAGTTGGCGCGCGAGCGCGAGATCGGAGGTCAGCGGGAGCAGGGTCAGGGCGTCGTCGGCGAATACGACGGCGCCGACGCGCATCCCGCGCGCCTGCTCGAGGAAGCGCCGCAGCGCGCCCTTGAGCGCGTCGAGGCGGCTGGCGGGGCGGCCGTCGATGACATAGTCGAGGGCGCGCATGGAACCCGATACGTCGATGGCGAACATCACGTTGTGGCCCGGCTCCAGGCCCGGCGCACCGGCGTCGAACCACTGCGGCCGCGCCAGGGCGAACAGCAGCAGTACGCAGGCCAGCAGCCACGGCCAGGGCGCCCGCCGCAGGCCCGCCCCCGCGCCCTGCAGCTCGGCGAGCAGCGCCGCCTGGGGGTGCAGCAGCGCGCCGGCGCGTTCCCGGGCGCGGCGCCGGGAGAGCCACCCTGCCAGCGGCACCAGCGGCAGCAGCCACAGCCACAGGGGGGCGCCGAACTCAAACATCGCGCCCCGTCCCGTCCGTGTCGGGCCGGCCGAGCCAGCGGCGCGCGCGCGCGAAGAGCTCCGGGGACAGGGCCGATACCGGCGCCGGGGCATAACGGAGGCCGTGCAGAAACGTCAGCGTCTCCCGCCATTCCGCTGCGTCCAGCCCGGCGGGCGGCGTCGCGGGCCGGAGCTGCGGCAGGCCGAGGCCGAGGCGCAGCAGGGTGGCCAACCGGTAGGCGGCCGTGCGCGCGTCGGTCTCGCCCGCCTCCCATTCCCGCTGCAGGCCTTCGATCCGGGCCAGCGCCTCGTGCGCCGTGGATGGCGCCGCGTGGCGCGGACGTCCCCGCGTCCGGATATAGAAGATCAACAGGGCCGCCGCGATCGCCAGCGTCAGCGCGGCGATCGCGATCAGCGGGGCCCAGTCGGGCGGGGCGGGTGTCTCGATGTCGGCGAGCGCGGCGAGGGGGTCCGTCGGGTTCACAGCAGCGCCTCCAGTTGCGGCAGCAGCTCGAGCCGGTTGCTCACGGTGTACAGCGCGACGCGGTGGCGCGCGCAGGCCGCGCGCAGCGCGTCCTCGCGCGCGGCCATCCGTTCACGATAACGCCGGCGCAGCGCGGCGTCGGAGGTGTCGATCAGCACCGCGGGTCCCCCCGCCGGATCGGTGAGGCGGATCGGACCGGCCGCGGGCAGCTCCTGTTCCGTCGCGTCGACGATGCGGATCGCGACCGCCCGGAGCGGGTCGACGGGCGGCAGATACTCGGCGAGGCTGGCCCGGCCGTCCGCGACGTCGGCGAAATCGCCGATCAGGCAGA
>JADLCS010000072.1 GCA_020847075.1 Gammaproteobacteria bacterium
CGGCGGCGCGCTCCAGCACCGGACCGGAGGTGTGGCGCAGGTTCACCCCCAGCTCGTTGGCGATGATGTGGGCGAGCGTGGTCTTGCCGAGGCCGGGCGGCCCGAAGATCAGCGTATGGTCCAGCGCCTCGTTGCGCGCGCCGGCGGCACGGATGAAGATCTCCATCTGCTCGCGCACGGCGCTTTGTCCGACGTAGTCGGCGAGCCGCGCCGGGCGCACGGCGCGGTCGACCACGTCCTCGCCGCGGAGGCCCTGCGCCATGACGATGCGGTCGGTCTCGATCACGCGCTATCTCGCGGCCGACTGCAGCGCGGAGCGGATGATCTCCTCGCTGTTCTTGCCCGTCACGTCGATCGCGCGCACCATCCGGCTCGCCTCGTGCGGCTTGTAGCCGAGCGCGGCCAGCGCGCTCACCGCGTCGTGCACCGGGTCGGCCGGCGCGCCGGGCGGGCGGGCGACGGCGGCCAGCGGCGCCCCCTCCGGCGCGTCCCCCTCGAGCCGGTCGCGCATCTCGACGATCAGGCGCTCGGCGGACTTCCGGCCGATGCCGGGCACCCGGGTCAGCGCCGCGGCGTCGTTGTCGTGGATACAGCGCGCGAACTCCCCGACCGGCATGGCGGACAGCACATTCATCGCCATGCGCGCGCCGACGCCGTTGACCTTGATCAACTCGCGGAACAGCGCGCGTTCGGCGAGCGCGGCGAAGCCGTACAGCAGATGGGCGTCGTCGCGCACGATCAGGTGGGTGTAGACCACGCACTCGGCGCCGGGCGCGGGCAGGTCGTTGAAGGTGCTCATGGTGGCCTCGACCTCGTAGCCGACGCCGTTGACGTCGAGCAGCAGAAACGGGGCCTGGCGCTGGATCAGCGTGCCGCGCAGCCGCCCGATCACAGGCGCTGCTCCCGCGCCAGGGCCCCGGCGCGCGCGATGCGCGCCAGCGTCGCCCCGGTATGGCAGTGGCACAGCGCGCAGGCGAGCGCGTCGGCAGCGTCGGCCTGCGGGGCGGCCGGCAGATTGAGCAGCGCACGCACCATGTGCTGGATCTGCGCCTTGGCGGCGTTGCCCTTGCCGGCGACGGCGAGCTTGATCTGGGCCGGGGTGTAGGCGTGCACCGCCAGCCCATGGAGGGCGAGCGCGGTGATCGCGGCGCCGCGCGCCTGGCCCAGCTTGAGGGCGGACTCGACGTTGTGCTTGACGAACACGTTCTCGATCACCGCCTCGTCCGGGCGGTGCTCGGCGATCACCGCGCGCAGGCCCTCGAAGATGGTGCGCAAACGCCGCGCCAGGTCGGGATCGTCGCTGCGCACGCAGCCGCTCGCCACGTAGACGGGCGTACGGCCGCCGGTCTCGATCAGGCCGAAACCGGTCACGCGCGAGCCGGGATCTATGCCGAGTATGCGTGCCATCGCGAAAACCACCGCCGTCGCGGCGGGAACGGGTTGAAGATGGATGCAGTGTAACGAACTCGGGGACAGATTTAAAATCCGCCCGCTGAACTTTGATTATCCCGCCATCACCGGCACGGATTTGTAATCTGTCCCCAACTAGCGGGACAGACGTAAGTCTGTCCCACATGCCCTTGAACAGATTTAAAATCCGCCCGCTGAACTTTATTTATCTCGCCGTCACCCGCGCGGATTTGCAATCTGTCCCCAACAGCCGGGACAGACTGAAGCCTGTCCCGACACACCTTCTTTTGAGTCAGATTTGAAATCATCCCTCTTATCAGCAGGAAAACCGGGGGCGGATTGATAAATCCGTCCCCTTCTTCAGCGGTAATCCGTCCCCTCTTACAGTTGAAGCATCCGCTCCAGCGCCAGCCGCGCCTCGGCGGCCTCGTCCGGCGGCACCTGGATCCGGTTGATCACGCGCCCTTCGACCAGGGCCTCGAGCGCCGCGCACAGGTGGGGCGGGTCGATGCGGAACATGGTCGAGCACATGCAGATGGTGGGCGACATGAAATGGATGGACTTGCCCTCGTGGCGATGGCGTTCGTGCAGGCGCTGCACCATGTTGAGCTCGGTGCCGACCAGCCAGCGCGTGCCGGGGGCGGACTCGGCGACGGTGCGGATGATGTATTCGGTCGAACCGACGAACTCCGACTTCTGGCACACCTCGAAGGAACACTCGGGATGCGAGATGACCCTGGCGTCCGGGTACTGGGCCAGGAAGCGGTCGATGTGCTCGGGCCGGAACATCTGGTGCACCGAGCAGAAGCCCTTCCACAGGATGATGCGCGCGGCGCGGATCTGTTCCGGCGTCAGGCCGCCCATCGGCTGGCTGAAGTCCCAGGTCACCATCTGCTCGAGCGGGATGCCCATGCGATGGCCGGTGTTGCGGCCGAGGTGCTGGTCGGGGAAGAACAGCACCTTCTCGCGCCGCGCGAACGACCATTCGAGGATGCGGGCGGCGTTCGACGAGGTGCAGACGATGCCGCCGTGGCGGCCGCAGAAGGCCTTGAGGTCGGCGGCGGAGTTGATGTAGGTCACCGGCGTCACGGTCTCGTCGGGGGCGAGCACCGAGGCCAGCTCGCGCCACGCGCGCTCGACCTTGGCGAGGTTCGCCATGTCGGCCATGGAGCAGCCGGCGGAGAGGTCGGGCAGGACCACCTGCTGCTCCGGGCGCGTCAGGATATCGGCCACCTCGGCCATGAAGTGCACGCCGCAGAACACGATGTATTCGGCGCGCGAGTCGGCGGCCTGGCGCGACAGTTTGAGCGAATCGCCCGTGACGTCGGCGTGGCGGTAGACCTCCTCGCGCTGGTAGTGATGGCCGAGGATGAGCAGGCGCTCGCCCAGCGCCGCCTTGGCGGCGCGGATGCGCGCGTCCCATTCCTCGTCGGTGACGGCCGGTGCGGAAGTGATGGCGGCGGCATTGGCGGTCATGGTCTGCGTCCTCGCTCAGACGATCGATTTCACCGGGCGGATACTCTGTGAGAACACGGTCGCCCGCTGGAGTTCCCCCCTCCGCCCGCTTTGCCGGGGAGGGGGCGGGGAAGGTGGGTGGAGATCGATCACGCTATCCCCACCCCACCCATCCCTCTCCGCCCCCGGGGCGGAGAGGGATGGATTCTTGGCATTGTAGCCCGAATGAAGACGCCGTGCGCGGCACGCCGGGCTACCCCCTTCCGCCCGCCTCTCGGGGGGGAGGGGTCGATTTGTCGGTCCCCGCCTCACCCTGCCCTCTCCGCCCCAGGGCGGAGCGGGTTTATTTGGCCGGTTCCGGCGCGGCCTTGCGCAGGCGGACACCCAGTTCGCGCAACTGTTCCTCGTCGACCGGGGACGGCGCCTCGGTCATCAGGCAGGCGCCGGTCTGAGTCTTGGGGAAGGGGATCACGTCGCGGATCGAGGGGGAACCGGTCATCAGCATGACCAGGCGGTCGAGGCCGAAGGCGATGCCGCCGTGAGGCGGGCAGCCGAACCGGAGCGCGCGCAGCAGGAAGCCGAACTTGGCCTCGGCCTGCTCGTCGCCGATGCCGAGCAGGCGGAACACCGCCGACTGGATCTCGCTGCGATGGATACGGATCGAACCGCCGCCGACCTCGGTGCCGTTCAGCACCATGTCGTAGGCGAACGAGGTGACCTTGCCCGGCGCCGCCTCCAGCGCCTCGGCGCTGTCCACACGCGGGCGCGTGAACGGGTGGTGCAGCGCGACCCAGCGGCCGGACTTGTCGTCCCGCTCGAACATCGGGAAGTCCACCACCCACAGCGGGCGCCAGCCGTGCTCGACCAGGCCGCGGTCGTGGCCCAGCCGGACGCGCAGCGCGGCCAGCGACTCGTTGACGATCTTCGCCCTGTCGGCGCCGAAGAAGATCAGGTCGCCGTCCTCGGCCTCGGTGCGCGCCAGGATCTCCTCGATCACCTCGTCGGGCAGGACTTTGAGGATGGGCGACTGCAGGCCTTCGCGCCCGACGGCGCGCGCGTTGACCTTGATGTAGGCCAGGCCCTTGGCGCCATAGATGCCGACGAACTGGGTGTAGTCGTCGATCTCCTTGCGCGTCAGCTCGCCGCCCTGCGGCAGACGCAGCGCCGCGACGCGGCCATCGGGGTCGTTGGCCGGCGCGCTGAAGACCTTGAAGTCCACCGCCTTCATCAGGTCGGTGACCTCGGTCAGCTCGAGCGGGATGCGCAGATCGGGCCGGTCGATGCCGAAGCGTGCCACCGCCTCGGCGTGGCTCATGCGCGGGAACGGGTCGGGCAGCGCCACCTCCAGCGTCTCGGCGAACAGCGTGCGGATCATGCGCTCCATGAGTTGCATGAGCTGCTCGTCGTCGAGGAAGGAGGTCTCGATGTCGAGCTGGGTGAACTCGGGCTGACGGTCGGCACGCAGATCCTCGTCGCGGAAACAGCGCACGATCTGATAGTAGCGGTCCATGCCCGCCACCATCAGCAACTGCTTGAACAACTGCGGCGACTGCGGCAGGGCGTAGAACTCGCCCGGGCTGTTGCGGCTCGGCACCAGGAAGTCGCGCGCGCCCTCGGGCGTGGATTTGGTCAGGATCGGGGTCTCGATCTCCATGAAGCCCTGGTCGTCGAGATAGCGGCGCAGCGTGCGCGCCACGCGCGAGCGCAGCGTGAGGTTGCGCAGCATGGCCGGGCGGCGCAGATCGAGGTAACGGTAGCGCAGACGCACGTCCTCGTTCACCTCGCTGTCCTCGTCGAGCATGAACGGCGGCGTCTCCGCCGGGTTCAGGATCTCGAGCTCATGGCACAGCACCTCGACCTTGCCGGTCGGCAGATCGGGGTTCACGGTGCCGGGCGGGCGCGGGCGCACGCGGCCCTTCACGCGCAGCACGTATTCGCTGCGCACCCGTTCCGCGACCAGGAAGCTCTCCGGCACCGAGGGATCGAACACCACCTGCACCCGGCCCTCGCGGTCGCGCAGATCGACGAAAATCACGCCGCCGTGATCGCGCCGGCGATGCATCCAGCCGCAGAGCTCAACGTCCTGGTCGACCAGGGCCTCGGTGACGTGACCGCAGTAATGGGTGCGCATAAATTCCGGTCTTTAAAGTTAAAGTTGAAGGCTTCGGAGTGAAAACCCGGCACGGGCCGGGCGAGCGGGCTATTCTACCACTTCTTCGGCCCGGGGACGGATTTCAAATCCGTCCCCAACAGGACCGGGGACAGACTTAAGTCTGTCCCCTCTGTTGTGCGGAAACTCCTCCCTAGGTCTGACTCTGCCGCTGTCGGGGACAGATTTAAAATCTGTCCCCTTCATCTGATCCCGATCAAACTTCCCCGGTCAGCTCCCGCTTCTTCCACTCCGGGATGATGACGCCGAGCGTCAGCATCATCTTGAGCGCATCGTCCACCGACATGTCGAGCTCGATGACCTCGCTGCGCGGCAGCATGACGAAATAGCCGGTGCTGGGGATGGGCACGGTGGGGACGTAGATATTGACCAGATCCTGTCCCAGCCGGGCGGTCACCTCGCCGGTCTGGTCGCTGGTATAGAAGCCGAGCGTCCACATGCCCTGGCGCGGGAACTCGACCAGGAAGACCTTGCGGAACGAGCTGCCCTTGGCGGAAAACACCGACTCGGTCAACTGCTTGACGCTGGAATAGATGGTGCGCACCAGCGGGATGCGGGCGAGCAGCGCCTCCCAGGCCGCCACCAGCTGGCGCCCGAACAGATTGGCGACGGTCACGCCGGTCGCGAGCACGATGGCCACCGACAGTAACACGCCCAGGCCGGGGAGGTGGAACCCCAGCAGCGCGTCGGGGTGATAGCGCTCCGGCAGGATCAGCAGCACCTGATCCAGCAGGTCGACGACGACCTTGATCACCAGCAGGGTCGCGCCCAGCGGGACCCAGACGATCAGACCGGCGATGAGATACTTGCGCAGCAGGGCCATGCGGCGGGCGGATCAGTCCGCGCAGGCGTCGCAGGCGCCGGAACCGCAACTGGCGGCCGGGGCGGCGGCGTCGCCCGCGCCGGCGTCCTTGGAATCCTTCTTGTCGCCCTCCCCGCCCGACTTCTTGCCCTTGTCGCGGAAGTCGGTGGCGTACCAGCCGCCCCCCTTGAGCACGAAGCCCGCGGCCGAGATCCGTTTCCTGAGCGCGGGCTTGCCGCAGGCGGGGCAGTCGGTCAGGACCGCGTCGCTCATCTTCTGCATCGCCTCGAGCTCATGCCCGCAGGCCTCGCAGGCGTATTCATAAATCGGCATGGGATACCCCTCTGTTGTCGCAAACCACCCAGGAGATGGGGATTTTCCCAGAAAATTCAATCCGGCAGAAGATCCCGCTGCACCCCCGCGTTGCCCGGGGGGCGGCGCCCCGGTAAGCTGGGCGGCCATGGCCCCGCCCGAACGCAACGACTGGCATACCCTCAAGACCCTGCTGCCCTATCTGTGGGAACACAAACCACGGGTACTGCTCGCCCTGGCCTGCCTGGTCCTGGCCAAGGTCGCCAACGTCGGCGTCCCGCTGGTCCTGAAGCATATCGTCGACGCCCTCGACGCCAGCCTGCAGCCGGTCGTGCTCGTGCCGCTCGGCCTGATCCTCGGCTACGGCCTGGTGCGCCTCGCCGGGGTGGTGTTCGGCGAATTGCGCGACGCGATCTTCGCCAAGGTCACCCAGAGCTCGATCCGGCGCATCGCGCTGCAGGTGTTCCGCCACCTGCATTCACTGTCATTGCGCTTCCACCTCGACCGCCAGACCGGCGGCGTGTCGCGCGACATCGAGCGCGGCAGCCGCGGCATCGGCTTCCTGCTCAACTTCATGGTGTTCAACATCCTGCCCACCCTGATCGAGATCGGGCTGATCGCCGCCGTACTGCTGATCAACTACGACGTCTGGTTCGCCCTGATTCCCCTCGGCTGCGCCGTGATCTACATCGCCTTCACCCTGCTGGTGACGGAATGGCGCATGAAATTCCGGCGCGAGATGAACGAGATGGACTCCAAGGCCAACACCCGGGCCATCGATAGCCTGCTCAATTACGAGACGGTGAAATACTTCGGCAACGAGGACTACGAGGCGCGGCGCTACGACGCCAACCTGCGCGACTGGGAGACCGCGGCGGTCAGGAACCAGACCTCGCTCGCCTCGCTCAACATCGGCCAGGGTGCCATCATCACCTTCGGCATGACCGGCATGCTGCTGCTCGCCGGGCGCGGCGTGGCGAACGGCGGCATGACGCTGGGCGATCTGGTGATGATCAACGTCTACATGATGCAGATGTTCATCCCGATGAATTTCCTCGGCTTCGTCTATCGCGAGATCAAGCACTCGCTGGCCGACATGGAACGCATGTTCCGCCTGCTCGGCGAACAGCGCGATGTAAAGGACCGGCCGGACGCGCCGGCACTCCCCGCGGGGCGCGGCCGCGTGGCCTTCGAACATGTCGTCTTCGGCTACAACGAACGGCGCCGCATCCTCGACGACATCAGCTTCGAGATCCCTCCCGGGCACAAGGTCGCGGTGGTGGGCCCGAGCGGCGGCGGCAAGTCCACGCTGGTGCGCCTGCTGTTCCGCTTCTACGACGTCGAGGCGGGCGCGATCCGCATCGACGGCGCCGATATCCGCGAGGTCG
The DNA here is from genome assembly GCA_020847075.1 of Gammaproteobacteria bacterium. Lineage (GTDB taxonomy): Bacteria > Pseudomonadota > Gammaproteobacteria > SZUA-140 > SZUA-140 > JADJWH01. The sequence goes on from JADLCS010000072.1 coordinate 7,538, forward strand.
CCCGACAGAGCCTGCGCGCGGCCATCGCCATCGTGCCGCAGGACACCGTGCTGTTCAACGACACCGTTTATTACAACATCGCCTACGCGCGCCCGGAGGCGAGCCGGGCGGAGGTCGAGTACGCGGCGGAGATGGCGCACCTGACGCGCTTCATCGCGACCCTGCCCGAAGGCTTCGACACCCTCGTCGGCGAGCGCGGGCTCAAGGTCTCCGGCGGCGAGAAGCAGCGCATCGCCATCGCGCGCGCCATCCTCAAGCAGCCGCGCATCCTGGTGTTCGACGAGGCCACCTCGGCGCTGGACTCCGAGTCCGAGCAGGCCATCCTGCGCGCGCTGCGCGAGGTCGCCGCCGACCACACCACGCTGGTGATCGCGCACCGGCTGTCGACCATCGTGGACGCCGACCGCATCCTGGTGATGGAGCACGGCCGCCTGGTCGAACAGGGCACCCACCGCGAGCTGCTCGCCGCCGCCGGCGTCTACGCCAGGATGTGGGCGCTGCAACAGGAACAGAGGAAAACACAGGACTAAGGACTAAGGACTAAGGACTAAGGACTAAGGACTAAGGACTAAGGACTAAGGACTAAGTGAAAAGTAAAAAAGCCGAATCCGCAAGCCCCGTAGGTTGGGCTGAACGAAGTGAAGCCCAACGGAAGATAGATGGGACGGTCATTCGTTGGGCTTCGCGTTGCTCAGCCCAACCTACGATACTATGTATCGTAGCCCGTATGGGGCATAGCGGAATCCGGGAATCAACCTCCCGGATACCGGCGCGCCGCGCCAGCATCCGGGCTACGATGCCAGCCCGCGAATCGGACGTTTCAGGGTTTTACTCAGTCCTCAGTCCTTAGTCCTTTCCTTCATGTAATGAAAACGCCCTTTTCACCGTTTCACCTCTTCGGCTTCATCCTGGTGATCGGTTTCCTGATCGCCTTCGTCCAGGTCGGCGCACTGACCATCGCCTTCGGGAAACTCGGCCTGTCGCAGCACTCGGCCATCCTGCTGCTGTTCAGCTCGCTGTTCGGCAGCGCCATCAATCTGCCGCTGTTCAGCGTCAAGGCCGAGGCCGCCTCGCTGGAACGGGTGCCGGAGCGGCTGCGCGGCCTGCTGCAGCAGGCGATGAAGGAGTTCAAGGGGCGCACGCTGATCGCGGTCAACGTCGGCGGCGGGCTGATCCCGGTGATGTTCTCGCTCTACCTGATCCGCCACAACCCGCTGCCGCTCGGCGACACGCTGATCGCGACCGCGCTGGTTGCCGCGGTATGCCACGCCTTCAGCCGCCCGGTCGCGGGCATCGGCATCGGCATGCCGATCTTCATCGCCCCGCTCACGGCGGCGATCGTCGCCCTGTTGATCAACGGCGAACAGAGCGCACCGCTCGCCTACATCTGCGGTACGCTGGGCGTGCTCATCGGCGCCGACCTGCTCCGTCTCGGCGACATCCGCCGCATGGGCGTACCCATCGCCGCCATCGGCGGGGCGGGCACGTTCGACGGGATATTTCTGACGGGGATCGTGGCGGTATTATTGGCGTGATGAGTGATGAGTGATGAGTGATGAGTGATGAGTGATGAGTGATGAGTGATGAGTGATGAGTGATGAGTGAGCAAAGCAAAACCTATCTCGGCGACCGTTGCAAGCGTTATCTTTTCTCGCCTCACACCTCACGCCTAACGCCTCACCTTTGACATGGCACATCGCACCCCTAGGTCGATCCTCATCACCGGCTGCTCCTCCGGCATCGGCTATTGCACCGCGGCCGGGCTCAGGGCGCGCGGGTGGCGTGTATTCGCGACGGCGCGCGCGCCGGAGGACGTGGCGCGGCTGGCGACGGAGGGTTTCGAGGGCCTGCGACTCGATCTGGACGATACGGCCTCGATCCATGCCGCGTTCGGCGCGGTGCTGACGGCCACCGGCGGGACGCTCGACGCCTTGTTCAACAACGCGGCCTACGGCCAGCCGGGCGCGGTCGAGGACCTCACGCGGGCGGCGCTGCGCGCCCAGTTCGAGACCAATCTGTTCGGCATGCTGGAACTCACCAATCTCGCGATCCCGGTGATGCGCGCGCAGGGGCACGGCCGTATCGTCAACAACAGCTCGCTGCTCGGCCTGGTCGCCCTGCCCTATCGCGGTGCGTACAACGCCAGCAAATTCGCCCTCGAAGGGCTCACCGACACGTTGCGGCTGGAACTGGCCGGCAGCGGCATCCACGTCGTGCTGATCGAGCCGGGTCCGATCGCGAGCCGCTTCCGTGTCAACGCGCGCGCCGCCTTCCACCGCCACGTCGACCCCGCCGCCAGCGCGCATCGCGCGCGTTACGAGGGCATGGAACGGCGCCTCTCCAAACCCGGCCCGGCCGCGCCCTTCACACGGCCGCCGGAGGCGGTGCTGGACAAGCTGATCCTGGCGCTCGAGAGCCCGCGCCCGCGGGCGCGCTATTACGTCACCGTCCCGACGCATCTGTTCGCCTGGGCGCGCCGCCTGCTGCCCCAGCGCCTGCTCGACTGCCTGCTGCGGCGCGTGAGCGCGGGCGAAAACCGCTGAAAAGCCGCCGCGTTCGGTTATAATCGACCCTTGCTGCGCCCGCGCGCCACGCGCCTGAGGAGGGTCTGACGAAGCCGTCATTCCGGGCAAGGCACAGCGGAAAACCGGAATCCAGCGCCGCTATCCCATCGCCCGCTGGATTCCCGCCCGCGCGGGAACGACATCACAACAATCCATATCAGAGATTCCCTAAATCACAAGCACGCCATGACCGCGACCCAGACCAACAGCTTCAAGACCCAGGCCACGCTCGAGATCGACGGCGTGAAGATGCACTACCACTCGCTGCCGGCGCTGGCCAGGGCCGGTCTCGGCGAGGCGGCACGCCTGCCCTTCGCCCACAAGATCCTGCTGGAGAACCTGTTGCGGCACGAGGACGGCGTGACGGTCAAGGCCGAGGACATCGCCGCGCTGTGCCGCTGGGATCCGCGCGCGGTGCCGGACAAGGAGATCTTCTTCATGCCGGCGCGCGTGCTGCTGCAGGACTTCACCGGCGTGCCCGCGGTGGCCGATCTGGCGGCGATGCGCGCGGCGCTGCGCCGCCTGGGCGGCGACCCCAACCGCATCAACCCGTTCACGCCGGCCGATCTCGTCATCGATCACTCGGTGATCGTCGACAGCTACGGCAGCGAGGCGGCCTTCCGCGTCAACGCCATCTGCGAACTGGAGCGCAACCGCGAACGCTACCAGTTCCTGCGCTGGGGCCAGAACGCCTTCAACAATTTCCGCGTGGTGCCGCCGGACAGCGGCATCGTGCACCAGATCAACCTGGAATACCTGGCCCGCGTGGTCATGACCGGCGAACGCGACGGCGGCGCGTGGATCTACCCCGACACCCTGATCGGCACCGATTCGCACACCACGAGGATCAACGGCCTCGGTGTACTCGGCTGGGGCGTGGGCGGCATCGAGGCCGAGGCCGCGCTGCTGGGCCAGCCGTCCTCGCTGCTGATCCCGCAGGTGGTCGGCTTCCGCCTCACCGGCGAACCCGCCCCCGGCACCACGGCGACCGACCTGGTGCTGACCATCACCCAGCGTCTGCGCAAGCACGGCGTGGTGGGCAAGTTCGTCGAGTTCTTCGGGCCCGGCCTCGCCCACCTGTCGCTGGCCGACCGCGCCACCATCGCCAACATGGCGCCCGAGTACGGTGCGACCTGCGGCCTGTTCCCGGTCGACGCGAAGACGGTGGACTATCTGCGCCTGTCCGGCCGCGCGCGCTACGCGCCGGCCGTCGAGGCCTATTACAAGGCGCAGGACCTGTGGTACACCCCGGGGCAGGCCGAGCCCGTCTATTCCGAGGTGCTCGAATTCGACCTCGGCACGGTGCAGCCCTGCCTGGCCGGCCCCAGCCGCCCGCAGGACCGGGTGGCGCTCAACGACGTGCGCGCCTCCTTCCGCAAGGCCCTGGCCACGCACCTGCAGGCCGCCGGCAACGATCACATCGACCAGGAGGCCTTGAGCAGCTGGCTGGAGGAAGGCGGCAACCCGATGATGGTCGCCCCCGAGCTCGCCCATCCGCACGCGGAAGGCGAGCATGATCCGTTCGCGAAGAGCGTGCGGGTGCGCAACCCGGACGGCGTCACCTACAATCTCTGCCACGGCTCGGTGGTGATCGCCGCCATCACGAGCTGTACCAATACCTCCAACCCCGCGGTGATGCTGGCCGCGGGCCTGGTGGCGCGCAACGCCGTGCGGCACGGCCTCAAGACCAAGCCCTGGGTCAAGACCAGCCTCGCGCCCGGCTCGCGCGTGGTGACCGATTACCTGCAGTCCGCGGGCCTGATGCCCTATCTGGAGGGACTCGGCTTCCACCTCGTCGGCTACGGCTGCACGACCTGCATCGGCAACAGCGGCCCGCTGCCCGAGCACATCGTCGGCGCGATCCACGCCGGAGACCTCGCCGTCGCCGCGGTATTGTCGGGCAACCGGAACTTCGAGGGCCGCGTCAATCCCAATGCCCTGGCGAATTATCTGGCCTCCCCGCCGCTGGTCATCGCCTACGCGCTCGCCGGCAACCTCGGCATCGATCTGACGCGCGACCCGATCGGCATCGATCCCAACGGCAAGTACGTCTACCTGAAGGATCTGTGGCCCACGCGCGCCGAGGTCGAGGACTGCATCCGGCAGCACGTCGGCGAAAGCCAGTTCAGCCGCATCTACGCGCGCCTCTCCGAGGGCAGCCGCGAATGGAACGAGCTCGACGTGCCCAAGGGCGACCTGTTCGAGTGGGACACCGATTCGACCTACATCAAGGAACCTCCCTTCTTTCACGACATGGGCGCGACGCCGGAGCCGGTCGGATCGATTGAGGGCGCGCGTGTGCTCGCCGTGCTCGGCGATTCCGTCACCACCGATCACATCTCGCCCGCCGGCTCGATCAAGAAGGACAGCCCGGCCGGCAGATACCTCATCGACGCGGGCGTCGATCCCAAGGACTTCAACTCCTACGGCGCGCGGCGCGGCAATCACGAGGTGATGGTGCGCGGCACCTTCGCCAACATCCGGTTGCGCAACCTGCTCGCTCCCGGCACCGAGGGCGGCGTCACGCGCCACCTGCCGGACGGCGCGCAGACCTCGATCTACGAGGCCGCGGTGCAGTACGCGCGGGAAGGCGTGCCGCTGATCGTCATCGCGGGCAAGGAATACGGCACCGGCTCCTCGCGCGACTGGGCCGCCAAGGGCCCCAAGCTGCTCGGCATCCGCGCGGTGATCGCGGAAAGCTTCGAGCGTATCCACCGCTCCAATCTGGTCGGCATGGGAATCCTCCCGCTGCAGTTCCTGCCCGGCACGGATCGCGCGTCGCTCGGATTGAACGGCGAGGAGCTCTACACCATCGAAGGGCTCGACCGGCTCGCGCCCGGCATGCGGATCAAGGTCCGCGCCGAGGGCGGCCAGGGCGAACATAAGGAGTTCGAGGCCCTCGTCCGCATCGACACCCCGAACGAAATCGAGTATTACCGTCACGGCGGCATCCTGCCGTACGTGCTGCGGCAGACGCTGAAGGGGTGATGCGTGATAGGTGATAGGTAATGGGTAATGGGTAGGGCGGCCGCAAGCTATTCTATTTCATCAACTAAATCGCTTATCCCCGGCGGTTCTTCCATCATCGTTCACCCATCACCCATCACCGCCCTTCTCCCCCGCCGTCCGATGATGCTAAGCTGAGACCACTATAAATATAGTTTCCCGGGGGAAGGGCCATGCATATCGAACACATCGAGCTGCGGAAGAATCTCCGTATCAGTATCAATATGGATATCAGCTACAGCGCCCCGAACCCGGCGGGCCAGGCCCGGAAAGGCACCTTGCTCGATGTCAGCAACCACGGCGCCGGTCTGATCCTGGATGAACCGCTCGGCCTGAACCAGACGCTGCGCCTGGAGGGTTACGACGACTGGGACCGGCCGCGCGACGCCCGGGTGCGCTGGGTGCGCAAGGCCAACGAGCACTACCGGGTCGGCGTCGAATTCATCGACGACGAGCGCTGAACCCGCGCGGCCTCCCGTCCCGCCTCGACCGTCTGCCCTCAGCGCAGGACCGCCTCGACGGTCCATTCCCTGGCCGGGGCGAACCAGCGCGCGCGCCGCAGCGAAAGCGTGACCGTCTCGCCTGGCTTCCGGCCCCACATCTCCGCATTCACGTCCGCGAGATCGGACACCGGCGCCGCGTCGATCGCGAGCAGGTGATCACCACGCCGGAGACCCGCCTCGGCGCAGGCGCTGTCCGCGCTGCAGGATTCCACCCGAAGGCCGTGTTCGCCCGGCGCGAGCAGGGCGCCGAGACGGCCGGCGTCCGGCAGCGGCTGCGGCGCCGGCAGGAGCAGATAGTCCGCCAGTTCCGGCGCGATCTCGCCCTCCCAGCCGTTCAGGACGATCGCGCCCGCCACCGGCACGCGGCGCTCGAGACGCCGCGGGATGCCGTCGCCGTAGGCCAGATGACCGCTGCCGGCCAGCACCACCATGGCGGTGTCGGGATGCGCCTCCAGGTAGCGCGCCGCCCGTTCGGCCATCCCCTCGTCCCACAGCAACTGGCCATCGAGAAAGCGCTCGAAACCGCGCCCTCGCGTGTGCGGATGCTGCTCGAAGATGTCCTTGAGACGCGCCTCGTAGGCCGCATTCCCGCGCTCGATCTCCGCGGGTAACCGGGCGCGATCCGCAGCGTCCAGCCCGTCGATGCCGTGCGCACGCACCTTCTCGACCAGGTCGCCGGCCACGTTCAGGGCCACCACCGGTATCCCGTTGTCGCGCGCATAGCGCAGGATCGGCGCATAGAGCCGGTAATCGTAACGCCAGCGCCGGAAGTATTCGGTCGCGATCAGCATCTCGCGCTCGGAGAACCGTCCCGCGACGTAGTCGTCCAGGTACGCCTGGAACGGCTGCTGAAACATCTCCATCCCGATCGCCAGGAGCGGGTGCGCGGCATGCATCGCCCGCACGATCTCGAGCTGGGCCAGGTGATGCGCATAATTGTCATGGGTCTCGCCGACATAGACCACGCGCCGATCCGCGAGCGCGGGCAGGATGTCGCGCAGGGCGGACAGATGCCTGAGATCCAGCGCCGGCGCCTCCGCGGCGGGCGGCGCGGCCATGGCGGGCTTCGCCTCCGGATGAGGCATCGGGTGCGCCCCGTGAAAGGCGGGTCCCCCGTTCGCGCATCCCGCCAGCGCGACGATGGCCGCCATGCCGCCGAGGATGGCCGCCGTGCGCGAAAGACCGTTCATGATGCGCTCCTCCTCAACTCAACTCAATCGGACACGATGTACCCCCGCGGCCCGCCCGAAGATCCGGCCCGCCCCCGCGAGACTTTACTATAAAACCCGGGACAGATTTATTTAGGACCCGCCCCGGGAATCGGAAAACAGGTTCGCGACGGCGCGCCGGCATGCCCCCGGCGCGATGCCCCTCGCCGCGTAAATAAATCTGTCCCCAATTATTGATCATTTTCTCGGTTTCGCGCGTGCCGTGGGGGCCGCGCTCCAGGGGTCGTCGGGCCAGGGGTGCTTGGGATAGCGTCCCTTCAGTTCCTTCTTCACCTCGGCGTAGGTGCGTTCCCAGAAACCGCGCAGGTCCTGCGTGACCTGGATCGGACGCTGCGCGGGCGACAGCAGGTGCAGCGTGACCGGCACGCGGCCGAAGGCGACGCGCGGCGTGTCGGCGCAGCCGAACATCTCCTGCAGCTTGACGCGCAGCACCGGCGCCTCACCGGCGGCATACTCCAGGCGCAGGCGCGAACCGCTGGGCACCACGAGATGGGTGGGCGCGCCCTCCTCCAGGCGCCGCGCCGCGTCCCAGTCGAGCCGGGCCGGCAGGATGGACATAAGATCGAGGCGCGCCAGATGCTCACGGCGCGTGACGCCGTCGAGATATGGCGCGAGCCAGTCCTCCAGCGTCGCGAGCAGGGCCGCGTCCGCCACGTCCGGCCACGCCTCGTCCGGCAGCCACGCGCGCAGCGATGCCACGCGCGCCTGCCACTCGCGCGCCTCGCGCGTCCACGGCAGCGCCTCCAGACCAAGCTGCCGGATACCCTCCAGCATCGCCGCGCGCACGAGTCCGGGGTCCGCGTCCCGCAGCGGGCGGGCGTCGAGCACCAGGGCCCCGAAACGCTCCTCGCGGCGCGCGAGCACGGCCTGTTCCCGCGCCTCCCAGCGCACTACGTCTTCCCGCCGGAGATGCCCGGCGAACCGTTCGCGCAACAGGTCCGGGTCGAGGGGCGCGGCGAGATGGATCAAGCCTTCGGTCGCGCCGGCGTCGAGACTGGCCGCGACCAGACACGGCTGGCGCAGGCGCATCTCCGCCTCGTGCAGGCGCGCGCCGCGGCCCGAGGCCAGCAGATAACGGTTGTCTCCGGGCGCGCGCTGCAGGCCGACCCGGTCGGGATAGGCGAGCGCGAGCAGCAGACCCGCGGCGTCTGCGTCGCCGCCCTCGCCCGACCCCGCCGACAGCAGGCGGCGGAATTGCTGCGCGGCCTGCGCGACCCGGGCACAGGCATTGGCCTCGGCGCCCTGGGCGAGCGCGGCCCGGCGCCCGCCGTCCCGAAAGGCCCGCAGGGCCTCGAGACGCCGCGCGAAGTCGGCCGAACGCCGCGCCTCCCCGGCATAGATGTCGCGCTCCGCGAGCAGCGCCGCGACGTCACAGGCCAGGGCGCCGAGCCGGAGCCGCTCGGCCGCGAACAGCATGTGCGCGAGGCGCGGGTGCAGCGGCAGACGCACCATGGCCCGGCCCGCGTCCGTGATCAGGCCCGCCCCGTCCAGCGCCCCGAGCTCCGTCAGCAGTGCGCGCGCCTGCCCGAACGCGGCGGCCGGGGGCGGATCGAGCCAGGCGAGCGCGCCGGCGTCGCCCACGCCCCAGGCCGCGAGCTCGAGCGCGAGCGGGGCGAGATCGGCGGCGCGGATCTCCGGCAGGGAATACGGCAACAGACCGCGCTGGGTCGCTTCGCTCCACAGGCGGTAACACACCCCCGGCGCGAGACGGCCGGCGCGGCCGGCGCGCTGATCCGCCGAGGCGCGCGAGATGCGATGCGTCACCAGCCGCGACAGCCCCGTGCCGGGATCGAACTGCGGCGCGCGCGCGTAGCCGGACTCGACCACGACGCGAATACCCTCGAGGGTCAGGCTGGTCTCGGCGATCGGCGTCGCCAGCACCACGCGCCGCCGGCCCGCGCCCGGCAACACGGCGCGGTCCTGCGCCTCCCACGGCAGGTCGCCGTAGAGCGGCAGCACCTCGGCCGCGCCCTGCAGCCGCTGTTCGAGCAGCGCCTGCGCGCGGCGGATCTCCCAGGCGCCGGGCAGGAAGGCGAGGATGTCGCCCTCCTCGCGCGCCAGCGCGCCCGCAACCGCCTCGGCCACCGTCGCCGGCAGCTGACCCTCGGGATCGCGCGGCAGGTAGCGCGTCTCGACGGGGAAGCTGCGCCCGCGGCTGGTGACGATGGGCGCGCCGCCGAGCAGGCGGGACACCGCCTCGCCGTCCAGTGTCGCCGACATGACGAGGATCTTCAGGTCTTCGCGCAGGCCGCGCTGGGCATCGAGACACAGCGCGAGCGCGAGGTCCGCGTGCAGGTGACGCTCGTGGAATTCGTCAAAGACGACCAGCCCGACGCCCTTCAGTTCGGGATCGGTCTGCAGATGGCGGGTGAGGATGCCCTCGGTCACCACCTTGATGCGCGTGCGCCTCGACGTCCGGCTCTCGAAGCGGATGTGATAGCCGACGGTGTCGCCGACCTCCTCGCCGCGCAGCCCGGCCATGCGTGCCGCCGCCGCGCGCGCGGCGAGCCGGCGTGGCTCCAGCATCAGGATGCCCGCGCCGCCGAGCCAGTCTTCGTTCAGCAGCGCCGGGGGTACGCCCGTGGTCTTGCCCGCGCCCGGCGGCGCCTGCAGCACCACCGCGCGATGTCGCGCCAGCGCCGCGCGCAGCTCCGGGATCGCTGCGTCGATGGGGAGAGCGTTCATGACGGCCCGATGCGCAAAGGCAGTTCCGGACAGCGGGGGTGTGCGGGCAAACGCCTAGGCGATCGCGCGCACCACGCCGCCGTCGACACGCAACGCCGCCCCGGTGGTCGCGGAGGCGCGGGCGCTGCAGACATAGACGATCATCGCCGCGACCTCGTCCGGGGTGGTGAAGCGCCCGAGGAGGGAGGACGGCCGTCCGGTCCGGAAGAATTCGCGCTCCAGCGCGGCGGCGTCCATCCCGCGTTCGGCCGCCATCCGGGCGACGAATTCCCCGACGCCCTCGGAGGCGGTCGGACCGGGCAGCACGCTGTTGACGGTGACGCCGGTGCCGGCGAGGCTTTCGGCCAGGCCGCGCGCGGCGGCGAGCTGGGCGGTCTTGGTGACGCCGTAGTGGATCATCTCGACCGGGATCTGCAGCGCGGACTCGCTCGACACGAAGACGATGCGGCCCCAGTCGCGGGCGCGCATGCCCGGCAGGTACCGGCGCGCGAGCCGTACCCCGCTCAGCACATTGGTCTCGAAGAAACGCAGCCAGTCCTCGTCGGGGATACGCTCGAACGGCTTCGGCTCGAAGATACCGAGATTGTTGACCAGCACGTCGAGTTCCGGCAGACGGTCGCCCAGGGTGCGGCAACCCTCGGCGCCGCCGAGGTCCGCCGCGATGCCCTCGACGGAGGCGCCGGGAAACTCGGCGCGCAGCCGTTCCACCGCGCCCCGGACGCGCGCCTCCGTCCGCCCGTTCACCGTCACCCGCGCGCCCTCGGCCGCGAGCGCGCGCGCCGTCGCGAAGCCGATGCCCGCCGTCGAACCCGTCACCAGCGCCCGCCTGCCCTGCAGTCCGAGATCCATCGTCACTCCTCCATGCCTCGTTCGAAGCGATATTCCACGCCAGCCCTCACCCTCGTACCCGGCACACACGGGCCGCGGACTGCCGCCAAGGTTAGCGCAGAAGCCGCATGCCCGCCATGCGGGGTGCGCTCCCCGCCCCATGGCGCGATACACCCGCCGCGCCAAAACTGCGATAATCGGCGCATCGATTTCATTCAGCGCAGGAAGGCCCTCCCATGAACGAGACCATCGCCCTGATCCGGAACTACTATGCCGCCTTCAATGCCGGCGACATGGAGACCTTCCTCGGCCTGCTCACGGACGACGTCGTGCACGACATCAACCAGGGCGAGCGCGAGACCGGCAAGGCGGCGTTCCGCGCCTTCATGGGGCGCATGAACGGCGCCTACCGGGAGACGCTGGCGGACATCGTCGTCATGGCCACCCCGGACGGCGCGCGCGCGGCCGCCGAATTCCTCGTCCTGGGTGAATATCTGCGCGCCGACCCCGGCCTGCCGGAAGCGCACGGGCAGAAATACCGGCTGCCCGCCGGCGCGTTCTTCGAGGTGCGCGCCGGCAAGGTCGCGCGCGTCACCAATTATTACAACCTGCAGGACTGGATCGCGCAGGTCCGCTGAACCGTGACCGGCGGCGGACTCACCTTCAAGACCTGCTCCGGGCGCGCCATCGAGCCCTGGCTCGGCGCGCTGGCGCGGCTGCGCATCGAGGTGTTCCGCGATTTTCCCTATCTGTACGACGGCAGCCTCGACTACGAGGAGAATTACCTGCGCGCCTACGTCGAATCGCCCGACAGCCTCGCGGTGCTGGCCTGCGACGGCGACACGCCGGTGGGCGCAACCACCGCGCTGCCGCTGGCGGACGAGACGGAGGAGTTTCGGCGACCGTTCGAGGCGGCGGGCTACGACGTGGGGCGCGTCTTCTACTGCGCCGAATCGGTGCTGCTGAAGAGCCATCGCGGCCGCGGCGTCTACGCCCGCTTCTTCGCCGCGCGCGAGGACCACGCCCGCGCGCTCGGGCGCTTCGACTGGAGTGCCTTTTGCGCCGTGCAGCGGCCGGACGACCACCCTCTGCGCCCGGCGGACTACGCCCCGCTCGATCCGGTATGGGCGCGTTACGGCTACGTCCGCCATCCCGAACTGAGGACGAGCTTCGCCTGGAAGGACATCGGCGAGACGCGGGCCAGCGCGAAACCGATGGTGTTCTGGCTCAAACCCCTGCGGGAGATATGCGCATGACCGCCCCGTTCCGCGTCGCCGCCGCGCAGTACGACATCGGCTTCCTCGCCGACTGGGCGGCCTACGAGGCCAAGATCGCGGGCTGGGTCGGTGAGGCCGCCGGCCACGGCGCCAAGCTGCTGGTGTTCCCCGAATACTTCAGCATGGA
>JADLCS010000073.1 GCA_020847075.1 Gammaproteobacteria bacterium
ACCGATAGCGGGGCATGGGCGCAGCAGGCCTATCTCAAGGCGTCCAATACGGGCGCGGGGGACCGGTTCGGATTCACGCTCGACCTGTCCGACGCCGGCGATATCCTGGTGGTCGGCGCACCGTTCGAGGACAGTGACGCCGGCGGGGTATTTCAGACCCTGCCGCATGGTGTGGAGGACAATGATACGGCCGGAGACAGCGGGGCGGCCTACGTGTTCGTTCGCGACGGCGATGCCATATGGAATCAGCAGGCCTATGTGAAGGCCTCGAATACCGAGGCGGGAGATGGCTTCGGGACGGCCGTCGCCGTATCCGGCGCCGGCGATTTCCTGGCCGTCGGCGCGCCTCAGGAAGATGGCAATGGCGGCCTCGAGACCGATAACAGCGCCGACGCCAGTGGCGCCGCCTATGTCTATGCCCGCAGCGGCGCCACCTGGTCCCAGCAGGCCTATGTGAAGGCCTCGAACGCGGAGGCCGGGGATGCCTTTGCCCAGGCCCTGGCCCTGTCCGCCGATGGCGCTACGCTGGCCGTCGGCGCACCGCTCGAAGATGGTAACGCCAGCGGCGGAGAAGGGGATAACAGCGCCGATGACAGCGGTGCGGCCTACGTCTATGCCCGCAGCGGCGCCACCTGGGCGCAGGAGGCCTATGTGAAGGCCGCGAACGCAGCCGGGGTTCCGGATGCGGTGGGGGGCGACGGCTTCGGATCCGCGGTGGCCCTCTCCGGCGACGGCGCCACGCTGGCCGTGGGCGCGCCGTTCGAGGACAGCGCCGCCCTGTCCGTCGATGGCGAGGCGGCCGATGATTGCAATACCATCGTCCTGATCAATTGCGCAGAGGAGAGCGGCGCCGTGTATGTCTATGCGCGCAGCGGCGCCGTCTGGGCGCCGCAGGCCTACGTGAAGGCCTCGAATGCGGACGTGGGCGACCTGTTCGGCCAGGTTGTGAGGCTGAGCGCGAACGGCGACATGCTCGCGGTCGGGGCCGTGCAGGAGGATAGTCAGACCACCGGTGTGGGCGGCACGCAGTCCGACAACGCCGCGAACGACAGCGGCGCGCTGTATCTCTATGCGCGCGACGGAACGGACTGGAGCGATCTTGTCTATGTGAAGGGCTCCACTACGGGTGAGGACGATAACTTCGGTCACGCGCTCGATCTTTCCTCCGACGGGACGACGCTGGTGGCCAGCGCGCCGTTCGAGGACGGTAACGCGACCGGTGTCGGCGGCGAAGTCGGGGAGGAGCAGGATGATGACAGCGCCACCGACGCCGGCGCGGTTTATCTGTTCTGACGGCCCCGCCGTTTTGTCGCGGGATCGTTCGGCTGTTTCGGATCCGGGTGAGAACTATCGGGGGTGCGCCTGCCATGGCCTGGTCTAGAGGAAGACTGAACGCGAGCGTGTTCGCCCTGGGCGCGCTGTCGGCGTCGCTAGAGGTATTCATGCTGCGGGGCGGGACGGTGTCCGAGGACAGTGCGCCGCCGTCCCCGCTTCCGGGCCGGGTCTCCGCCGCACCCGCTGCGGTGGTGTTCGAGCCCGCCGCGGATCATGGCGCGTCCGGATTCGTTGTGCGCGGGGAAGGGTTTTCCGCCCGCCTCGGGCCGGACGGGGCGAGGTTCCGGTTGCGCGATGCGGCGGGTTCCCATGCGCGGGCCGGATTCCGGCTGCTGGATGCGAACGCGGCCGCCGCCGGTGCCGGTACCGACCCGTTGCCGGGGCGCAGTCACTATTATCGCGGAAACGATCCCGCCGACTGGCGCGTGAACGTCCCTCAGTATGGTCGGGTGAGCTACGCCTCGGTCTATCCAGGCATCGATATGGCCTATCACAGCGAGCGGGGTGGGCTGGAGTTCGACTTCATTCTCGCCCCCGGCGCGAACCCGGCGCCGATACGTCTGATCCTGGACGACGGGGATCGGCCCGCCCGGCTCGACGCCGCCGGAGACCTCCTGCTGCCTGTCGCGGCGGGGGAACTGAGACTGCGGCGGCCGGTCGCCTACCAGGAGCGCCCCGGTCGCCGGGAGCCGGTCGAGGCCGCCTTCGAACTGGATGCGACGGGGCGGGTGCTGGGTTTCCGCCTCGGCGGCTACGATACTTCCCGGCGCCTGATCATCGATCCCGTGATCGCCTATGCCGACTACCTGGGCGGCGGGGGCGATGACAGGGGGCTCGCCCTCGCCGTCGACGCGGACGGGAATCGTTATGTGAGCGGCGGCACCGCGTCGGTCGATTTCGCGGACGACGCCAAGGCGGCGAACACCGGGATGGATGCCTTCGTCGCCAAACTGGCGCCGGATGGCACGCGGCTGTACGTGACCTTCATCGAAGGCAACGGCGAGGATCGGGCGAACGCCATCGCCGTCGATAGCGGGGGCGAGGCCTATATCGCCGGCGATACCGCCTCCGGCAATCTGGCGTCATCGGGCGGCTCGGTGCAGCCCGGCTACGGCGGCAGCGGCGATGCCTTCGTCGCCCGGCTGGGGACCGACGGTACGCTGGAATTCCTCAGCTACCTGGGCGGCGCCGCGCAGGATAACGGGCGCGCGATCGCGCTCAGCGCCACCGGCGACATGATCGTCGGCGGCAGCACCCTATCCGACAATTTTCCGCTGCAGAATGCCCTCCAGTCCGCGCGCTTGGGGCAGAGTGACGGCTTCATCGCGCGTATCGACTCCACTGGCGCGGCGCTGGTCTATTCCACCTACCATGGCGGTGCCGGTCCGGACAACGTCGCGGCGCTGGCCGTGGATGAAACGGGCGCGGTCTATTTCGGCGGCACCACGGGCTCGGACAATTTCCCGACCACGCCCGGCGCCTATCAGGAGGATTTTCAGCGGGGAGGTTCGGACGGCTATGTCACCAAGCTGGCGCCGGACGGCGCCACTCGGGTGTATTCCACCTATCTCGGCGGCAGCAATACGGATGGGGTGCTGGCGCTCGCCGTGGACAGCAATCACTATGCCTACGTCACCGGGTACACCTCCTCCAGTTTCAATTTCCCCGCCACGGACGGGACCCCTCTCTATGCCGGAGGGACCTTCGATGCCTTTGTGACCCGGATGATCCCGAGCGGCGCGGTGCCGGACTATTCCACCTTCCTGGGCGGCAGCGGCGAGGATCAGGGTCAGGCGATCGCGCTGAGCGATGGAGATCCGGTGCAGGTGGTCGTCGCGGGTTTCACCGAGTCGGACGATCTGCCCCTGATCCAGCCCTTTCAGGTGGAGCGTCTGGGCGGAGAAGACGGTTTCGTGACTCAGTTCCAGTTTGCGCCCTCCGCGGTTTCCCGGGTCTTCTCCACCTATCTCGGCGGCACCGGTGACGATGCGATCGCCGCCGTCGGCGCGGGGTCGACCGAAATCATTCATGTGGCCGGTACCGGCGGCGCCAATCTGCCCGTCGTGCTCCCGGTTCAGGACGGCAACGCCGGCGGCGCGGATGCCTTCGTGATGCGGTTGGAGAGGGATCTCAGCCAGCCCCTGCCCAATCTCACGGTCAGTGTAGACGCCGACCCGACCCCCGTATCGCGCAGAAAGAATGTGGAATTCTCCATCCGGGTGGATAACGCCGGGGCGGGCGCGGCCTCCGGTGTGCTGGTCCGGGTGGATGGCACCAATTTCTCATCGCTGGTCTCGCCGACGGTGGGTTGCCGGGCGGGCGCGGGGATTTCCTTGCTCTGTGACGCCGGCGGCGTCAATCCGCTCGGTTTCGGAGCGTTCGAGATCCGCGCGGTACCGGATCAGATCGGGGATGTGACGCTCACCGCCACCCTGTTGCGCGCCGATCAGTCGGGGATCAGCGCGGGGGAGAATTCCTCCACGCTGCAACGGCTGGTGGTGGATGACAGTGACCAGAGCGCGGCGCTGTTCTGGGAAGTATTCGCCCTGGCCGGGGCCTGGCCCCTGCTTTCCCTGGCGCGTCGTCGGGTCCGGCGCGCCTAGCGTTTTTTCCTGTTGGAACGGGGATTTTCCGATATCCCGGGACCGCATTTTTTTCATCGGCGGGTAGTTGACTCCGGTCTTCAGCCGCGTATAATTCGCGTCTTCCGGCCCGAGGGCCGGGGGGCAGTCGACGGAAGATCCTTTCGGGGATTGACGCAGGAAAGCACTTCTGTATAATCGTCTGGCTGTGCCGGGCTTAAGGCCCTCCGCTCTTTAACAACTCGGACAATCAAGCAATCTGTGCGGGCGCTTGTGTTGGTGTGACTTTCACCAACTATGAAGCACCGGTATCTGGACCGCTTCGGTGGTTCTGATACCAAATCTGTTTGGCTGCGCAAGCAGCGACAAACTTAAACTGAAGAGTTTGATCATGGCTCAGATTGAACGCTGGCGGCATGCTTAACACATGCAAGTCGAACGGCAGCACAGTGTGTAGCAATACACATGGGTGGCGAGTGGCGGACGGGTGAGTA
>JADLCS010000074.1 GCA_020847075.1 Gammaproteobacteria bacterium
CCTCTTCGCGCCGCAGGTAGACATTGATGTTGATATCGGGCCGCTCGGTCTGCACCGACGGCCGGGCGCCGGTCTGCTCCCGGAACTGGTCGACGATTGCGTCCTTTGCCTTCAGCGCCGCGAAGTGACTGTGACGTATGGCCGCCTGCGCGGCGGTGACGTCGATCGCGAAGGTGCGGTCGACGTCGAAGTGCTCCCGCCAGGGGATGCTTCGGATCCCGTCGTACAGCGCCTCGGGGTTCGGGGCGGGAAATCGCGCCAGCGGCAGCAGGATGCGGCTCGCCACCCGCGACCATAGGCAGGCGCGGTAGGCGGCGGCCAGGTCGCCGTGAAACTCGACTCCGCCGCGTCCTTCCCGCGCGGACGCGATCCCGAGGCCGCGCAGCTCCTCGGCGAGCAGGGCCTCCAGATTTCTGGGGGCGGGGGCGAAGAATCGGAGATCGTTCACGGGAGCGGGCGGCGAAGGGAGGGGAACATGGTACACCAAGTGGAGGGCGAGGCGTGAGGGGTGAGGCGTTGGGCGGGCGGAGGGAGTGGGATATAGTGAGGTGTCGTGGACGGAAGAGGGCGGCGATGTGATCGATCGGGCACAACAGGCGCACGTGACGGAATGTCTGCCGCTGTTGCGGGACGCCTCTCCCGAATTCCGCGCCGGATTTTTCCGGGTCGCGGGCCTGGCGCGTCTGCCGCGCGGCGCGGTGATCGCGATGGAGGGGGACGCGTGCGAGCGGCTGGCGCTGCTGGTCGCGGGGCGGGTGCGGGTGTACAAGACCGCCGCCAGCGGGAAGGAGATCACCCTCTATCACATCGGCGAGGGCGACAGTTGCGTCCTCACCGCCGCCTGCATCATGAGCGCGACCCCGTTCCCGGCGATCGCCGAGGCGCAGACCGACGTCGACGCCGTGCTGATCCCCGCTGCCCAGGCCCGCGCCTGGATGGGCGATCCGGCCTGGTGCGCCTTCGTCTTCGGCCTGGTGTCGAAGCGGCTGGCCGACGTCATCGCGGTGCTGGAGGACGTCGCCTTCCAGCGCATGGACGCGCGCATCGCGGCCTGTGTCTCCCGGTTGGCCGGTGGCGCGCCGGTACTGAATATCACCCACCACGAGATCGCCGCCGAGCTCGGGACTTCGCGCGAGGTGGTCAGCCGCATCCTGAAGGACTTCGAAGGCCGCGGACTGGTGAAGGTGGGGCGGGGCGAACTGAGGGTCACCGACCCGGCCCGGCTGAAGGCGCTGTGCTGACGGGCGGCCGACGAAGGTACAGGCGAAGGTATATTAGTCACAGACGGCGCGTCGGCCGGTTTTTATACTGCCCGACGTCGAGAAACGAAACACGCGGACGAATGTGGAAGGAGCGCGGGACATGAGCAAGAATCTGGGCGGTATCGACAGGACTGTACGCATGATCGCCGGCCTCGCGATCGCCGGCGCCGGGCTGTATTACCAGAGCTGGTGGGGCGCGATCGGCGCATTGCTCATGGCGACCGCGCTGATGAGCTGGTGCCCGCTCTACGCGCTGCTCCGCGTCAACACCTGCAGGAGACCCTCCTCTTTGCCCTGAGGCCCGCGCCCCGTCCGTCCGCCGCGCCTTTTCCCGGAGCGATGGCCGGACGGCCGCGGCGGCGTACCGGCCGGTCCGGGGCGGGGTTCCCGCCCGGACGAGGTGTAAATCTCCATGAATTCAATGGATTGAACCCGATCTTTGTGGGCGCATTCCCCGTTGCCGTTGCGGGCGGTATCCCCCCTTCATCCGCATCGGCCGCATCCCCGGCGCGGTGTCGCCGGCGATGGCCCGCGCGGCCGATTGAAGCGCATTTGCGCCCACGTATAATAGGCGACGCGCTATCCGGGAGTGTATGGATAGTGGTGCTTCATCTCTGGTGTTTTCCAGTATTTCCAATCAAGGAGTACATATGAAACGGATGGCTGTCGCAGCGGCGACCGCTGTGGTTGTCATTGGTCTTTTGTCGGGGTGTGGCGCGAAGGAGCGGGAACAATTGCGTAACCAGGTGGCCACCCTGGAACAGCAGCTCTCTCAGGCCAACAGCACTCTCGCGGCGCGGGAGAGCGAGGTGGCCCAGTTGCAGTCTCAGGCGCAGTCGATTCAGGCCGAGCGCGACGAGGCCGTGAGTCATGTGGAGCGGTTGAAGGGTGAACTCGATTCCGCCAGGAGCGAGCTGACGAAGCTGAAGGCCAAGGCGAAGACCGCCGTCAAGCCTGCCGCCAAGCCCGCCCAGAAAAAAACCAAGTAAGGGCGTGCCCTCGTAAAACGAGAGTGCGGCCGGACCCGGGGAGACCCGGGTCCGGCCGTTTTTTTTAGCGCCGCGCCGGTCCCGTCCCGCGGCGGGGGATCTCCATCGCGGCGCCGTTCTCACCGGGGCGTTCCTAAAGCGATCGCGTCATCCCGTTTCCTCCTTCCCCGGTGTTCCGGCCGCTGGCCAGGCGGTCGCCGTCATGCGGTTTCAATGGCGGTATCGAACATGTATATTGAATGCATTTATGCGCTGCGCCGGGCGCGCCGGAACGATCGTTTTCTTTATCGCATCATCGCACCGAGGCCCGGTCGGACGCCCGGATACGGCCATCGACCGACGTCGAACGAAAAGAGAGAGGAGGAAAATCGTCACCATGAAACTGTACGGCACGCTGACATCGCCTTATGTACGCAAGGTGCGCGCCTTTCTGCACGAGAAGGGGATTGCGCACGAGCTCGTCATCGAGGCGCCCGCCGATCCGGCGGGCAACATCCCGCGCCTGAATCCGCTCGGCAAGGTTCCGGTATTGCTGCGCGGCGACGGCGAGACCCTGTTCGATTCGCCGGTGATCATCGATTACCTGGACGGCCTGGCCGACCCGCGTCTGATACCGCCCGCCGGCGAGGAGCGTTTCCACGCGCTGCGCTGGCATGCGCTGGGTCACGGCGTCCTGGATGCGGTGGTGACGCGGCTGATGGAGACACGGCGCAAGCCGGAATTGCAGGACCCCGCCGTGATCGCGAAACAGGAAGACAAGGTCGCCGGCGCGCTGAGCTTCGCCGAGACTCGCCTCGGCGGCGGTGCGCCGCTGGTCGGCGCGCGTTTCGGCCTCGCCGACATCGCGCTCGCCATCGCGCTCGAGTATCTCGACATGCGTTACGCGCACGACTGGCGCGGTCGGCACCCTGCGCTGGCGCGCTGGCTCGCCGCCGTGACCGACCGGCCGTGTCTGAAGGAGACGCGGGCGCCGAGCTAGGCGCAAGCGGCGTCTCCAGGCGGCCGCCGGCTTGCGCCGGGGCCACGTCCCGCTATGATGAACCGGTAGCGGGATGGAAGGGCGTATGCGGACGGGCAAGACGGTTTCATTGGTGCTGGGCGGCGGCGGCGCGCGCGGTCTTGCCCATATCGGCGTGATCGAGTGGCTGGCGGAGAACGGTTTCGAGATCCGCTCCATCGCGGGTTCGTCGATGGGGGCGCTCATCGGGGGTGTCTACGCCGCCGGCAAGCTCGATGTCTACAAGCGATGGGTGACGGCGCTCGACAAGGGCGACGTGCTGCGCCTGCTGGATCCGAATCTCGGCCTCTCCGGCCTGTTCAAGGGCGCGCGCATCATGGATACGCTGCGCGGTCTGCTCGGGGAATGCGACATCGAGGATCTGCCGATCTCCTTCACCGCGGTCGCCACCGATGTGGAGGAGCAGAAGGAGGTATGGCTGAGCCGGGGGCCGCTGTTCGACGCCATCCGCGCCTCCATCGCCGTGCCGCTGGTGTTCACCCCGCACAGGATCGACGGCCGTCGCCTGCTCGACGGCGGCCTGGTCAATCCGCTGCCGATCGCGCCGACCTTGCGCGATCGGACCGAGCTCACCATCGCGGTGAGCCTGAGCGGCCCGGCGGAGGAGGCGCCGCCGTCCCCGCCGCCCCTGCGGCTCGAGCCGGACGCCGCGGCCGGCCACTATCGCGCGCGCATCCAGGCCTTCATCGATGAGCTGCAGGACCGCTTCCGGTCGGAGGGGGGCGAGCCGGACTGGAGCTATCTCGACATCGTGGCCCTCTCCATGGAGACCATGCAGAACACCATCACGCGGCTCGAACTCGCCGCCTGTGCCCCGGACATCCTGATCACCGTGCCGCGCGACGCGGCCCGGTTATTCGAGTTCCATCGCGCGCGCGAACTGATCGAGCTGGGGCGACGGAAGGCCGGGGACGCCCTCGCCGCTGCGCGGGGCCGCTAGGCGGTCCGCGGTGCACGGATAAGATTTCCGCGCGGCCGTCGCTGGGATCGTCGCGCCGGGGACCTCAGGACCGGCCTGCGCCGTGCGCCTTCAGCGCCGGGGCGTCGCGCCACGACCGGAGATCCGCGCCGCTCGGGTGCTGGAACACGCGCAGGCCGAATTCCGGCAGGATGGCCAGCAGGTGGTCGAAGATGTCCGACTGGATGTTCTCGTACTCGACCCAGGCCGTCGTGCGGGTGAAGCAGTAGATCTCCAGCGGCAGCCCGTCCGCGGTGGGATTGAGCTGGCGCACCATCAGGCTCATGTCCCGGTGGATGCCGGGATGGCGGCGCAGGTAATGCTCGATATAGGCGCGGAAAGAGCCGAGGTTGGTCAGGCGCCGCGCGTTCACCGGCTCCTGTCCGCGCCCGGCGAGCCGGGCGTTCCAGTCCGTGATCTCGCGTTCCTTGCCTTCGAGATATTCCCGCAGCAGGTCGAAGCGGCGCAGCCTGTCGCGCTCGGCCTCGCCGAGGAAGTGCACGCTCTGCTGGTCGAGATAGAGGCTGCGCTTGATGCGGCGGCCGCCGGATTCCTGCATGCCGCGCCAGTTCTTGAACGGATCGGTGATGAAACGCCGGGTCGGGACGCTCGTGACGGTCTTGTCCCAGTTCTTCACCTTGACCGTGTGCAGGGCGATATCGATCACGTCGCCGTCCGCGGTGAGCTGGGGCATCTCCACCCAGTCGCCGACGCGCACGATGTCGTTGGAGGTGATCTGCACGCTCGCCACCAGCGACAGGAGGGTGTCCTGGAAGATCAGCATGAGCACGGCGGCCATGGCGCCGAGGCCCGAGAGCAGGATCAGCGGCGAACGGTCGATCAGGGTGGCGATGACGAGGATGGCGGCGACGGCGTAGAGGACGATCTTGATCACCTGCAGGTAACCCTTGATCGGGTGCCGGTGGGCGTCCGGGCGGCGCTGATAGAGCAGATTGGCGAGGTCGAGCGCGGCGCTGGCCGCCAGCGCCACGACGACGACGATGACCCCGGCACAGACGTTGCGCACCACGGTGACGGCGACCTCGGGCAGGCCGGGCACCGCGCCGATGCCGAGCGACAGGATCAGCGCCGGCACGATGTTCACCAGGCGCCGGGCGACCCCGGCGGCGTCGGGACGATCCGAGCCGAACCGGCGCATGGCGCGCTCGAGCAGGCGTATCAGGAGACGGCGGGCCAGCCGGTGCGCGACCCAGGCCGCGAGGGCCAGCGCGGCGATGGCCAGCAGGGTCTGCAGTTCCGGGTGGACGTCGAGTCCGTTCATTATTCCATCGATTCCTTCTTGCATGACCGGTTCCATCCCTTGGGAAACAAAGGGACAGTATACCGGTGTTTCGGTGGGAGGGCGGAGGTCGCCCGGGCCCGGCGGGGAGAACGCCGCCGGGGGATCCCGCGCGAATCCCGGCCGGCGATTGGGTATACTGACGCGGAAAGGGCGGGCGCCGTATGAATCCGCCTTCGTCATCCGTGGAATGTCTGTTATGGTCAACGCACGCCCGACCCGTCTCGATCGTCCCGTGGATGCCCGGCGCGACCACGTGCTGGGAAACGTCGACGCGGAGCTGACCCTGGTCGAATACGGCAGCTACACCTGCCGCTACTGTCACGCCGCGCACGAGATCATCTCCGCCCTGCGGGATCGCTTCGGCGATCGCATGCGCTACGTCTTCCGTCACCGCCCCGATACGGACAGCGAGGATGCGCGGCGCGCGGCGGAGCTGGCGGAATACGCGGCCGGGACGACCGGAGAGTTCTGGCCGGTCCACGACGCCCTGATGAAACGCGGGCCGGTATTCGCGCCGGACGATTTCGCCGCGATCGCGCGCGAGTTCGATCTGCCGCCCGCGGAGGCGGGGCGGACCCCGGCCGCGCATGACGCGCAGCGGAGGGTGGAGGAAGACATCGCCAGCGCGCGGGGCAGCGGCGTGCTCGTGACGCCGACCTTTTTCATCAACGGTCGCCGCTATGAAGGCGCCTGGGACGCGACGGCCCTGGCCGAGGCGATGCTGGGCACGCTCGGCCACCGGATTCACGCCGCCACCGTGGATTTCGTGCGCTGGGGCCCGTCGGCCGGCTTCCTCCTGCTCCTGATGTCCGTGGCGGCCGTGGCGTTGGCGAATTCCCCGTTCGGGCCGGGCTTCGCGTCGTGGTGGCGGAATTCGTTCGGTTTCACGGTCAACGACGGGGGTTTTTCGCTCGAACTCCTGGAGTGGGTCAATGACGGCCTGCTGACCATTTTCTTCCTGGTCGTGGGGCTGGAGATCAAGCGCGAGTTCACCGTGGGGCGGCTGGCCAGCCCGCGCGCGGCCGCGCTCCCGATCGCCGCCGCCCTGGGCGGTATCCTCGTCCCTATCCTGATTTATCTCCTGATCATCCCGGCCGGGCCGCTGCGGGCGGGCTGGGCGGTGCCGATCTCGACCGATACCGCCTTCGCGGTGGCGCTGATCGTGCTGCTGGGCGCGCGCGTTCCGGTGGAGCTGCGCGTATTCCTCACCGCGGCGGTGGTCATCGACGATCTGGTCGCCATCGCCATCATCGCCCTGTTCTACACAAGCGCGATCGATATGCACTATCTCACGGCGGCGGTGGTCGTCACGGGGCTGCTGATCGCGCTCAACCGCCTGGGAATCTATCGCGCGTTGCCTTACGCATTGCTGGGCGTGACCCTGTGGATCCTCCTGCACGAATCGGGATTGCACGCCACCCTCGCCGGGGTGATCCTCGCGCTGGTGACGCCGACGCGGCCGCCCGCGAATCTGCGCGCGCTGTTGGCGCAGGCGCAGGCGATCCTGCAGGCGGAGGCGCGGTTCTCCGGCGGCAACGTGATGCACCACGGCCCGTCCGGGCCGGCCCTGCACGCCCTGGATACCATCCACGATCGCATCGAGTCGCCCGCGGGCAAGCTGCTGCGCACGATCGATCCCTGGTCGATCTACGTGGTGCTGCCCATCTTCGCGTTGGCGAACGCCGGCGTCGTCGTGACGCCGGAGGCGTTTGACGGCCACGGGCCGCTGATGGCGGCGATCGTGCTGGGACTGGTGCTGGGCAAGCCGGTCGGGATCGTGCTCGCGGCCTGGCTCGCGGTGCGCCTGGGCATGGCGGTGAAACCGGCGGAATATTCCTGGCGCCAACTGGCGGGGGCGGGTACCCTGGCCGGCATCGGTTTCACCATGTCGCTCTTCATCGCCGGCGAGGCGTTCACGGCCGTCCCGGACTATGCCGCGGCGAAGATCGCCATCTTCATCGCCTCGCTGATCGCCGGCATCCTGGGCGTGGCCCTGTTGTGGCCGAAGGCCGCCCCGGCGCCGGAAGAACAGGCCACGGGCGAGGCCCCGGAGACCGGTTGTCCCGCGCCGGGGCGGGATCCTTAGAGGCCCTGCGCCGGCCGCCCGTCGCGGGCCGGGGCCGAGGCCCGGGTCCGGAAGGGCGGCGGGCCGGGAGACGGCCCGTTTCCTCCCCTGCGGTCGACAGATTCCCGGGGGCGGGTCGGGCGGGCGTTTCTCGGCTATAATGGCCGCTCATCACCCGTCCGAGTTCCGGCGCGGCGCGACCCGTCCCCGACCAGCCATGATGCAGACCGCACGTCCGCTTTCCTCTTATCGCAAATACTGGGCCGCGCGCTTCGGCACCGCGCCGATCCTGCCCATGTCGCGCGCGGAGATGGATGCGCTCGGCTGGGACTCCTGCGACGTGATCCTGGTCACCGGTGACGCCTACGTCGATCACCCGAGCTTCGGCATGGCGGTGATCGGGCGCGCGCTGGAGGCGCAGGGTTTCCGCGTCGGCATCCTCGCGCAGCCGGACTGGCACGGCGCGGAGGCCTTCGCCGCGCTCGGGCGCCCGAACCTGTTCTTCGGCGTCACCGGCGGCAACATGGATTCGATGGTCAACCGCTACACCTCGGACCGGCGCATCCGCAGCAACGACGCCTACACGCCGGGCGGCGCCGCGGGCCGGCGGCCGGACCGCGCGGTGATCGTCTATGCGCAGCGCTGCCGCGAGGCGTATGGCGACGTGCCCATCGTGATCGGCGGCATCGAGGCCAGCCTGCGCCGCATCGCGCACTACGACTACTGGTCGGACCAGGTGCGCCGCTCGGTACTGCTCGACGCCAAGGCCGACCTGCTGGTGTACGGCAACGCCGAGCGCCAGGTGGTCGAGATCGCGCACCGCCTCGCCGCGCGCGAGCCGGTGTCCGCGCTGACCGACATCCGCGGCACCGCCTACGTCCGCCGCGGCGCGCCGGCGGACTGGTACGAGCTCGACTCCGCGCAGCTCGACACGCCCGGCGCGGTGGAGGCGCACGCCGATCCCTACGCCATGACGGCGCCAGGCAACCCGGAATGCGCCGCGCCGCGGACGACTGCGGAGGGCGCGAAGATCGTGCGGTTCGAGCGCCAGGTCCCGCGCGCCGACCGCGCGCGCACCGTGATCCGCCTGCCGGCCTTCGAGGCCGTGAAGGACGATCCCGTGCTGTACGCGCACGCCTCGCGCGTGATGCACCTGGAGACCAATCCGGGCAACGCGCGCGCGCTGATCCAGCGCCACGGCAACCGCGACGTCTGGATCAATCCGCCGCCGATCCCGCTCACCACGCCGGAACTGGACGGCGTGTTCGACCTGCCCTATGCGCGCCGGCCGCACCCGGCTTACGGCGAGGAGAACATCCCGGCCTGGGAGATGATCCGCTTCTCGGTCAACATCATGCGTGGCTGTTTCGGCGGCTGCACCTTCTGCTCCATCACCGAGCACGAGGGGCGCATCATCCAGAATCGCTCGGAAGGCTCGATCCTGCGCGAGATCGAGGCCATCCGCGACAGCGTGCCGGGTTTCACCGGCGTGATCTCGGACTTGGGCGGACCGACCGCGAACATGTACCGCATCGCGTGCAAGGACCCCGAGATCGAGGCGGCGTGCCGGCGCCCGTCCTGCGTCTATCCCGACATCTGCACCAATCTGAACACCGATCACTCGGCCCTGATCCAGCTCTACCGCAAGGCGCGGGCGCTGCCCGGCGTGAAGAAGGTGCTGGTCGCCTCCGGCCTGCGCTACGACCTCGCGGTGAAGTCGCCGGCCTATGTGAAGGAACTGGTCACGCATCACGTCGGCGGCTATCTCAAGATCGCGCCGGAACACACCGAGTCGGGCCCGCTGTCGAAGATGATGAAGCCCGGCATGGGCGCCTACGATCGCTTCAAGGCGCTGTTCGAGAAATATTCGAAGGAGGCGGGCAAGGAGCAGTACCTGATCCCGTACTTCATCGCCGCGCACCCCGGCACCACCGACCAGGATATGCTCGAGCTCGCGCTGTGGCTGAAACGCAACGGTTTCCGCGCCGACCAGGTGCAGACCTTTCTGCCCTCGCCGATGGCGAGCGCGACCGCGATGTATCACAGCGGCAAGAACCCGCTGCGCAAGGTGACGCGTCGGAGCGAGGCCGTGCCGATCCCGCGCGGGCTGAAACAGCGCCGGTTGCACAAGGCCTTTCTGCGCTATCACGACCCCGACAACTGGCCGCTGCTGCGCGAGGCGCTGAAGCGCATGGGCCGCGCCGACCTGATCGGCAACGGCAAGCGCCATCTCGTTCCGGCCTGGCAGCCGGCGGGCACGGGTGGCGGTGGGGAAGGGCGGCGCGCGCTGCCGGCGAAGAAGGGGACGTTTCTGACCCAGCACACCGGTCTGCCGCCGCAGCCGCATGCGGACGGCCCCCGGGGCAAGACGAAAGCGCGCGGCGCGCGGCGGGAGACGCCTGCGCCCGGGCGCCGCGGCCGGGCCGGCCGTGGCTGAGCTGCATCCACGGCTCGCGGCGGACACGGTCGAGATCGGCCGTTTTCCACTCTGTCGCGTGCTACTGATGAAGGACGCGAACTATCCCTGGTGCATCCTGGTGCCGGACCGCGCGGACGTCACCGAGATCCATCAGCTCTCCGCCGGGGATCAGTTGCAACTGATGCGCGAGTCCGTGCGGCTGTCGGAGGCGATGACGCAGGTCTTCCGGCCCGACAAACTCAATATCGCCGCGCTCGGCAACGTCGTGCCGCAGCTTCATGTCCACCATATCGCGCGCTACCGCCACGATCCCGCCTGGCCGGTGCCGGTGTGGGGACGGGTCCCTGCGGCGGAATACCGGCCCGGACATCTCGACGGTGTGATCGCAGGGTTGTGCCGCGTGCTCGGGGCGGAGACGGGGTTCGTCCCGGCGGCGGATCCGGGCTGAGTCCGGCGGAGGTCGTTGCCCCGTTTTCCCCTGTTTTTTCCGTCAAAACCGGATTCCAACCGCCCCGCCATGGCCTCATCGGGCCGGGTGGGGTATAATGCCGGTTCCGTAGCTATCCGACGGGCGATGTATTCAGTCAATTCGTGATATGCGGTTCGATCGCGACGTTTGATCCGCATCACTCACCGTGGCCTCGGTTTCCCGCGGGGGAAGCCATAGACAGGCCGATCAGGCAATAACAAAAAAATCGAGGCAGTATCACAGCCGGTCTCTTGCGGACGGGCTGTTCGAGGACCACCTTTATTGCGTTCCCTCTCCGGAGACGCGGTGTGGCGTGATTTGAACCGAGACCACGAATGAAGGAGCAGCGGCATGCAAGTCAGAAAACATCGAATTCAGTTTCCCAAAATGGACAGCCACGCCCTCAACCAGGACGAGGCCTATTTCTATGTCGCCGACGCGGCGGGTGAGCGGGCCCGGTTGCGGTTTCACGACTATGGAAAAATCTACCAGATTCCAGGGCTTTATGAGCAGGTGTTTTATGACAGGCTTAATTGCAACTCGCCGGCGAAGGTCACCGGGATCCTGAAGTCCGCGATCGATCAGACGCTCGAGAATTTTACCGAATTACGGGTGCTGGACCTGGGCGCCGGCAACGGATTGATGGGGGAGGCGCTGAAGAAGTATGGTGTCTCCCGGCTGATCGGGGTGGATATCATCCCGGAGGCCAGGGTGGCGGTGGAGCGGGACAGGCCGCATTTGTACGATGCCTATTATGTCGTGGACTGCGCCAGACTGAGCGGGCCGGACCGGGAGGAATTCGGTTCATGGTCGCTCAACTGTCTCACCACGGTCGCGGCCCTGGGATTCGGAGATATTCCGCCACTGGCGTTCATGGAGGCGTTCAACCTGATCCGGCCGGAAGGCTGGGTGGCCTTCAATATCCGGGATACCTTTCTGAATCAGAGCGATGAAAGCGGATTTTCCCGCATGATCCGCGATCTGATCTTCTCGAAGTATCTGGAGATCTACCACCTGGAACGCTACCGGCACCGTCTGTCCGTCGACGGTGAACCGCTTTACTATTATGCGATCGCGGCCCGGAAACACTCGGACATTCCCCGCGAGATGTTTCACCGCTACGCCGGCTAGCGCCGGGGCGGGCCTAGCGTCCTCGGGCCGGGCGCGGTGTTGTCCCCGGTCAGTAGCGGCCCCGGACTTTGGAGACGTAGTTGACCAGTTCCTGGCTCTCCTGGTTCATGCGCATCAGGTTGGCGTGGGTGATGCGGAACAGCGCGCGCATGACGCCGTAGACGATGTGCGGGTGCTTGTCGAGCAGGGACTCGAAGGCGTCGGGCTTCATGCTGTAGACGGTGGCGGGGCCGACCGCGCGCAGGGTCGCCTTGCGCGGGGTGCGATCGACGAAGGCGCGGGTGCCGGCGACCTCGCCCACCTTCATGGTGTAGACCACGATCTCCTGTCCGAGCACGTTGCCGGTCACGGCAAGCCGGCCGTCGACGAGTATGAACAGGGTGTTGTCCGCCTGGCCCTCGGCGACGAGCCGCTCGCCGTCCTGCAACTGGCGCGCCTCCATGATCCCGGCCAGGGTCTGGCATTCCTGTTCGCTGAGATCCTCTCCCACCGCCGAGGCGCGGAGTCGTTTGGCATCCACCTTTTCGCTCATACAGATCGTTCTCCCTCGACGACGGATTCGGATAGCGGAAATTCTAATGCAAGTACGGAGCCAATACTAACACCCCGCGCGCACAACCCCACCCGGTCGGGAGAGGTCAACGGCCGAAGACGGCCCCGATGCCGATGTGGAACTGCGGGTCGTTGTTGCGCCGGCTGTCCTTGGGCCACAGGCGCAGGCGGTCGGGCCGGAGGACCGGATAGACGTAACTCGCGTCGCCGATCTGGCCCTCGCGGGTTCCGGTCAGGGTGCCGCCGAGGGTCAGCAGGCGCCCGGGGGCGTAGTCCAGGGTTTCCAGATAGCGCTCGTCCGTCACCAGAAAACGCCCGCCCGGCGTGCGGTCGGTATCGGGCTGCTGGTTGGAATCGAGCGGATAGGACAGCACTTCGATCTGGGTGCCGTTCTGGGTGTTGGCGCTGGTGACGATCACGCCGCCCCACAGGAAGGCCGCGTCGGTGTAGAACTCCGGGTTCTCGGCGACCTCCGCCGGCCGCGCCTTGGCGTCGTAGTGGGCGGTGTCGAAGCGCTGGGTGGTGGCGCAGGCCGTCAATCCGAGTAGGGTCACCGCCAGCAGGGGCGGGGTCAGGCGATGCATGGGTTCACTCCTGTTTCTTCGTCGGTGGCCGGTGATGATAACGCGGGGGATAGTAATAAGGGTACCCGCGATACCAGGGGTCGTAGTACCAGTAGGGCGGATAGTCGCGCGGGTCGGGTTCGAGGCGCTGCGGCCACAGCAGATAGTCGTTCACCCGCACGAGCGGAAAGGTGTAATCGTAATCGCCGATCTTGCGCGTGACCTCGTCCTCGATCACGCCCGAGACGGTGATCTCGCGGCCCTCGGCGTAGAGCGCGGGATCGAGGAAGCCGTCGATGATGGCGATGAAACGGCCGGCGCTGCGATCGGTCATGCGCGGCTGGCCGGAACGGTCGAGCTCGCGCGCGACGATCTCGACCCAGGTCTCGCTTGCCTGATTGTCCACTTCCGCGATGGTGCCGCCCCAGCGCGCGTGCGTGCCGACGAAGCGCTGGGCGTCGGAACGGACCTCGGCGACCATGGGGTTGCCGGGGGGCGCCTCCTTGATCGCCCTGGGGACGTTGGTGGCGCACCCCGAGACCAGCGCCGCGCCCAGCAGGGCGACCAGTGTCGATGCGTGTTTCATACTTCCTGAGACCTCCGGCCCGGGGCAAAGTTGCGGGGCACCGCGCCCCCCTCCCTGTACAGGGTCCGATTATAAAGAAAGACGCCGCGCGGGAGGATCCGTTCCCGTCCGGCCGGTTTCCACGCCGCCGCGGGGCTGTCATAATCCGTCGGATCAATGGCTTGGAGCATGGTTACGGCGTGGCGCGCATCCATCTGATGGCCCTCAGGCATTCCGCCTTCTACAGCCCGTTCCTGCTGACGGTGGCGAGCGGGCATCTGCGCGCGGAAGGGCTGGAGGCGACGTATGACCTGGCGGCGTCCGGGCAGGCCCTCGCGGCGGCCCTCGCCGATGGGCGCTGCCACGTCGCGCAATCGGCGGTGGCGACCAGCTTCGCCGCGCTGGAACGCGGCGAGCGCATCGACGTCGCGCACTTCGCGCAGATCAACGAGCGCGACGGTTTCTTCCTCGCCGGCCGCCGGCCCGAGCCCGGGTTCACCTGGGACCGCCTGCGCGGGCGCCGGGTGCTGGTGGATCACTTCTTCCAGCCGCTCGCGATGTTCCGCTATGGCCTGTGGCGCATGGGCGTCGATGTCGGCGCGCTCGATGTCGTCGACGCCGGTGACGTGGCATCGATCGAGCGCGCCTTTCGCGACGGCGCGGGGGACTACGTGCATCTGCAGGGCCCGGCGCCGCAGCAGCTCGAGCACGAGGGCATCGCGAGCGTGGTCGCCGCGGTCGGCGACGCCGTGGGCCCGGTGGCCTTCAGCAGCCTGTGCGCGGACCGCGCCTGGCTCGGGAGCGACATGGCGCGCGCCTTCATGCGCGCCTATCGCCGGGCGCGCGGGCAGGCGATCGCGGCGCCGGCCGGAGAGATCGCCGCGCGGCTGCGCGAGGCGGGCTTTTTCCCCGCCATCGACCCCGCCGTGCTCGCGGCCACGGTGGCGGCCTATCAGCGTCTGGGCTGCTGGACCGCGGACCCGGCGATCTCGCCCGCGGCCTATGAACGTCTGCTCGATGTCTTTCTCCATGGCGGACTGATCACGCGGCGGCATCCCTATGAGGCCGCGGTGGCGGCGCCGCCGTGAACCGCGATAGCGCGACGGCGCCGGACGATCCGATCGATGTGGACCGACGGGCGGCCGTGGTCGAGGCGACGCAGGCGTGGATCGACCGCGCCGGCGCGCTGTATGGACGCCGTTTCGAGCCGATCCCGGTGCTGTTCGATCTGATGGGCCGCTCGGCCGGGATGTACCGCGTCCGGCGCGGCGCGCGCGTCATCCGCTACAACCCCTGGATCTTCGCCCGCTATCCGCGGGACAGCCTCGCGGTGACCGTGCCGCACGAGGTGGCGCACTATGTCGTGGACTGTCTGCACGGCCTGCATCGCGTGCGCCCGCACGGGCGCGAGTGGCGCGCGGTGATGGGCGACTTCGGCGTCGATCCCGTCGCCACGGGTGTGTACGCCCTGGACGGGATACCCACCCGCATGCAGCGCCGTCATGTCTATCGCTGCGCCTGCCTGGTCCATCGGATCACCACGCGGCGTCACAATCTGATCCTGCGCGGCGCGCGCTACCGCTGCTGCCGCTGCGGCGACGATCTGGTGTACTCGGACGCGGACTGAATGGGCCGGATTCCGCGGCCGGTCGTCGTTACCCTTCCTTCAGTTCGAGTTCTTCCCAGCGCCGGTATGCCTGCTGCAGCTCTTCGTTCAGCGCCTCGAGCCGGGTCAGCGCGGCGGTGATGGCGGGTTTTTCCTGCTGGTAGAATTCGGCGCGGCCGGCGTCTTCCTCCAGGCGCCGCTGCTCGGTCTCCAGTGTCTCGATGCGCCGGGGCAGGGACTCGAGCTCGCGCCTTTCCGCGTAGCCCAGTTTGCGTCGCGCCGGCTCGGGCGGGGGCGGCCGGACCGCCGGCGCGGTCGCCGCCTTGCGCAGGCCCGGTTCCGGCGGCGGCCGGCGCTGGCGCAGCCAGTCGTCGTAGCCGCCGACGTATTCGCCGACGCGGCCGTCGCCCTCGAAGATGATCGTGCTGGTGACCAGATTGTCGAGGAAGCTGCGGTCGTGGCTGACGATCAGCAGGGTGCCGTCGTAATCGGCGAGCAGGTCCTCCAGCAGTTCGAGCGTGTCGACGTCGAGGTCGTTGGTCGGTTCGTCCAGCACCAGCATGTTGGCGGGGCGGGTGAACAACCGCGCCAGCAGCAGGCGGTTGCGCTCGCCGCCGGAGAGGATGCGCACCGGCGAGTCGATGCGTTCGGGCGGGAACAGGAAGTCCTTGAGATAGCCGACCACGTGGCGCGAACGGCCGCGCACCTCGACGAAGTCGCTGCCCTCGCCGATGTTCTCGCGTACGGTCTTGTCCGGGTCGAGCAGTTCCCGTTGCTGGTCGAAGTAGGCGATCTGCAGCCGGCTGCCCGCGATCACCTCGCCGGAGTCGGGGCGCAGTTCGCCCAGGATCAACCTCAGCAGGGTGCTCTTGCCGCTGCCGTTCGGGCCCATGATCGCGTGGATCGAGCCTGGCTTGACGGTCAGGTTCACGCCCTTGAGGATCTCCTTGTCCTCAATGCTGACGCGCAGATCCTTGATGACGAGTTCGCTGTTCAATGCAATCTCCTGATTCAGCCGCTACACGCGCGAAGAGGACCCGGTCCTCACTCCTCGGACTTCACGATAAACTGGCAGCTGCGATGGCCGTCGCGGATTGTGCCGTCGAGCGCTATCGTCTCGCCCAGCACCTTCTACAGCATCCGGCGCTCCATCGCGCACACCGCGGCGTGCTCCTGCGCTACGTCATGGTACGGGCACGCGAAGACGCGCAGCCCCTCGCCCGAGGCCTGCACCTCGGCCGGGATTCCGCGCAGCTCCAGCATGTCCCGCAGGCGCGCCAGCCGCTCCCCCAGGTCATCCCCGCCGATCTGCCCGCGGTACTCCTCGGCCAGCCGCGCGCCCACCGCGTCCAGCAGCGCGTGCAGCTGGTCCGGGCCCTCGCGGCTGGCGATCTCGCGCATCAGCAGCGTCACCAGCGTGTCGTACTCTTTGGGGAACAGCTCCTGCGCCCGCGCCGTCAGAAAGTACACCAGCCGCGGCCGCCCCGGCCCGCTGCGCACCAG
>JADLCS010000075.1 GCA_020847075.1 Gammaproteobacteria bacterium
GCCGCGCTCGCCGGCCACGGTGGTGAAGCGGGCGAACATCTCGGTCTTCTTGCCGACCTTCGAGAAGATCGCGGCGCGCGTGTACTTGGTGATGTCGTGGGTAACGGTGAAGGTGCCGAAGGCGCCGGAGCCCTTGGCGTGCATGCGCCGCTCCGGGATTACCTCGCGCACGAAGTTCGCCAGCTTCTCGTTGAGCCACACGTCCTGCGACAGCAGCGGACCGCGCGGGCCGGCGGTGAGGCTGTTCTGATTGTCGGGCACCGGGGCGCCGAACTGGGTGGTCAGATGGGTAACCGGACACTTCGGGCGATTGTCGCTGGACTTGCTCATGGCGGGCCTCCTCCTGTTGAAAGAAGCCCAGCTTATCAGCAGGGTGAGTCGGTATGAAAATCGGTTTTAATATTCGACCCGATAGTTTCTATGTATCGAAACACCGCATGTTCCATGCCCTTCCGACGGTCTTCCGTCGCCGCGCGATGTAGGGCGCCGCGCCATTGCGCACACCTTCAGACGCCGGCTCGAATCGCGCAATCCGGTCCGCTGACCCGTCTCTGCACCAAGCCGTTGATCCGTAATAAATCGGTTCGTAGACCTTACGGGGCGGATTGCAACCGGTTTCAGGGCGCGGGATCGGAATGAAGAATGACCGGGAACGCGTGGCATGCGGCTGGAAGCCGGCCAGGGGATCGATCGGCGAAGTCCGTGGACTTCCGCGACCCCGGCAACATGCGGGAGCCGGCGCGATCGGGCAAGAAGAAACCCCGACCGGGGACGGTCGGGGTTTCATGGTTGGTGGAGGCGGCGGGAATCGAACCCGCGTCCGCAAGTCCTCCGCCCTCGGCTCTACATGCGTAGCCGCGTCTTTGCTTTAACCGGCCGCTACCCGACGGGCAGGGAAGACGGACGGCGAGCCCCTAAGGATTTAGCGGATCGGCCCGGGGCGAGCCTTTCCACGATCTTGTGAGCGATGACCCCTGATTCGTCCCGAAAGACTACGGACGCACAAGCACGTATCCGGTCAGAGGCTGGCTGACTTAAGCAGCCAGGGCGTAGTTGTCGTCGTTGGCAACTATGTTGTTTGCAGCTGGATTTACGAGGTCGTCTGCGCCTCGGCATGCACCTCAGGTTTTGCAACCCACGTCGAAGCCAGGTCGCCCCCTGGGGGCTATTATAGTGGCGGGGGAGGGGGATTCAAGGATGGGAGCTAAAAAAACAAGGACTAAGGGCTCAGGACTCAGGACTAAGTAAAAGACTAAAATGTAGCCCGGATGGACCGCGGCGGAATTCGGGAAGCTTGGTATCTTTCGTTTTAATCCCCCGGATATAGGCACTCCGCGTCCGCATCCGGGCTTCTGGCTACAATCCCATTACCCCTCACGCCATTGATCCTTCACTTAGTCCTTAGTCCTGAGCCCTTGGTCCTATTTTTTGATCTTCATGATCCTTTGTTTCTCCCGCTGCCAGTCGCGTTCCTTTTCGACGGCCCGCTTGTCGAATTCCTTTTTGCCCTTGGCGAGGCCGATCTTGAGCTTGGCGCGGCCGCGGCTCCAGTACAGGGTGAGCGGGGCGAGGGTGTAACCCTTGCGCTCGACGGTGCCGATCAGCTTGTCGAGTTCGCGCTTGTGCAGCAGGAGCTTGCGCGTGCGCGTGGCGTCGGGGTGGATATGGGTGGAGGCGGTCGGCAGCGGCGAGACGTGGGCGCCGAACAGCCAGGCCTCGCCGTCCTTGATCAGCACGTAGCTCTCCTGGAGCTGGACGCGGCCGGCGCGCAGGCTCTTGACCTCCCAGCCCTCGAGCGCGAGCCCGGCCTCGTACTGTTCCTCGATGAAATAGTCGTGGCGCGCGCGGCGGTTTTCCGCGATGGTACTCGAGGTCTTGCTGTCCTTGGTCTGCTTCGCTTTGTTCATGCGGGTAACCGTGACGCGCGGGCGTGACCCCGCGGGGTCTGCGCGGGTGGAATCTCGTACGGAAACGCCGATTATACACGCAAGCCCATATCCGGTTGAGCGATTTTCCCGCCGCCCGGCGCGTCTCGCCCGGCCGGCTTGCCGTGTCTGCCGGCCACGCCTATCATGTTGCGCTGCGGCGATGCGCGGCGCCGGAGATGGCCGGGTATAAGAGTGGACAGTCGGAAGCGGTGTCGGGATGGGAGGCAGTGAGCGCTCGGGTGTGAATTCCGCGCCGGCGGCGCGGCGCGCGGGTATCCGCGTGAGCCCGCGGGGGCGCCGATGCCGGTGATCAGCCGAAGCGCCCTCGTGCCGTACAGCGCCGCGGAGATGTATGCCCTGGTGGACGATGTCGAGACCTATCCGCGGTTCCTGCCCTGGTGCCGCAGCGCGAAGGAGTGGTCGCGCGGCGAGGACGAGGTGAAGGCCTCGATCGAGCTGCATCGCGGCGGCATCCACAAGACCTTCACGACCCTGAACCGGCTGCAGAAGGACAAGATGATCGAGATGCGTCTGGTGGAGGGGCCGTTCCATCACCTGGAGGGATTCTGGCGCTTCGAATCCCTCAGCCCCGGGGCGAGCCGGGTGTCGCTGGATCTGGAGTACGAATTCTCCAGTCACCTGCTGCGCCTGGCGATCGGCCCGGTGTTCAGCCAGATCGCCAATACCCTGGTGGACGCCTTTTGCGAGAGAGCGGCGGAACTCTATGGAAAACGCTGACAAGATCGAGGTCGAGGTAAGCTACGCGCGCCCCGACGTGCAGGTCATCATCCCGGTCAAGGTGGAGGCGAATGCCACCGTGGAGGAGGTGATCCGGCTGTCCGGCGTGCTGGAGCAGTTTCCGGACATCGACCTCGCGGTCAACAAGGTGGGCGTGTTCGGCAAGCTGTCCAAGCTGAGCGCCCCGTTGCAGGCGGGCGACCGGGTGGAGATCTACCGGCCGCTGATCGCCGATCCGAAGGAATCGAGGCGTCAGCGCGCGGCGGAGACCAAGGACGCGCCCAAGCCGGAATCCCAGCTGTAATCCAGGCCGCGATCCGGGCGGGCGGCGCTCACTCGGCGGCGCCGTCCTGCGCGTCTTCCACGCGCTGGAGCAGGTCCCCGTCGAAATACACGGTCACGTGCCGGTGACTCACCTCTTCCTTCCCGATGTTGAGGATATAGATATAGTCCCAGCGTTCCGGGTGAAAGGGATCCATGACGGACGCCGTTCCCATCACGAACTGGACCTGCTGGCGCGTCATGCCGGGTTTGAGTTGCGAGATCATCTCTGGTGTAATGACGTTTCCCTGCTGGATTTCGACCCGGTGCATGGTGCAGGAGACAGTGGTCAGGATGAGGCAGCCGAGGGCAAGGATGCGCGATAGTGGCATGGGTGCGTCCATACTGCGGTTGTCGAAGGCGCCTCATTATATATAATTAGTCGTCCGTCCGCAGCGGAACAGCCGGAGAATCTCATTATCATGGCGACCAAGCAGAATCCCACCGACAGCAGCCTCGAAGGCATGGACCTCAAAAAGGCCGGCCTCAAGATCACCCATCCGCGGGTCAAGATCCTGCACATCATGGAGAGCAGCGAGAAACGCCACCTGGGCGCGGAGGACATCTACAAGGTCCTGCTCGACACCGGCGAGGACGTCGGCTTGGCCACCGTCTATCGCGTATTGACCCAGTTCGAGGCGGCCGGGCTGGTGGCGCGCCACAACTTCGAGGAAGGCCATTCGGTCTACGAGCTGAACCAGGGCGCCCATCACGACCACATCCTGTGCGTGAAGTGCGGCCGGGTGGACGAGTTCATGGACGATACCATCGAGGAGCGCCAGCGCGCGATCGCCAAGAAGGCGGGCTACGAGATGACCGACCACTACCTGAACATCTTCGGCATCTGCGCCGACTGCCGCAAGAAGAAAAAGTAGGGCGTCCGCCGCCGGCCCGCCGGACGGCGGGATTCAGGCGAATTCTTCCGATCGCTTGATCATCTCCTCGGCGTGGGCGCGCGTCTGCGCGCTGATTTCCACGCCGCCCAGCATCCGCGCGATCTCTTCCCGGCGCTCCTCCGGGGTGAGCGGCCGTATCGTCGACAGCGTCTGCCCGCCGGCGCTGCGCTTGCTGACCTGCAGGTGGTGATGGCCCAGCGCGGCGACCTGCGCCAGGTGGGTGATGCACAGCACCTGGCGGCATTCGCCCAGCCGGCGCAGGCCCTGGCCGACGATCTCCGCGACGCGCCCGCCGATGCCGACATCGACCTCGTCGAAGATGACGGTGGGGACGTCCACCTGCGCCGCGGTGACCACCTGGATGGCGAGTCCGATGCGCGACATCTCGCCGCCCGAGGCGACCTTGGCGAGCGGGCGCGGCGGCTGGTGCGGATTGGTGCTGACCAGGAAGTCGATGCGGTCGAGGCCGGTGGGCGACGGCGTCTCGTCCGGGCGCGCCTGCAGGTCGATGGTGAAGACGCCGTCCGGCATGCCGAGGCGGCGCATCTCCTGCACGACCTTCTTTTCCAGCGCCCGGGCGGCCTTGGCGCGCGCGGCCCCGAGCCTGCCGGCGGCGGCGCGATAGCGCGCCTCGCAGGCCGCGAGGTCGCGTTCGAACCCCTCGCGCCGCTGCCGCGCGCCCGCGGCGTGCTCGATC
Organism: Gammaproteobacteria bacterium; assembly: GCA_020847075.1. GTDB lineage: Bacteria > Pseudomonadota > Gammaproteobacteria > SZUA-140 > SZUA-140 > JADJWH01. The sequence goes on from JADLCS010000075.1 coordinate 4,581, forward strand.
CGGGCGGCGAGGCGCAGGCGCAGTTCCGGCAGCTCGCGCGCGGGCAGGCGATGCTTGCGCGCGGCGGCGTGGATGGCGGCCAGGCGCTGCTCCACCTCTTCCAGGCGCCGCGGGTCCAGTTCGAGCCGGTCGGCGTAGGCGCGCAGCTCGCCGGACGCCTCCTCGAGCTGGATCGCCGCGCCGTCGAGCAGATCGATCACCGGCTGCAGGCGCGCGTCGCTCCCGCTCTGCTGGCGCAGCTCGCCCAGCACGCGTATCAGCCGGGCGCGCAGGGCGTCTTCGTCCTCGTCGAGCGCGGCCAGACCCGCCCGGCAGGTCTCGATGAGCAGGCCCGCGTTGGCGAGCCGTTTGTGCTCCGCGTCCAGCCGCTCCAGTTCCTGCGGCGTGACGCCGAGTTCGTCGAGCTCGGCGAGTTGGAAACGCAGGAAGTCGAGCTGGGCGTCGCCGTCGGCGCCCGGTGCGGCCAGTTCCTCCAGTTCGCGTGTCAGCCGCCGCCACGCGCGGTATTCCTGTTCCACGCCCGACGACAGGGTGGGCTGCGCGGCGTAGCCGTCGAGCAGGGCGAGCTGGTGTTCGCGTTTGAGCAGCGCGTGATGCTCGTGCTGGCCGTGCACGTCCACCAGCCGCGCGCCCAGTTCGCGCAGGGTCTGTATCGGGACGGCGCTCCCGTTGATCCAGGCCTTGGATCGCCCGTCCGTCCCGACCGTGCGCCGCAGCAGGCATTCGGCGTCGTCGCCGGTCTCCAGCTCCTGCTCCAGCAGCCAGGCGCGCGCCGCCGCGTTGCCGGCGACGGTGAGGGTGGCGGTCACCTCGGCGCGCTCGGCCCCGAGGCGGATGACGCCCGCGTCCGCGCGGTCCCCGAGGGCGAGCCCGAGCGCCTCGATGAGGATGGACTTGCCGGCGCCGGTCTCGCCGGTGAGGACGGTGAAGCCCGGCCCCAGCTCCAGTTCGAGCGCGTCGACGAGGGCGTAGTTGCGGATGTGCAGATGCGTCAGCATGGCGTGCTTCAGCGGTTCTGCGGATTTTCCGCCCAGTTCAGTTTCGCGCGCAGCAGTTCGTAATGGTCGTAGCCCGGCAGGCGGACGAGCCGCACCGGCCTGGCCTGCTTGCGGATGCGCACGCGGTCGCCGGCGGAGAGCGGGAAGGTGACCTGGCCGTCGCAGGTGACCTGTGCGTGGTCGCGGTTGCCGTCGCCGACGATGACCTCGATCTCGCTGGCGCCGTCGACCACGATCGGACGGTGGCTCATGGTGTGCGGGCACACCGGTACCACGACGATGGCGTCGAGCGTGGGGTCCAGGATGGGGCCGCCCGCGGAGAGCGCGTAGGCGGTCGATCCGGTCGGCGTGGAGACGATGAGGCCGTCGGAGCGCTGTTTGTTCAGATAGCGGCCGTTGATGTAGGTCTCCAGCTCGATCATGCGGGCGGCGTTCCGCTTGTGCACCGCCACCTCGTTGAAGGCGTTGCCGCGGCTGAGCTCGGTTCCCGCGCGCACGACGGAGCAGGCGAGCAGGAAGCGTTCCTCCACGCGGTAGTCTCCGCGCAGGATCTGGTCCATGCATTCGATCATCCGGCCGGGAGAGATGTCGGTGAGGAAACCGAGATGCCCGAGGTTGATGCCGGCCAGCGGGACGTCGTGGTCCGCGAGCGAACGCGCGGCGTTGAGCAGGGTGCCGTCGCCGCCGAGGATCACCGCGAGATCGCAGCGCCGGCCGATCTCCTCGCGGCTGGCGGTCTCGAGGCGGATGTCGGGAAACAGTGCCGCGGTATCGACGTCCAGCAGTACGGTCGCGCCTTTGGCCTCGAAGTGTGCCGCCAGGGCGCGGATCGCGTCGGCGACGCTGGCGTCGCTGAATTTGCCGATGATGCCGATACTCTCGAAGCTCACAACCTTGCATCCACCCGCTCGAAGGATGCTGGAAAGGTATCATGCGGCCTGTCGATCACCAAGCGGCTTTCTTGACACGGTGGGACCGAGTTGATAATTTCCCGGAGACCCCCGCGACGACGCCCGGGCATCCAGGCTAACTTGATGATATCAAAATGGTATTTGGGTGAGTTGCCATGGTGAATGAACTCAATGATCGCACCCGCCACCTGCTGAAGGTGCTGATCGAGACCTATATCCGCGACGGGCAGCCGGTCGGGTCCAGGACCCTGTGCCAGGAGTCCGGGCTCGAGCTCAGTCCGGCCACGATCCGTAACGCGATGGCCGAACTCGAATCGCTCGGCCTGGTGGCCTCGCCGCACACCTCGGCCGGACGCATCCCCACGGACAAGGGCTATCGCCTGTTCGTCGATTCGCTGCTGGCGCTGGAGCCGGGCGACAGCCGCGAGGTCCAGCGCCTGAAATCCCTCTTCGAACAGGGCGCCACCCTGCAGGGGCTGGCCGTTTCCGTCTCCGGGCTCCTGTCCGGGATGACCAGCATGGCCGGCCTGGTCATGGTGCCGCGGAGCCAGGGCCTGATCCTGCGTCATATCGAATTCGTCGCGCTGTCGGAACGGCGCGTGCTCGCGATCCTGATGCTCAACGAACAGGAGGCGCACAACGTGGTCATCCATACCGGGCGCGCGTTTTCCGGCGCCGAGCTGGAGCGCGTCACCAATTACCTGAACACGACCTTCGCCGGCAAGGACCTCGCGGACATCCGGCGCCAGCTCTTCGATGAATTGAGCGACGCCCGCGCGCGCATGGATCGTTCGCTGGATACCGCCATCCTGCTCGCCGAACAGGTGTTCGAGCGGAGCGGCAACCGCGAGGATGTCATCGTCTCCGGTCAGACCAACCTGATGGAGTTCGACGAACTGTCCGATCTGGACCGTTTGCGCGTGCTGTTCGAGGCCTTCAGCGAGAAGCGCAAGATCCTGCATCTGCTCGATCGTTGCCTGTACACCCAGGGCGTGCGCGTATTCATCGGCAAGGAATCCGGCTGCAACGAGCTCGACGACTGCAGCGTGGTGACCTCGACCTACGCGGTCGACGGCCGGGTGGTCGGGGTGCTCGGGGTCATCGGCCCCACGCGCATGTCCTACAAGCGGGTGATCCCGCTGGTGGAGTCGACGGCGAATCTGCTCACCGCGGCCTTGAATCAGTATCACTAGGCCCCTAGATCAAGCACGATGACACGGGCCGGCAAAAGCGCGCCGGCCGGCCTCGCCGGATCCGGCGGGCGGCCTGTTTTTTTGAAGAACCAAGCGGAGGTGTGATGGCGACAGAGAAGGAGCCGGCGGTGGAGGCGGAGGAACGGGACGGGTCGGCGGGCGGGGCCGGGCCGGAGGCCGACAAGGCGCAGGGCGGCGAGGAGGAGCTGTTGTTGAGCCTGCAGGACGCGCGGGCCAAGGCGGACGAGCACTGGAACCAGTTGTTGCGCGTGCGGGCCGAGATGGCCAATCTCCAGCGCCGGAGCGAGCGCGAGCTGGAAAACGCCCACAAGTACGGGCTGGAGAAATTCGCCGCCGAGCTGCTGCCGGTCATCGACGGGCTCGAGATGGGGCTCGCCGCCGCCGGCGGGGACAACGTCGATCCGGTCAGGCTGCGCGAGGGCATGGAGCTGACCCTGAAGATTCTGACCGCCGCCGCGGACAAGTTCGGCCTGCGCGCGGTCGATCCCGCGGGCGAGCGATTCAATCCGGAGTGGCACCAGGCCATGAGCGTGCAGGCCGCGCCCGGCGCCGAACCCAATACCGTGCTCGCCGTCTATCAGAAGGGATATCGGCTCAACGATCGCCTGATCCGGCCCGCCATGGTGGTGGTCTCCGCGGCCGGGGGCGGGCGGCCGGACGGGGCGGCGGAGAAGAAAATCGACGAAATGGCTTGAAAGCGGGTCCCGTGCCCCAATATACCTCACAACTTGAGGTATTTAGCGGCGGCTGACGCCGACCTATCAACAGAAATAATGGAGAATTCCCGCGATGAGCAAGATTATCGGCATTGACCTCGGCACGACCAACTCCTGTGTCGCCGTCATCGAGGGCGGCAAGCCCCGGGTGATCGAGAACTCGGAGGGCGGCCGCACCACGCCCTCCATCGTCGCCTTTTCCGACGACGGCGAGGTGCTGGTGGGTCAGGCCGCCAAGCGTCAGTCGGTCACCAATCCCAAGAACACGCTCTACGCCATCAAGCGCCTGATCGGGCGCCGCTTCAACGAGGACGTGGTGCAGCGCGACCTGGATCTGGTGCCGTACAAGATCGTCAAGGCCGACAACGGCGACGCCTGGGTCGAGGTCAACGGCAAGAAGATGGCGCCGCCGGAGGTGTCCGCGCGCGTGCTGATGAAGATGAAGAAGACCGCCGAGGACTATCTCGGCGAAGAGGTCAAGGAGGCGGTCATCACCGTCCCGGCCTATTTCAACGATTCCCAGCGCCAGGCCACCAAGGACGCCGGCCGCATCGCCGGGCTCGAGGTCAAGCGCATCATCAACGAGCCGACCGCGGCGGCGCTCGCCTTCGGTCTGGACAAGAAGCGTGGCGAGGCCAAGATCGCCGTGTACGACCTCGGCGGCGGCACCTTCGACATCTCC
>JADLCS010000076.1 GCA_020847075.1 Gammaproteobacteria bacterium
CACGCCTCACGCCTCACGCCTCACGCCTCACGCCTCACGCCTCACGCCTCACGCCTCACGCCTCACGCCTCACGCCTCACGCCTCACGCCTCACGCCTCACGAGCTCTTCGATCATCCCCTTGATCTCCTTCTCGGACAGCTCGATCTCCGCGGACAGGCGCAACTGTGTGGCCGCGCGCACCAGATTCTGTTCGGGATATTCGATCCGGAAGTATTTGCTGCCTTCCAGGTAGTCGGTCAGGAAGCGCACGCCGAGTTCGAACGGGATCAGACGGATCGCGGCATACAGCAGGTCACCGTCGGCGAAGGGGGTGCGGTCGCCGAGTGCGATGAAATAGTGCTGCAACAGTGTGCGGCATATCTCCAGGTCGAAGCGCACCGCCTCGTTCGAGCCGGGGGATTCCCCCGCGCGATTGCAGCACGAGCGCAGGCAATCGGCGACGTCGTGCTGGAGCAGGCCGGGTTTGGCAGTGTCCAGGTCGATCAGGCTGACCGCATGTTCGTCCGCCTCGTCGAACAGGAAATTGTTGAGCTTGGGATCGCCGTGGATGACGCGGACGGGGAGCCGCCCCTTCAGTCTGGCGGTCTCGAGCTCGCCGGCCAGGCGCCGGCGAGCGCCGATGAACGACAGACAGAAACCGAGCTCCTCCGATTCCGGATGCGGTCCGGCCGCCGCGCGGGCGCGGTCGAAGCGTTCGAGATGGCGCGGCGTGTTGTGAAAATCGGGCCGTGTGTCGCGCAGGCGGCGCGTGTCGAGATCGCCGACCAGCGCGTGAAAACGCCCCAGCGCGAACCCGGTCTCCGCCGCGCGCGGCGGCCCATCCGGTTTTTCGAAGGTGCGGGTATTTTCGAGATAACTGAGGGCGCGCCACAGGCCTCCTTCGGCATCCAGGACGAAGGCGCGCCCGTCGCGCGTCGGGACCAGCTCGGGAAAACGCAGGTCGCGCGCGCGCGGCTCCCGCCGCTGCCGGACCCGTATATGTTCGAGCAGGGTGTGGAGATTGGCCATGATCAACTCGGGCTCCGGGAAGGCGCGCCGGTTGATGCGCTGCAGGATCAGGCGCGGCCGCGGTGGGTTGCCCAGGTCGACGAGATAGGTATCGTTGATGAGGCCGTTTCCGTGCGGATGGACGGCGGGCTCGGCGCCATGCGGGGCAAAGGCGCATGCGATCTCCCGGGCCGTCGCCGTCACGGTAGGCATACGGGCCTTCGGGAGGCCGGGGTGGCCGCGTACTTCGCATTCATTCGCTCGAGTCCTCTTCCACGGCGAAGCGCAGGGTCTGCGGCGCATCGTCGTCACCCCACGTCAATCGATCCTTGCCGGCCACGCGCGGCCAGCGCCGTGCGCCGCCCAGCTCGGGTTTCCAGTACAGTGGCTGGATCCAGCCGTATTCGTCGCGCCCGAACCCCACCGGAACCTTGCGCTCGAGCACGGCCCTGACCATGGCCTGTTCCGCGGACTCCGCTTCCACCACGGCATTGCGCTCCAGTTCCGGGCGTTCATAGAACGCGGTGATGCGATAACTCCGTATCCGTGTCACGGCGGGATCCCCTTTGCGGACCGGTCCTCGCATGGCCGCGCGCAGACAGCATAGGCGATTCGCGGGCGTATACCAACAGGGAGGGCGGCGCGGGATACCCGTGTGAGTGTGCTATCATGCCCCTCCGAAGCGTGATACGGAACGGCGCGGGACCGGCATGCGGATTAGCGGGCTTCATCATGTGAGCATCGTCGTGGCGGACACGGCGCGCTCGCTCGCCTTTTACCGCGACGTGCTCGGGCTGAGGTCCGTCGCGCGGCCGGATCTCGGCTATCCCGGCGCCTGGCTCGAAGTGGGCGGACGCCAGATCCACCTGCTGGAATTGCCGAACCCGGATCCGGTCGAGGGTCGTCCGCCGCATGTCGGCCGCGACCGCCATATGGCGTTCCTGGTCGACGATCTGACCGCCTGCACGGCGCGGCTGGAATGCGCCGGCCGTCCCTATACGCGCAGCCGGTCCGGTCGCGCCGCGCTGTTCTGCCGCGATCCCGACGGCAACGGTATCGAGATCATCCAGGATGAGGCCGCCTCCATCCCGGATCCGTGAATTCTCACCCTCTATTCAGGAGAGCCCGAGCTTGACGAAGAAATCCAGAGACACCAGAGACATGATGAAGGCCTATCGCAACGAGGCGTTCCTGGACAGCCCCGACGCGCGCGCCCTGCGCATACTGTCCGAGTACCTGGAGCCCGAGAGCCGCTTTGCCCGCTACGGGGTGGACGATACCATTGTCTTTCTCGGCTCGGCGCGCCTGAAGTCGCGTGAAGATGCGGAGCGGCAACTGGCCCGCGCCGAGGCGGGGGACGGCGATCCCGACATCGCGCGCCGCGATCTCGATATGTCGGTCTACTATGAGGCCGCGCGTGAGCTGGCGTACCGCTTCACCGAATGGTCCAAGGGGCTGGAGGACGGGGGGCGCCGCTTCGTAGTCTGTACCGGCGGCGGGCCCGGCATCATGGAGGCGGCCAACCGCGGCGCCTCGGAGGCCAAGGGCAAGAATATCGGTCTGACCATCTCGATCCCGGTGGAGGAGTTCGACAATATCTATGTCACGCGGGAGCTCTCGTTCCACTTCCACTATTTCTTCATGCGCAAGTTCTGGTTCGCCTATCTCGCCAAGGCCGTACTGGTCTTCCCCGGCGGTTTCGGCACGCTCGACGAGCTGTTCGAGGTGCTCACCCTGCTGCAGACGCGCAAGATGCGCAAACATCTGCCGGTGGTGCTGTTCGGCACCAAATTCTGGCGCGAGGTGATCGATCTCGACGCGCTGGCCCGCCATGGCACCATCAGCCCGCAGGACGTCGATCTGATGTTCCGTACCGATTCGATGGACGAGGCCTACGACTACATCATCTCCCATCTCAGCAAGTATTCTCTGCAGGAGCGCGGGGCGATCCTGTAGTCCCGCCCGCGGGTCGCCGGGCGGCGCGCCACGCCGCGGAAGCGCGATATCGTCCCGCGCCGACGTGCGTCCGGGACAGGCCGGCATAGCGCTGGTATAGTGGTGGCCTGGCTCCCGGGCGGGTGCGTGACAAGGGAACGGCGCAGTGAAGACCTTCGCGTGCGAGTGCGGCAACTTGCTGCATTTCGAAAATACCCTGTGTCTGAACTGCGGGCGCGACACCGGCTTCCTGCCGGATGCCCTGCGCATGAGCGCGCTGGCGCCGAACCGTGACTGGGACCGGGGTGAGGCGCGGTGCGCGCTCGCCAACGGCCGGTTTTACCGCCCGTGCCGCAATCAGCGCGACTACAAGATGTGCAACTGGTGGGTCCCGGCGGATGATCCCCAGGAATACTGCGCCTCCTGCCGCCTGAACCGGCTCATCCCCGACCTCGGCCAGCCGAAGAATCTGACCCTGTGGTACCGCATCGAGAGTGCCAAGCGCCGCCTGCTGTACACCCTGTACGCCCTCGGCCTGCCGGTCACCGGGCGGGACGAGGATCCGGCGCGGGGTCTGGCCTTCGAGTTTCTCGCCGACCCCCAGGCGATGGCGGACGAGTTCATCAATGAGGACGCCCCGCGCCACCGCATCATGACCGGACACCGCACCGGCGTGATCACCATCAATATCATGGAGGCCGAGGACAGCGTGCGTGAGCGCATTCGCACGCAGATGAACGAGCGCTATCGCACCCTGCTCGGGCACTTCCGTCATGAGAGCGGGCATTACTACTGGGATCGCCTGATCGCCGGCTCGTCCTGGCTGGACGGTTTCCGAGCCCTGTTCGGCGATGAGCGCACCGACTACGCGGACGCGATGCAACGCTATTATGCCGGAGGACCGGCGCCGGACTGGCAGCAATCCTGGATCAGCGCCTATGCGAGCATGCATCCGTGGGAGGACTGGGCGGAGACCTGGGCGCATTATCTGCACATGATCGACACCCTGGAAACCGCGCACGATTTCGGTTTCAGTATCGAGGGGCGCCGCCTGGGTGCAGTGGAAACCGCCCGCGCACAAGCGGCTTCAGGGTATGGGGCGACGGATGCCTTTGACGCGGTTATGGAGGATTGGGGGCGTCTCAGCGTGGCGCTCAACGCGCTCAACCGCAGCATGGGGCTGCCCGACGCCTATCCTTTCGCCGTTGCGGGGCAGGCGCTCGACAAGCTGCGCTTCATCCACGCCGTGATCCACGGTATTGAAAGGTAAGCGGATCGGGCGTAAGGCCGATTCCTTTCCCCGGCCCTTCGTTCACTCCCAGTCGAACCGGGGCAGTTCGCGGAAGGCGTGCTGGAGTCCCTCATTCCAGCGCGTCTGCAGCGCCTGGAACAGCGGCGTGGACAGGGTGAGCTTGAGCCGTCGCGGCGTATCCAGCCCGTCCTTTTGGTAAATCGCCACTTCGAGCGGCGGCCCAACCGACAGGTTGCTGCGCATCGTCGAGTCCAGCGAAACCAGCGCGCAGCGCGCCGCGTCTTCCAGGGTCGTGTCCCCCGTGATCATGCGATCCAGTATCGGCTTGCCATATTTGTTTTCCCCGATTTGCAGGAATGGCGTTTGCGGCGATGCGCTGATGTAATTGCCCTGCGGATAGATGAGCAGGATCTCGGGGGGGCGACCATTGATCTGCCCACCCACGATAAAACTCGCTTCGATGCTGATGTTGGCGTGTTTCGCCGCGTCCGCATGCTGGCGCTGCTCGGTCTGGCTCAGCGTGCCGATGTAATGCGCGATCTCGAACATGTGCCGCGCCTGGCGCAGGTCGAAGTCGGCATCCGGATCGTCGAGGTGGCGGCGGATATTGTTGATGACGGCCTGGGTGGTCGCGAGATTGCCCGAGGTCAGAATGAATATCGCGCGATCCTCCGGCCAGATGAAGGAGTGCATCTTGCTGTAGGTGGTCACGTAGTCAACGCCGGCGCTGGTGCACGAGTCGGATGCGAATACCAGGCCGCGATCGACCTTGATCGCGAGGCAATACGTCATGGTGGAGTTCCTGTTTCGATATGGATCAATGTCCTGGATGCGTGCACCTGCATAGTGCAGTGCTCAATCCCGTTTGCAGGTCCGGTTTCTCGTGCGGTATGGTAGGAAACATTAGCACGAAAAACGACAGGGAAATACCGCGCTGCGCGCCATGGCGATCCGTTGGGGGAGTTACAGAGTCAAGGGCATACACGACGAGCTGATACGCGCGACCGGACGTGCGCAGCCGGCCGCCCGCGCGCTGTGCCAGTACCTGCGCGCGCTCAAGGATGAGGAGATCGCCGAGTACAAGGCAGCGGCCGAGCTCGCCATCCGGGTCATGGGCATCACCTTCCGCGTCTACACGGAGGAGGAAGGTTCCATCGACCGTGCCTGGCCGTTCGATATCATCCCGCGCGTCATCGCCCGCGACGAGTGGCGCCGCATCGAGGCCGGGTTGCGCCAGCGCGTGCGCGCGCTCAACCTGTTCATCGACGACGTCTATCACGGGCAGCGCGCCTTGAAGGAGGGCGTCGTTCCGGCGGAGCTGATCGCGGACTCGAAGAACTTCCGCCCGCAATGCGTCGGCGTCGATCCGCCGCGCGGCGTGTGGGCGCACATCTGTGGTTCCGATCTGGTGCGCGACAGCGACGGCACCGTGTACGTGCTGGAGGACAACCTGCGGGTACCCTCCGGGGTCTCGTACATGCTGGAGAACCGCGCGGTGATGAAGCGCGTTTTCCCGGAACTGTTCCAGAGTCACAGCATCCTACCGGTCGACGACTACCCCTCGCAGCTGTACGACATGCTGGCATCGCTGTCGCCGCGGCCCGGCCCGCGGCCCGAGGTGGTAGTGCTGACGCCCGGGGTGTTCAACTCGGCCTATTTCGAACACGCCTATCTGGCGCAGCAGATGGGCGCGGAACTGGTGGAAGGCAGCGACCTGGTGGTCGGCAATGACGACTGCGTGTACATGCGCACCGTGGCCGGACTTGCGCGCGTCGACGTGATCTACCGCCGCATCGACGATCTGTTCCTCGATCCGGAGGTGTTCCAGCCCGACTCGCTGCTCGGCGTGCCGGGGCTGATGCGGGCGTGGAAGGCCGGCAAGGTCGCGCTCGCCAACGCCCCGGGCGCCGGCGTCGCCGACGACAAGGTGATCTACAGTTACGTGCCCGACCTGATCCGCTACTACCTGGCGGAAGAGCCGCTGCTGCCCAATGTACCGACCTACCGCTGCGTCAACCGTGACGAGCGCGATTACGTGATTGGCAACCTGGAGAAGCTCGTGGTCAAACCGGCCAACGAGTCCGGCGGCTACGGCATGCTGATCGGACCGCAATCGACGACGGAGGAGCGGGAGCGTTTCGCCCGGTTAATTCGGCGCGACGCGCGCAACTACATCGCGCAGCCGCATCTGACCCTGTCTACGACGCCGACCCTGGTCGGCAACCGCGTCGAGCCACGCCACGTCGACCTGCGCCCGTTCATCCTGTCCGGACAGGAGACCTACGTCACCACCGGCGGGCTGACACGCGTCGCGCTGCGCAAGGGCTCGAGCGTGGTGAACTCCTCCCAGGGCGGCGGCAGCAAGGACACCTGGATCGTGGATACCGAGGCCTGAGCATGCTGTCGCGTGTGGCCCACAACCTGTACTGGATGGCGCGCTACATCGAGCGCGCCGAGAATACCGCGCGTCTGATCAACGTCAACACCCATCTCCTGCTCGATCTGCCGCGGCACATCCGGCCCGGGTGGGAGCCGATCATCGACATCACCGGCAGCCGGCC
>JADLCS010000077.1 GCA_020847075.1 Gammaproteobacteria bacterium
ATTACCCATCGCCTCACGCCCCTCCAGCCAGCCCAGTATATCCGTAATCGCCTCCAGGCATCCGAGCGGTTCGCAGGCGAGCAGGCGTTCGCGGGTATGTACCCCGTAGCTCACCGCGAGGGCGTCCGTGCGGGCGTTGCGCGCCATCAGCATGTCGTATTCGGTATCGCCGATCATCAGCGCCTCTCCCGGTTCGACGCCCAGCACCTCCATGATCTCGGTCAGCATGCGCGGATGGGGCTTGGAGGCCGTCTCGTCCGCGCAGCGGGACAGCGAGATCAAGGCGCTGCAGCCGGTATCCTCCAGAGATCGGTCCAGACCCCGTCGCCCCTTGCCGGTCGCGACCGCCAGCAGGTAACCCTGCCGGTCGAGTTCGGTGAGGGTCTCCTTCGCCCCGGGAAACAACTCTGCGGGGGCGTGATGATCGGACAGGAAGTGGTAACGATAGCGGTCGATGAAACGGCGGATCAGGTCCGTATCCGTCCGCGGCAACAGCGTGGTCGCGACCTCCGGCAGGCCGAGACCGATGACGTTGAGCAGCGTATCGCGGGCCGGTACGGGCAAGCCGAGATCGGAGAGGGTCATCGAGAGACAACCGACGATGCGGGCCTCGGAATCCATCAAGGTACCGTCCCAGTCGAACACGAGCAACTTATAAGGAAGAATCATGCCCAATAACCCAAAAGCACTAAATGGGGACAGATTTATTTATTTCACTAAAAAATTAGGGACAGATTTATTTATTAAAGAAAGAACGGGGCCCGGAATAGCCCGGGACTGCGTCCACGGGATGAACAAATAAATAAATCTGTCCCTAGTTTAGGTATGAATTAAATAAATCTGTCCCCAATTTAGGCATGTGATGTCCAATAAATAAATCTGTCCCCATTTTAGGGGAGATGTTCCAGTAGCTGGCTCAGGTTGGCGGGCAGCGGGGTGGACAGGCTCATCAGGCGTCCCGTGCGTGGGTGGTGGAAACTCAGCGCCTGGGCGTGGAGAAAGAGCCGCTTCAGACCGAGATCCCGCATCCTGCGATTGAACTCGGGGTCGCCATATTTTTCGTCGCCGGCGACGGGATGGCCCACGCCGGCGGCGTGAACGCGGATCTGGTGCATGCGTCCGGTCTTCAGGACCACCTGCATCAGGCTGGCCCCGGCGTAGACCTCCACCGGGATGAAGCGGCTTTCGGCGTCTTTGCCCTCCTCCTCATCGACCTGAACCATGCGTTCGCCGGATTGCAGGCGCCCCTTGTGCAGGGACAGTTCCACCGTCCGCGCCCCGCCCTGCCAGCGGCCCTTCAGGAGGGTGAGATACTGCTTTTCCACCCGTTCTGTGCGGAATTGATCCTGAAGGGCCGGCAACAGGGCGCGATTCTTGGCGATCAGCAGGCAGCCGGAGGTGAACCGGTCCAGCCGGTGGACCAGGGAGATCTCCGGGCAGGCGGGCCGCATCTCCTTCAGCGCCTCGATCAGCCCGAAGCGCAGGCCGCTGCCGCCGTGCACGGCCATCCCGGCCGGCTTGTCCAGCACCAGGATGTCCTCGTCTTCGTGGAGGACGGCCGCCTCGATCAGCGCCTTGCGGCTGTCGTCGACCTGCACCGGCATGGACTCGGAATAGTTGACGGGGGGAACCCGGACCTGATCCCCCACATTGAGGCGATAGGTCGGCTTGATGCGCCCCTTGTTGACCCGCACCTGGCCCGTGCGCAGCAGGCGATAGATATGGCTGCGCGGCACCCCCTTGAGCAGGGTCAGCAGGAAATTATCGATGCGCTGGCCGCCGCGGCTGTGTTCGATTTCCACCACGCGCACACCTGGCCCCCCACCCTTCGATTCCTTCATCTCCCTCGAGTTTCTCCGGTCATATATGATAACTGTTTGAAGCGGCTTTAAAACATTGCTATATTAGCAAAGCGTTTGTCACGGGCGCGACATCTCGCCTACCGCGACAGGCGTGCATTGGAAAGACTATGTGACAGGGGCGGCCGATCGGCCCGCCTGTCCGCGATCACCTTCGCAGAAATCGGGGAGGTAGCGCAGAACAGTCACCGGGAGCGTTGAAGTCAACTTCAACTTTCCTAATCAATGTAATGATTATACAGGGGTTCACGAGCACATCCCTTTCGATGGTGCCGGGAATTCGATGCAGTACCTGCATTGCATAGCCGTTCGAAACCCAGAGGTGCGAACGGGAAAGTTAACATAACCATCCACGTCATCGCACGCGGGTGTGGCTGAATACGAACTGTGGACTGATATGAATCGATACGTTGCCGTTGGCACACACTCTGGCGCAAACGTAATGTCGTAAGATCATTGCATACAGTTACGATTCAGCAATTCCGCGCCGGGAGGCGTGCATGGTTCCACCTAAGGATTGCTGAAACATGAAGAGAATGCTGATTAATGCGACTCAGCCGGAAGAGTTGCGGGTCGCACTGGTAGACGGACAATATCTTTACGATCTCGATATAGAAACCCCCTCGCGGGAACAGAAAAAGTCGAACATCTACAAGGGCCGCATCACGCGTGTGGAGCCCAGCCTGGAGGCGGCCTTCGTCGATTACGGCGCGGACCGCCACGGCTTTCTCCCCCTCAAGGAAGTCTCCCCCGCCATTTTCGATACCGCCCAGGACGATAACCGGCGGGTGGAGATCCGCGAAGTCCTGAAAGAAGGTCAGGAAGTCGTCGTTCAGGTGGTCAAGGAGGAGCGCGGCAACAAGGGCGCCGCCCTGACGACCTTCATCAGCCTGGCCGGCCGTTATCTGGTGCTGATGCCCAACAACCCCCGCGCCGGCGGAATCTCCCGCCGCATCGAGGGCGACGACCGCAACGAGATGCGCGAGGCCATCAACGCCCTGCAGATCCCGGACGGCATGGGCATGATCGTGCGTACCGCCGGCATCGGCAAGAGCGCCGAGGAGATCCAGTGGGACCTCGATTACCTGGTCCGCGTGTGGGAGGCCATCGAGTCGGCCTCCAAAGAGACCCAGGCCCCCTACCTGATCTACCAGGAAAGCGACATCATCATCCGCGCGATCCGCGACTATCTGCGGCCGAACATCGGCGAGATCCTGATCGACGACCCGGCGGTGCACCAGCGCGCGCGCGATTTCATGCAACAGGTGATGCCGCAGAACCTGAACAAGCTCAAGCTGTACCAGGAGGAAATCCCCCTCTTCACCCGGTTCCAGATCGAAAGCCAGATCGAGGCGGCCTTCCATCACGAGATCCGCCTCCCCTCGGGCGGCGCCGTTGTCATCGACCACGCCGAGGCCCTGGTCGCCATCGATATCAACTCCGCCCGCGCCACCAAGGGCGGAGATATCGAGGAAACCGCCCTCATGACCAATCTGGAGGCGGCGGACGAGATCGCCCGCCAGCTCCGTCTGCGCGACCTGGGCGGCCTGATCGTCATCGATTTCATCGACATGACCCCCGCGCGCAACCAGCGCGAGGTCGAAAACCGCCTCAAGGAGGCGCTCAAGAAAGACCGCGCCCGCGTCCAGATGGGACGGATCTCGCGTTTCGGCCTGCTCGAGATGTCGCGCCAGCGCCTGCGGCCCTCGCTGGGTGAATCCACCTACAGCATCTGCCCGCGCTGCAACGGTCTCGGCACCATCCGTAACGTCGAATCCCTGGCGTTGTCGATCCTGCGCGTGATCGAGGAAGAGGCCATGAAGGAGAATACCGGCCGGTTGATCATCCAGGTCCCGGTCAATGTCGCGACCTTCCTGCTCAACGAGAAGCGCGAGGTGATCTCCCGCGTCGAGAAGCGCCAGGGCATCAAGATCCTGTTGATCGCAAACTCGGCCCTGGAGACCCCCAAGTTCGAGGTCAAGCGCATCCGCCGGGAGGATCTGCCGGCGGATAACGAGGAAAGGCCCAGCTATGAACTCGCGAGCGAGATCGAGGCCAAGGCCGAGGTCATCCCGCTGGCCCAGCCCAAGCCGGTGGCCGAGGCCCCCCTCGTCAAAGGCATCATGCCGCTCACCCCAGTGCCGGCCAGCCGGCCGGAGGATGCCCCGGAGCATGAAGGACAGGCCCGGGAGGCCGACTCTCCTCGCGGCGGCTTCATCAAGCAGCTCTGGAGCTCGCTCTTCGGCGGGCAGAAGGAGGAGCCCCGGTCCGATGCCGGTGCCGCCGTCCGCCCGCGCGCTTCCGATCGCAAGGAGAAGCGCCCTGGCGAGGGCTCTGGTGACAGACAGGGTACTCGCGGCGGACGCAGCGGCGGACGAAACCAGCCGCAACAGCGGCGCGGCGGACAGGCCTCCTCGAGCCGGCATGGCGGGGAGCAACGCGCCCGGCCGCCGGCGGAGCCGCGTCAGGAGATCGCCGAGGCCCCGAGCCAGGGCGAAGCCGCGACTCAGCCGCAACAGCCGCAGGCCGGCCAGAACAGGCCCGCTCAGGGCGAACGCGGCGGCGAGGCCCAGGGCAGCGGCGGTCGTTCGGGCCGGCAGCGTTCCCGTCGCGGCGGACGCCGCCGCTCACAGAACCGTGATGCCGCTACCGGCGAGGGCGCCGGAAGGTCCGGCGAAGGCGCGGGTAACCGTACCCCGTCGGCGGACCAGCCGCCACGGCCCGGACCGGCACGCGCCGCGAATTCGGGCGGGGGCGAGTCCGCCCCGGCGAGCAGCGGCGCGGGTCGGGGTGAAATCGCCGCGACGGCCTCCGCCGTGCCCCCGGCCGTGGCGGCCGCCGTTCAAAATCCCGCCCCGGTCACGACCTTCGCGGCGCCATCGTCCGGTTCCATCGTGGAGCCGGTCAGACCGGACTTCCGGCCCAGCTCGCTCCACTCGGCGATCACCTCGCAGCGGGATCATGAGCGTCCGGTGCCGGCCTCGACGTCGAACTCGCCGGCCGCATCCGCCGAGCCCCGCCCTGCGGCGGATGTCCCGCGGCGGGAGCACGACTCGGAATAGCCACAACAAAAAGGGGACGGATTTTAATCCGTCCCCTCATGGTTCGTCAGAGGGGGGACGGACTTAAGTCCGTCCCCTTATGAGGCGAGAGGCGAGACAGACTCAAGTCCGTCCCCCTACCCTCGGACGTCTTCCTTACTCCAGAAGACAGAACTTCTGCAGATATTCGCGGAAGGGCTGTTGCAGGTCGGGGTGCTTGAGGGCGTATTCCACGGTCGCCTGCAGATAACCGAGCTTGCTGCCGCAGTCGTAACGGATGCCGTCGAATTCATAGGCCAGCACGGTCTCGCTGCCCATCAATTGCGCGATGGCGTCGGTGAGCTGGATCTCACCGCCGGTCCCCTTGCCGAGGTTTTCCAGGTACTCGAAGATTCCCGGCGTCAGGATATAGCGGCCGACTACCGCCAGTGCGGACGGGGCCTCCTCCGGCCGGGGTTTTTCCACGATGGACTCAGCCTGATAGAGGCGTTTGGACAGGGGTTTCGGCGTGATGACGCCGTATTTGTCGGTCTCGGAGGGATCGATCTGTTCCACCCCGAGCAGGCTGCAGCCGCGTTCCTCGAACAGGTCGACCATCTGGGACAGACAATTGCGATCCCCGTTGTCGATGAGGTCGTCGGCGAGGATCACTGCGAAGGGTTCGTTGCCGATCGCGGGGCGGGCGCACAGCACCGCGTGTCCGAGCCCCAGGGCCTCCGGCTGGCGGATGTAGGCGCAGGACACACCCTTGGGCAGGATATCCTGCACCATGCGCAGCAGGTTGCGCTTGTTGCGCGCGATCAGCTCGGATTCGAGTTCGTAGTTTTTGTCGAAGTGATCTTCAATCGCGCGCTTGGCGCTGCTGGTGACGAAGATCAGTTGCTTGATGCCCGCCGCGATCGCCTCTTCCGCCGCATACTGGATCAGCGGCTTGTCGACGATGGGGAGCATCTCCTTCGGATTGGCCTTGGTGGCCGGAAGAAAACGGGTGCCCATTCCCGCTACCGGGAACACGGCCTTGGTGACCTTGTAAGTCATACACTCGCACGTTCGAAGGGGACGACATTGGAAACCGATTGTTGAGCGGCGAGCTCAGGGACAATCCGTTCGAGCAGGCGGTGAACCTCCCCCTCATCGTATCTCTCCACCGCTTCCTCGATTGCGCGCACATCCGCCGTCAGCATCGGCCAGTCGACCACGACGGAGTGGGCAAGCAGGATTTTATCATGTCCGGTGGATTTGTATTCCTCCTGGGCGTAAAACAGTTCCTCATAGAATTTTTCGCCGGGGCGCAGGCCGGTATAGACGATGTCTATGTCCTCCCCGGGGGTCTTGCCGGACAGGCGGATCATCTGTTCGGCCAGGTATCCGATGCGGACCGGTTCGCCCATGTCCAGCACGAAGATCTCGCCGCCCTCGCCCATCACCGCCGCCTGCATGATGAGCTGGGAGGCCTCGGGGATGGTCATGAAATAGCGGGTGATATCCGGGTGGGTGACCGTGACCGGGCCGCCGGCCTTGATCTGCTTCTGGAAGATCGGGATGACGCTCCCGGCCGAGCCCAGCACGTTGCCGAAGCGCACCGTGATGAAGCGCGTACGCGAGCGTTTGGCGAAGGCCTGGCAGTAGATCTCGGCCACCCGCTTGCTGGCGCCCATCACATTGGCCGGATTCACCGCCTTGTCGGTGGAGATCATGACGAAGGCGCTGCAACCGAAGCGGTCGGCGGTCTGAGCCATCAGGCGGGTGCCGAGCACGTTGTTGCGCACCGCCTCACGCGCCTGGGACTCCAGCATCGGCACATGCTTGTAGGCGGCGGCGTGGAACACCACCTGGGGCTTGAAGCGTTCGAAGGCGCGTACCACCGAGGCGCGGTCGCGCACGTCGCCCAGATAGGCGTGCAGGACCATGTCGGGATACCTGCCGCGCAGCTCGCGCTCGATCTCGAACAGATTGAATTCGTTGTTCTCGAACAGGATCAGGGCGGCGGGCCGCAGGCGCGCGATCTGGCGGCACAGCTCGGAGCCGATCGACCCCCCGCCCCCGCTCACCAGTACGGTCTGGCCGGCGAGGCCCTTGCTGATGCGGTTCCAGTCCAGGGTGATCGGTGTCCGTCCGAGCAGGTCTTCGATGTTGACCTCGCGCAGCTCGGAGACGCTGGGCTGGCCCGACACCAGATCCTGCAGCCGCGGCAGGGTGCGGAACTCGACCTCCGCCCGCTCACAGATCTCCACCACCCGCCGCATCTGGGCGTTGGTCGCGGACGGCAGCGCGATGATCACCAGGTCCAGTGCATGGTCTTGCACGATCTCGGGCAGGCGGTCGATCGTATCCAGCACCGGCAGGTCGTGTACCTTGAATCCCTTCAGGGTCTTTTGATCGTCGAGAAAACCGATGGGGATATAGTGGCCGTCCCGCCGCATGTCGCGCGCCAGCATCTCCCCTGCCCGGCCCGCGCCCAGGATCAGCACCCGTTTGCGGTCGACGCCGTTGAGCATGCCCAGGCGGTAATCCCGCCAGATGCGATACCCCAGGCGGGGTGCGCCCAGCAACAGGACGAGATAGACCGGATACAGCAGGAAGATGGTGCGGGGGATGCCCGCCAGCCGGTTGATCAGGAATTCCGTCAGGGCGATGACGAATACCCCGATCGCCGCCGCGCGGAGGATGTTCCAGAGGTCCGGGACGCTGGCGAAGCGCCAGACGCCGCGATACAGGCCGAAGCGCCACAGGATCAGCCCCTGGAGGGCGAGCACCACCGGCAGGGTCTTCCACAGAACCGGCCAGACGCCGGCGGGAAGCTGGAAGTTGTAGCGGGTCATATAGGCCAGAAACCAGGCGGCCGCGACCATGCAGATATCGTGTACGACGATCGCGATCCGGCGATTTGAGACCAAAGCCCGCTCCTCTTCTAATACCCGGTCAACTATTGATCAAAGCAGCATTAGCTGCTGATTTGACGAATTTTTTTGTTACTCAGGCCAATGGGGCAGTATTGTACTGCAATATCCGCATGATGTTAATGCGAACCTGCTATCCAAGGCATGGTGGAACTTCGGGTCAATACCATCGTTGTATGACACGCTGAGGGGGAAGGAATGGGTTCCCGCCCTGGGGCGGGGGTCTCATTACAGAGAGGCGTTCGGGGACGGGTCGGGCCGGCGGCGTTCGACATGGCGCACCCCCACGACGGCGACCATACAGGCCGTGAGGACAACACCGATGATCAGCCACTGCGTTGCCACTGGGGCACGAAACGCGCACAAGGCACTCATGCCGCACAACAGCATCAGTCCATATTCCCACAGAACGGTGCGTCGATGGCTCCAGCCGGCCTGGACCAGGCGCTGATAATAGTGGCTGCGATGTGCCTCCCAGATACGTTCCCCCTGGAGTGTGCGGCGCACCAGGGTCAATGTGGCATCGAATATGAACGGCGCGAATACGATCATAGACAACCACAGCGGAAACAATCCGTCTCGATCCGCCCACAGGGATAGCGCTGCGGCCAATAATCCCAGGGTAGAGGATCCAATGTCGCCCATAAAAATGCGCGCGGGCGGGAAGTTCCATACCAAAAACCCGGCGGAAGCCACGGCAATTACCCAGCATATCGCGGCGTAATAACCGTCACCTGCCAAATATCCAAGGAGGCCCAGTGTTCCGAATCCGATTACCGCCATGCCGCCCGCGAAACCGTCTATGCCGTCCATGAAATTGTAGAGATTG
>JADLCS010000078.1 GCA_020847075.1 Gammaproteobacteria bacterium
CAGCTGGCCGCCCTCGCCCGGCTTGGCGCCCTGGGCCATCTTGATCTGGATGTCGTCGGCGTTGACCAGGTATTCGGCGGTGACGCCGAAGCGGCCGGAGGCCACCTGCTTGATGGCCGAGCGCATGGAATCGCCGTTCGGCAGCGGCCTGAAACGCTCCGCCTCCTCGCCGCCCTCACCGGTATTGGACTTGCCGCCGATGCGGTTCATCGCGATGGCGAGCGTGGTGTGCGCCTCGCGCGAGATCGAGCCGAAGGACATGGCGCCGGTGGCGAAGCGCTTGACGATCTCCTGCGCGGACTCGACCTCTTCCAGCGGGACCGGCTCGGCGTCGAATCGGAACTCGAACAGGCCGCGCAGGGTCAGCAGGCGCTCTTCCTGTTTGTTGATCTGCTGGGCGAACTCCTGGTAGGTCGCGTAGCTGTTGGCGCGCGTCGCGTGCTGCAGCTTGGCGATGGAATCGGGCGTCCACGCATGGTCCTCGCCGCGGACACGGTAGGCATAGTCGCCGCCCGCGTCGAGCGCATTGCGGTAGACGGGCGACTCGCCGTAGGCGTCGCGATGCCAGCGCACCGACTCTTCCGCCACCTCGCGCAGGCCGATGCCCTCGATCATCGAGGCGGTGCCGGTAAAGTAGCGATCGACGAAGGCGCTGGCGAGCCCGACCGCGTCGAAGATCTGCGCGCCGCAATAGGACTGATAGGTGGAGATGCCCATCTTGGACATCACCTTGAGCAGGCCCTTGCCGACGGCCTTGATGAAATGCGCATGCGCCTCGTCCGGCGTCTCCCTGATCTCGGGGAGATCGCACATCGCGGTGAGCGTCTCGAAGGCGAGATAGGGGTTGATCGCCTCGGCGCCGTAACCGGCGAGCAGGGCGAAGTGATGCACCTCGCGCGCGGCACCGGTCTCGACCACCAGACCGCATTCCGTGCGCAGCCCGGCGCGCACCAGGTGGTGGTGCACCGCGGCCGTGGCGAGCAGCGACGGGATGGCGATGCGGTCGCGGCCCATCGCGCGATCGGACAGGATCAGGATGTTGTAGTGCTCATCGACCGCGCGCGTCGCCTCGTCGCACAGGCGCGCCAGTGCCGATTCCATGCCCGCCGCGCCCTGCGCGGCGTCATAGCAGATGTCCAGCGTGCGCGTCCGGAACACGCCGTCGGTGTGTTCATGGATGGCGCGGATGCGCTCGAGGTCCTCGTTGGTCAGCACCGGCTGGTGCACCTCGAGCCGCATGTGGGTACCGGCGTTGTCGAGGTCCAGCAGGTTCGGCCGCGGGCCGATGAGCGACACCAGCGACATCACCAGTTCCTCGCGGATCGAGTCGATCGGCGGATTGGTGACCTGGGCGAAGTTCTGCTTGAAATAGTTGAACAGGGGCTTCGGCTTGCGCGACAGCACCGCGATCGGATTGTCCGCGCCCATCGAACCCACCGCCTCCTGGCCGCTCACGGCCATCGGCGCCAGCAGGAACTTGAGGTCTTCCTGCGTATAGCCGAAGGCCTGCTGGCGGTCGAGCAGGGAATCGCGCGACACCGCCGGCGCCGCGTGCGCGTGCAGCGGCAGGTTGTTCAGCAAGATCTGCGTGCGGTCGAGCCACTGCTGGTAGGGATGCGCGGCGGCCAGCGCCGACTTCAGCTCGGCGTCGTCGATGATGCGGCCCTGCTCCATGTCGATGAGGAACATCTTGCCCGGCTGCAACCGCCACTTCTTGACGATCTTCGCCTGCGGGATGTGCAGCACGCCCATCTCGGAGGCCATCACCACCAGGTCGTCGTCGGTGATCAGATAGCGCGCGGGACGCAGGCCGTTGCGGTCGAGCGTCGCCCCGATCTGGCGGCCGTCGGTGAACGCCAGCGCGGCCGGTCCGTCCCATGGCTCCATCAGCGCGGCGTGATATTCGTAGAAGGCGCGGCGCTTTTCCTCCATCAGGGGATTGCCGGCCCAGGCCTCGGGGACCAGCATCATCATGGCGTGCGCGAGCGGATATCCGCCGGCGACGAGCAGTTCCAGCGCGTTGTCGAAGCAGGCGGAATCGGACTGGCCCTCGGCGATCAGCGGCCACAGCTTTTCCAGGTCCTCGCCCAGCAGCGCCGAAGACATCGAATGGCGGCGCGCCGCCATCCAGTTGATGTTGCCGCGCAGCGTATTGATCTCGCCGTTGTGGGCGATCATGCGGAACGGGTGCGCCAGATCCCAGGACGGGAACGTGTTGGTGGAAAAACGCTGATGCACCAGGGCCAGCGCGGAGGTCACGCGCTCGTCGCCGAGATCCTTGTAATAGGCATCGACCTGGTCGGCCAGCAGCATGCCCTTGTAGACCAGGGTGCGGCAGGACAGGGACGGGATGTAGAAACGACTACGATCGTTCCAGTCGGAGGCGCGTACGGCGTTCTCCACCACCTTGCGGATGATGAACAGCTTGCGCTCGAATATCCTGTCGTCGGCGGCGCCCGCGCCGCGCCCGATGAAGACCTGGCGCACGAACGGCTCCACCGCGCGCACGCCGGCGCCGAAACAGCCGTTGTCCGTCGGGACGTCGCGCCAGCCGAGGACGCGCTGGCCTTCTGCCGCGACGGTCCGCTCGATCAGCGCCTCGCAGGCCGCGCGCGTCTGCGCGTCCTGCGGCAGGAAGACCATGCCGACGCCGTATTCGCCCGCCGGCGGCAGGGTCACGCCGCGCGCGGCGCATTCGGCGCGCAGAAAGACATCCGGGATCTGGATCAGGATGCCGGCGCCGTCGCCCGCCAGCGGATCGGCCCCGACGGCGCCGCGATGCGTGAGATTCTCCAGGATCTGCAGGCCCTGGCGCACGATGGCGTGACTCTTGCGGCCCTTGATGTGGGCGATGAAGCCGACGCCGCAGGCATCGTGTTCGTTGCGGGGATCGTACAATCCCTGCCGCTGCGGCCGACCGTGCTGAGTACTCTCGTTGTGCATGTTCTCCGGATCCGACTCTGTTGTATATCCGCCCGCACCGGGCGACGCGCCTGCCGCGCGGCCGTTCGCCCGCGATCGAGCGCAACCGCCACACCCCGAGCACTCAGTCACACCGAGGATCCCGGCCCGCCGCGAACCGGACGGCAGAAACCGGCGCGCCTGAAACCGCGCACCGGCCGCCGGCAAGGATTGACCGTGTCCCGTTGACCGGCGCATTTCCACTCGCGAGACACATGGGCAAGACGCAGGGGAGGAAATTATACTCGCCCACCCCGGGCCCTTCAATAAACCGGCCCTGCGTCGCCCTCACCCGGCGGGGGATAAGCTACTGATTATCCGGGGTGAAGAATCAGGGAGCCGGGGCGGGCGCCGCCCGGGGGTCGGAGAGGAGGGCCTGGATGTCGCGCAGCGGGCGCGCCCATGGCTTGAGGTCCGGCAGCCGGGTGACGAGTTCCGCCCCCGCCCGCGCGGCCTCGGCGCGATCCGCATAGACCCCGTAGGTGACGGTCAAACGACCCTCGGCGTCCTCGGGCGGAGGATACAGGGCGACCCGGCCCTCCAGCCCATGGCGTTTGAGGTAGGCCCTCACATTGGCCTCCTTGCCGGAAAAGAGCTGCAGGGTATAGGCCTCGGGCGGCTGAGCCCGCAGCCAGGCCTCATCCGGAACCCCGCCGGGCGCGGCCACTCCTTTTATATGGTCGGGAGACACCGGGGCCGGGGACGGAGGCGGCGGCGCGGCCGGGGAGGGCTCGGCGGCGGCGCCAAAGGCACGCACCCGGTCCTGTATCACGCCCAGGCGCCGCACCCAGGGTGAGGCCTTAACATCCTGTTCAGAAATGGCTTTTCCGGCATCGACGGCATCCTGCTCGGTGGTGAAGACCCCGTACACCAGGGACGACCAGACCTGGCCGGACGACCGTGTCCGGTAAATCGCCGCGGCATCGCCCAGCCCGTGGCGCTCGATATAGGCCAGGCATTGTTCGCGGCTGGCGACCAGCAACTGGACCGTATAGGCGGCGGGATCCTGCCCCAGCAGCCAGTCCTCGTCGCGGGGCGCCGCGGCGGGCGGCGCGGGAGACCCGGCAGCGGCGGCCCCCGCCTCCTGTCCCACGGGCGGCGTCAGGGGCGGCTCCGCCGCCGGTTCCGCGACCGCCTCCTCTTCGACCGGCGCCGCGGCCGCGGTCGTTCCGGCGGGCGCGGCCGTCTCCTCCGCCTCCGGCGCGACCGGCGAATCCGCCTCGGGGGCGTCCCCGGCCTCATCCGGGACCGCCGGCTCCGGCATGGCGGCATCCCCTGGCATCGCCTCCCCGACCCCGTCCCCGGTCGACGGCGCCTCCGGGGCCGGGGGCGTCATCGCCTCCGGCGCGGTCTCGTCGACGGCGGGGGACGGCGCGGGCGGCGGCTCGACGGGGGTCGCCGGGGCGGGCGGCGATGCCGGGCCCCGGAAATCGCGTATCAGGTCCGCGAGACGATCCTGATACAGCAGCCCGACGACGGCCAGCGACACCAGCACGGCCGCGACGCCGTATTTGAGATAGAGGCCGCGCCCCAGGCCCGGGGCGGAAGACGGTTCCGCGCGGGCGCCCTTTTCCTCTTTGTTCTGCAGGACCACGCGGGCGAATTCGTTGACGCGGCCGGGGAATCCGCGCGAGGCGACGTGGATGAAACGGATGACCGATTCGGTGAACGGACCCGGCCCCTTGATGCCGGCCGCCTGCAGGCGATGGAGGATATACCGGCCGGTATCCTCCTCGTTCAGCGGCGGTATGTCGAAGGTATGCCCGACCCGTCCGCGCAGGACCTCCAGGCCCGGGGCGACCAGGCGCTTGCTGATCTCCGGCTCGCCGAACAGCACCACGCTGAGCAGACGGTCCGTCGACTGCCAGGGCTCGGTCAGCGTGGCCAGCATCGCGAGCGCCGACTGCGTGAGGCGGTGGGCGTCGTCGATGATCAGCACCGGGATCAGCGCGCTGTGGCGTAACGAATAGAGACTCTCCCGCAGCAGCCGCAGGCGCTGTTCGCCTTCGCCGCTGCCGTCCGGCCGCAGCGAGAATTCCTTGTGCAGGATCTCGAGCAGCAGCGCGGCGTCGATCTCGGGAGCGGCCTGGAAATGGCAGATGCGCCAGTTGTCGTTCGCGCCCAGGAGCAGGCGCCGCAGCAGGCTGGTCTTGCCGCTGCCCGCGTCGCCGGTGACCAGCAGCACGTCGCTGTAGGGTATGAGGTGAAACAGCAGGTTGAGGCGCTTGGCCCGCACCGCCTCGTCGAAATACGCGGCGTCGTCATAGCGGGTTCCGAACGGATCGCGCTCCAGGTCTCCCTCGTCCGCGCCTGCGAAGGGATCGATCGGGTGGGCACTCATGTCCGTTGATGTTCACCTTCGATGAACACCATACGGTAACCGCGCCGGAGCTGATCGTCGCGCGCGGACATCAATGCCGTCTCCGCCTGTTCGCGCGTGGCGTGATGATCCCGCCGCACCCGTCCGGAAGACCCCTGATAGCCCCACTCCCTGACCAAAGACCAGCCCCCCAGTAAATCCTGCTGCAAGAGAAGGTGATAGTAGCGCGGCGGCTTGTCCTCTTCCTGAGGCTTCTGCAGGTATATGTGCATGAGTGCGCTGTATCGTGCCCTTCGAGACCCGGTCGCGGCGCCGGGGCGATCCGCCGCCCGGCCGCGGCTAGGTCAACCGCGCGGGATCGAACAGCCGCTCATACTCGCCGATTGCGTACCGATCGGTCATGCCAGCGATGTAGTCTGCCACCACCCGCGCCCTGCCCGCAACACCCGCGTCCCGTTCGGACCGGACCGCCTTCTGCTGGTACTCGGGGGGAAGGACTTGGAGGTCTTCCATGAAGGCGCCGAACAGGGCCTTCATGATGCGGTCCGCCTTGCTGCTCATGCGCTTGACCCGGTAGTGGCGGTAGAGCTGCGCGCGCAGGAACTGCTTCAGCTCGAGGTTCCATTCCGCCATCGGCGCGCTGAACCCGATCAGAGGGGCGCTCCCGGCGCGCACCTCGTCGAGGCTGGCGACGCCGGAGTCCGCGATGCGCGCCCGGCTGGTCTCCACCAGGTCCCGTACCTGACGGTTGATCATCCGCCGCACCACCTCGTGCACCAGGCGACGGGTGCCGATGCCGGGATGGGCCGCGGCGACGCGCTCGTGCTGTTCGTTGAACAGGCGGATCCCGTTCAACTGCTCGACGGTGATCAGGCCGGCGCGCAGGCCGTCGTCCACGTCGTGATTGTTGTAGGCGATCTCGTCGGCCAGATTGGCGAGCTGCGCCTCCAGCCCGGGCTGCTGTTTCTTGAGAAAACGCTCCCCCACCTCGCCCATCGCCGCGGCGTTCTTGAGCGAACAGTGCTTCAGTATGCCCTCGCGCGTCTCGTAGGTCAGGTTGAGGCCGTTGAACTCGGCGTAACGCTCCTCCAGCTCGTCGACCACGCGCAGCGACTGCAGATTGTGTTCGAAACCGCCGTGATCCTTCATGCAGTGATTGAGCGCATCCTGACCGGAATGGCCGAACGGCGTGTGGCCGAGGTCGTGGGCCAGCGCGATGGCCTCGACCAGGTCTTCGTTGAGCCGCAGGGCGCGGGCGATCGCGCGCCCGATCTGGGCCACTTCGATCGAATGGGTCAACCGGGTGCGGAACATGTCGCCCTCATGGTTGACGAACACCTGGGTCTTGTATTCCAGGCGCCGGAACGCCGAGGAATGGACGATGCGGTCGCGGTCACGCTGATATTCGGAGCGGTATTCGGGCGCGGGCTCGGGGTGGCGGCGGCCGCGCGAATTGGCGGCGCGGGCGGCGTACGGGGCGAGTCCGGCCTGATCGTCCACGCTCACCGCGCCCTCCTCCGCCCCACGGCCATAGTCCCGATCATCACCGTTCCCGCCGCGCCTCGATGCTCTCCCTCAGACGGGCAGGATCGAACCGCCCGCTCACCACGGCGGTGCCGATCGACTGCAACAGGATCAGGCGCAGACTGCCCGCCTGCACCTTCTTGTCGACCGCCATCAGGTCCAGGAACCGCCCGGTATCGATCTCGCGCGGCAGCCGGATCGGCAGCCCCGCGCGCGCGATCAGCGCGATGGCGCGGTCGGCCGCGGCCGGCGCGAGCAGCCCTTCGCGCACGGACAGGTCCGCGGCGGCGCACATGCCGGCCGCGACCGCCTCGCCGTGCAGCCACTCGCCGTAGCCCATGCCGGTCTCGATCGCGTGCCCGAAGGTGTGCCCGAAATTGAGCAGCGCGCGCGCGCCGCCCTCCCGCTCGTCCACGGCGACCACCGCCGCCTTGTCGCGGCAGGAGCGCTCCACGGCATAGGACAGCGCCTCGGGCTCGCGGGCCGACAGCCGGTCGATGTTCGATTCCAGCCAGAGGAAGAACTCGCCGTCGCAGATCAGACCATACTTGATGATCTCGGCGAGGCCGGCGCGCAGTTCACGCCCGTCCAGGGTGTTCAGCGCATCGGTGTCGGCGATGACGCACCGCGGCTGGTGGAACGCCCCGATCATGTTCTTGCCGAGCGGGTGATTGACCCCGGTCTTGCCGCCCACCGAGGAGTCCACCTGGGCCAGCAGGGTGGTCGGGATCTGGATGAAGGGCACGCCGCGCTGGTAGCAGGCGGCGGCGAAGCCGGTGATGTCGCCGATGACGCCGCCCCCCAGCGCGATCAGGGTCGCGCCGCGATCGAAGCGGGCGGCGAGCAGGGCGTCGAAGATGCGCGTCAGGGTCGCCAGATCCTTGTATTCCTCCCCGTCCGGCAGGACCAGGGTCTCGCAGCGATGGCCCTTCAGGGAGGTGAGCACGCGGTCGAGGTAGAGCGGGGCCACGGTCTCGTTCGTGACCACCATCGCCTGGTGCGATCCGATATGCCGGGTGAGCAGTTCCGGCCGGGCGAGCAGGCCCGGTCCGATGTAGATCGGATAGCTTCTCTCGCCGAGCTCTACGGTCAGCGTCTTCATCATGTCTGCGTTTCGGGTCTGCGGCCGCGCGACCGGCCGGCCGGCCGGGTCGTGGTGGCCTGTGTTTCGCCGGCGTCGCGCCGGAGCCGGTCGAGGATCAGGGTGACCGTACTCTTCACCCCGCGTTTGTCCGTATCGACGATTATATCCGCGATCTCCCGATAGAGGGGATCGCGCGCCGTGAGCAGTTGTTCGACCCGGGCGCGCGGATCCTCGGTCCGCAGCAGGGGGCGGTTCTGCGACTTGGCCGTCCGGTTCAGGATCTTGTCCACCGAGGCGCGCAGGAACACCACGACGCCCCGCTCCGCCAGGTCGGCGCGATTGAGCGGGTCGATCACCGCGCCCCCGCCGGTCGCCAGCACGATACCCCTCCGGCGGGTGAGCTCATCGATCGCGGCCCGCTCGCGGCGGCGGAATCCCTCCTCGCCCTCGATATCGAAGATCCACGGGATATCCGCCCCGGTGCGCTGCTCGATGGCATGGTCGCTGTCGATGAACTCGAGCTTGAGCGCCTTGGCCAGGAGGCGCCCGACGGTGGTCTTGCCGGAACCCATGGGACCGATCAGGAAGACGTTATCCCGTGCAGTTTTCATGGAGGTTATGGTGGCGGAGAATCGTCGCCAACACAATGGGCGGGCGGATAAACGCAGGAAATCAAACGAAAAGGGACAGGCGATCGGCCTGTCCCTCTGCGCGTGCGAACGAACCGCTCGGGGTACGTCCGCTTACAGGTCGTCCAGACAGGAGGCGCTGATGCCGAAGGGGCTGTTGATATTTCCGCCGGGCGGCGCGTTATTGGTGTTATTCATGTCCGCCGCCGAGGCGGGCAGCCAGAATACGACCGTATCGCTGGACTCCGTGCCGGCGACCGTCGTGCTGGCCGTCAGCCGGACCCGGACCCAGTTGGCGTAGGTCTCGGCATAGATGACGCTGAACTCGAAGGTCCCGTCGGCCCCGGTCGTAACGCTGGAGGGGACCGCGACCACGTTGCCGGGCGTCAACTGGCCGTTGCCGTTGGCGTCCTCGCCACCATCCAGGATGCCGTTCTCGTTCAGATCCTCGCTGGGGCAGTAACCCACGGAATAACTCAGGCCCCAGCTGTCGGTATTGTCCACATAGATACCCTTGGCATACCCGTCCGGATTGAGCGACACGATAATGTTTGCATTCGGGACCGCGTTACCGCCGGCATCCGTCACCATGACCGTGTATTTCTTGTCGTACTGGGTCTGCCCTACCTGCTCGATGTTATTGCCGGTACCGAGGCGTACGAACAGTGCGCTCTGGGAGACGGTGAGCGCCACCGTGGTGTTGATCGCGGTGTTTTCGTCCACGGCCGCGCGGATGACCACCCCGTTCTGGGCCGTGGTCGCGGCCGAGGAGACATAGGTGGTGGAGGCCCGGCCCAGGTTATCCGTGGTCGCGGTCGCCGTGCTCAGCGTACCGCCGCTGTTGTCCTGGATGATCGAGAAACGGATCACCTTGCCCTTGACCAGGTTGTTGCTGGCGTCGCGCACGACGGCCGTGATGGTCGACTGCTGCTGGGTGGTCTGCGAACCGTCGTTGGGGCCGATCGAGGTCGGGCTGGCCTGCAGGGCGAGGGTCGTCGGGGTCGTCGCGACGAAATTGATCGCGCGGCTGGTGGTCGGCCCGCCCGTAACGGAGGCGGTCAGGGTCGAGGGACCGGCGTTGCTCGACGAGACGTACAGGGTCGCCACGCCGCTGCCGTTGGTGTTGACGGAGGTGGCCGTGACGGTGCAGGCCGCGTCCGAATAGAGCGTGCCGCGGGTGGCGGAGAACGTCACCGCCTGCGCGCTGACCGGGTTGCCGTTCTGCTGCCAGCTCACCTGGATCGCCTGGCATACGCCGAGGTTGACATCGGCGTTCGCCGCCGGCGTCACCATCTGGAACTGGTCGCCGGAGATCGCTATCGTGTGCGTCGCGGTCGCCCCCTGGGCGCTCACCGTGATCGTATCCGTGCCGGCGTTCACCGCGGTGACATTGACCGTGGCCTGGCCGCTCGAGTTGGTGGTCAAGGTGGCCGCGCTCAGGGTATTGCCCAGGCTCGAGCTCACGGTCATGGACTTGAAGGAGATCGGGCGGCCGGCGGAGTCGGTCAGGGTGACGATCAGGGGCGCAGTATCCCCCAGCGTCGCCGAGTTCTCCCCGCTGATGGCGAGACCGGTACCCGTGACGCTGATGTTCACCGCTCCGTTCAGGGAGCCCGTGGTCGCGTTGACGGTGATGGTGCGGTTGGTGAAATCGCCGCCCGGATTCAGGCTCGCGATGGCCTGGCCGGAATCGTCCGTCGTCCCCTGGGTCACGGCGAGTGAACCGCTGTCGGCGGAAAACACCACGGGGACATCGGCCAGCAGGTTGTTGCTGCCGTCCTTGATGATGGCGGTGATGGTCACCGCGGCGCTGCCACTCGAACCCAGTTGGGGCGAGCTGGCCAGCAGGGTGAGATTGGAGGCGGAAGTATTACCGTCACCTCCGCCGTCGCCACCGGTACCGGCACCGTCGTTGAGGAACGCGTTCTCGCCATTGCATCCCGCCAGAACCAGCAGCATCAGCACGATGACCGCCTTACCCATACTGTTCCACATCGTTGCGCTTCCCGTTGAATTGGCCGTCGCCGCGTCGGCGCGGCGGCTGCCGTTGACTCGCTTCATCCATCCCCGCAGAGATTCCGTGTGACTCATATATCACCTATCCCATCAGCGTACGGCGAGGCTGTCCTTCAGGATCTTCGGCGTCACGAAGATCAGCAGTTCGCTGTTGTCATTGACATGGCGCGACTGCCGGAACAGGACGCCCACCAGCGGCAGATCACCGAAGAATGGCACCTTGTCCATCTCGTCGGTGCGGGTCTGCTCGTAGATGCCGCCCAGCACCACGGTCTCGCCGTTGTCCACCAGCACCTGGGTCTCGACCGAGCGCGTGTCCACGCTGGGCACGTTCTGGAACACCTGGCCCACGCTGTCCTTGGACACCGTCAGATCCATGATGATGCGATCGTCCGGCGTGATGTGCGGTTTGACCTTGAGGCCCAGCACCGCCTTCTTGAACTCCACCGTGGTCGCGCCGCTGGAGGAGGCCGTGGTATAGGGGATCTCGGTGCCCTGCTCGATGCTCGCCTCGTTCTGGTTCGAGGTGATGACGCGCGGGCTGGAGACCACCTCGCCGCGCCCCTCGGCCTGCATGGCGGACAACTCGAGATCCACCAGATAGTTGGAGCCCAGCACCGCCAGCGCGATCTGGCCGGTCGGATTGTTGACGGGCAGGTTCACGTTGAGGCGGTCGCTCAGCAGCGGCGTGGTGACGGGGAGCGGCGCACTGCCCACCATGGTGTCCGTACCGCTCAGCGAACCGGAGGTGCCGATCAGGCCGTTGCCGTCGTGCTGGCGGGCGCCGGAGAAGCCGACGCGCACGCCCAGATCGCGGCTGAAGTCGTCATTGGCGATCACGATGCGCGACTCGATCAGCACCTGGCGTACCGGGATGTCGAGCTTGCCGACCAGCTTGCGGATGTCCACCAGCTTGTCGGCGGTATCGCGGATCAACAGGGCGTTGGTGCGGTCGTCGACGGTGACGTTGCCGCGCTCGGAGAGCATGGAATTCTCCTTCGCCTTGAGCAGGGCGGCGATATCGGAGGCCTTGGCGTAGTTGACCTGAATCAGGTCGGAATACAGCGGCGCCAGTTCGGCGACCTGCTTCTGCGACTCGAACTCCTGCTTCTCGCGCGCGGCGATCTCCTCCGCCGGGGCCACCAGGATCACATTACCCATCTGGCGCATGGCCAGGCCCTTGCTCTTGAGCACGATATCGAGGGCCTGATCCCACGGCACGTTCTGCAGGCGCAGGGTCACGTTACCCTTGACCGCGTCGCTGGTGACCATGTTCATGCCGGTGAAATCCGCGATGATCTGCAGCACCGCGCGGATCTCGATGTCCTGGAAATTCAGCGAAAGATGCTCGCCCGTGAACTCCTTCTTCTCGGCGGCCTTCTGTTCGGCCTCCGTGATCGGCTTCACCTCCAGGGTGAACTGCTTGTCGGCCTGATAGGCGAGGTGCTCGAACTTGCCGTGACCTTCCACCACCATGCGGGTGTTGTTACCGGAGGTAAAGCTGTCGACGCGGACCACCGGGGTCGCGAAATCACCCACGTCCATGCGACGCTCGAGGTCCTTGGGCAGGCGCGTCCCCAGGAAATCCACCACGATCTTCCCCGCCGCCTCGTCCACGTTGACCGGAATGGAGGCATCGGACAGGGTGATGACCAAGCGGCCCTCGCCCTGTTTGCCGCGATTGAAATCCACCTTGGTGATTGCCCGATCCTTTGCCTGGGCCGGGCTGCCGCTGCCACCCGCCATCGCGACGCTCTCCGCGGCGGAGGAGTTCAGGGTGATGTAGACCGCGCCGCCTTCCGTCCGGGTGTCGTACTGCACGAGCCGGTCGAGGTTCAGCACCACGCGCGTCCGACCGCGCGATTCCACCGCATTGATGCTGCGCACGACGCCCACGCCGACATCCTTCTGCTTCGGCACGGCGCTGGAGGTATCCTGCAGATCGAAGGCGATGCGCGCCGGATTGTCGATCGTGAAGCTGAGCAGTTCGGGCGGCGGCGTGGCGCCCGACAGCGACAGCTTGATCTGTACGCGGTTGCCAGGCAATGCCGAGAAATCGACGGCATCGAGCCGGTGGACGGAGGCGCCCTCGGCCGCCGCCGCGAGCGGCGACAGGACGAGGCTCAACACCAGGGTCGCCACGACCACGGGCAGTTTCGTTATTCGAAGTGCAAATCTAGGCGTCATCGCTCTTATCCATTCCCGTTCAGAAACCAAACCCCTGGCAACCATAACCGCGACCCTCCGTTGCGGGCTCACTCCGTACTGATACCCAGGGAAGCCTCTCGTTCCTCCCATCCCCCCAGACCATCCGGCACGACCTCGGTCAGCATGATGTTCTTGTCCTGAATCCGGGTGACCTTGCCGTAATTCTGTCCGAGGTGATTCCCTTCCTTCACCTTATAGACGATCCCATCGGGGGCCTTCACCAGACCCCATTTTCCGTCTCGATAGTCGAACGTTCCCATCATGCGCAGGGTATCCAGCGGAAAATTCTCCAGGATCTCCTTGCGTCGGCTGACGTCCGGGCGAACGCTCTGCGTGGCGCCGCTGTCCTGCGCGGCGAGCTTGGCGTCCGACCTCCAGCTGGCGAACGGATCCTTCATCTTTCCGCTGCTGTAGGCGAAGATCTCCACCGGCTTGAACTCCGGCAGGGGCTCCACCCGCCCCTTCTTCGTCTTCGCCGCGTCGACGAACTGGCGCAGATCCGACATACCGCTGTCGCTGCACGCCGCGAGCATACAGGAAAGCAGCACCGCGGTCGTTCCGGTCATCAGGCGGCGCAGGGTATCCCGCTTGGCCGGGTATCTCATGACGCGCCGCCCTCCTCACTCAGCAATTCTTCCTCGTCCAGATAGCGGAAGGTCTTCGCCGTGACCTCCATGATCAGCATATCCTGGCCGGCGCCGTCGCCCTTTTTCTCCTGGGCCTTTTTACCGCCCTGGGTCGTCTTGGTCTTGCTGCCGGTCTTGCCGCTGGACTTCTGGCTCAGGGGCCCGATGGAAAAGTCCTGCAGCGTGACGATTCGTGGCAACGCGGCGATATCACTGACGAATTGCCCGAACTCGTGATAGGTGCCCGCCACTTTGATCGTTATCGGCAATTCGGCGTAAAAATCCGCCGGCCGTTCGCCCTCGGGCTTGAACAGTTCGAACTCGAGCCCCGACTGCAGCCCGGTCTGGGAGATATCGACCAGCAGTTCGGCGACCTCGGTCTTGCTGGGCAGCTGGCGCAGCATGGCGCCGAAGGAGCGTCTCATCTCCTCCATCTGGGCCTTGTAGGCATCGAGATTGGCGGCCTTTTCCTGCTTGCCCAAAAAATCGGCCTTGAGCGTCTTTTCCTTTTGCCGGATCGATTCCAGGGTGTCCATCTGGCGCCGGGTATCCAGCCACAGGCCCGCCCCGAGCACGGCGACGCAGATGAACGCCACCGCGACCACCTTCACGGACATCGGCCAGCGGCTCACATCGTTGAAATCGATGTTGCGCAGTTGGGCAAGATCAAGTTTCAGATTCATGGCTTATTTCTTGGGCTTGGACTTCTTGACGTTGGTCTTCGCGCCGGACTTTTTCGCATTGTCCTTCGCCCCCGCCTTGTTCGCGCCCGCCTTGCCCGCATCCTCGGTCTCCGTATCACCCTCGGAGGTCACCTGGTTGACCGCGAGCTTGAAGTGGCTCGTCCGCGCCAGATCCTTGCTGTCCGCCTCGATGACTTCGAGTCTGGGATTGGTGAACCAGTCGGACGCATCGAGGTTACGCATGAAGGCCGACACTCGGGCATTCGACTGCGCCGCCCCCTCGATCACCAGTTGTTTGCCCTGCTGGGAGACATTGGTCAGATACATGCCGCTCGGCACCGCCTTGACCAGTTCGTCGAACACATGGACGATGGCGGGCCGGCGCGTCTGGAGCTGCTGAATGATGTTCATGCGCGCCAGCAACTGCGCCTTCTTGGCCTCGATGGTCTTGATCTCGACGATCTTCGCCTCGACCTTGGCGATCTCCTCCTCGAGGAACTTGTTGCGCATGGACTGCA
>JADLCS010000079.1 GCA_020847075.1 Gammaproteobacteria bacterium
CTCACCTCGCCGCTGCGCGACCGTTTCGGCATCGTGCAGCGGCTGGAGTTCTACACCGTGGACCAACTCGCCGCCATCGTGACGCGCGCGGCCGGTATCCTCGGCGTGCCGATCGACGCGGCGGGGGCGGGCGAGATCGCGCGCCGCTCGCGCGGCACCCCGCGCATCGCCAACCGCCTGCTGCGCCGCGTGCGCGACTACGCCGAGGTACGCCAGGACGGCCGCGTCACCGGGGCGGTGGCCGACCAGGCCCTGCGCATGCTCGACGTCGACGGCGGCGGTCTCGACGCCATGGACCGCCGCCTGCTGCTGACCATCATCGAGAAATTCGACGGCGGCCCGGTCGGTGTGGACAGCCTGGCGGCCGCCATCGGCGAGGAGCGCGGCACCATCGAGGACGTGATCGAGCCGTTCCTGATCCAGGAGGGCTACCTGATGCGCACCGCGCGCGGCCGCGTGGTGATGCGCGGTACCTACCTGTATCTCGGGCTGACCCCGCCCGCCCGGGTCGCCCCGGCGCCCGATCCCGCGCCGGACCTGTTCGAGGCGGAATGACGCGATACCCGTAGTTTTTCCGCGCCACTGCGGAAAATGCGCGCCGTTCACCATGACACGCCCCCCGATTTCCTCTAATATTCCCGACTTTGTGGCCCGATGACGGCGGCGCGATCGCATATGTTCTACTGGCCCGTGCGGGTGTATTACGAGGATACCGACAGCGGCGGCGTGGTCTATTACGCCAATTACCTCAAATACCTGGAGCGGGCGCGGACCGAGTGGCTGCGGAACCTCGGCGTGGAACAGGATGTCTTAGCGAAAAACGCGGGCCTCCTCTTCGCGGTGCGTTCGCTCGCGATCGACTATCTGCGTCCGGCCCGGTTCAACGACCGGCTCTATGCCGGCGCCACGGTGGACGGGCGCCGCGCGGCCAGCCTCACCTTCCGGCAGCGGGTGGTACGCGCCGCCGATGCCGCGGCGGCCGCGGCGGACGGCGCGGTGGAGCTGTGTACGGCGCGGGTCGAGGTCGTCTGCGTGGATGTCGCGAGCCTGCGGCCGCGGCGAATTCCGGATTTCTTGTGGGTGGAGATGGAACGTGAAGGTTGATTTGTCGATGTGGCATCTGGTGTCGAACGCCAGCGTCTTGGTTCAGATCATCATGCTGCTGTTGTTGTTGGCCTCGCTCGCCTCGTGGACGCTGATCTTCCGCAAGTGGCGCGAGCTGAAGACAGCGCGCCAGACCATGGACCAGTTCGAGGACCGTTTCTGGTCCGGCGGCGACATCGCCGAGCTGCACCAGAAGATCACGGCGCGCAAACAGGTGATCCAGGGGGCGGAGCAGCTCTTCAACGTCGGGTTCACCAGCTATCTGCACATCCTGAAGAAGAAGGGGGCGAGCGCGGCCGAGGTGCTGGACGGCACGCGCCGCTCGATGCGCGTGGCGCTGAACCGTGAGGCGGACAAGCTGGAGATGCACCTGCCGTTCCTCGCCACCGTCGGCTCGATCAGCCCCTTCGTCGGCCTGTTCGGCACGGTGTGGGGCATCATGAATTCCTTCCGCGCGCTCGGCAACGTGAGCCAGGCCACCCTGGCGATGGTCGCCCCCGGCATCGCGGAGGCGCTCATCGCCACCGCGATGGGCCTGTTCGCGGCCATCCCCGCGGTGATCGCCTATAACCGTTACGTCAACGAGGTGGAACGGCTGATCAACCGCTACGACAACTTCCTCGAGGAGTTCACCGCCATCCTGCAGCGCCAGACGCCGAGCACCCTCGGCGGCGGCCATGCCGCCGCGGTCGCCGCGGAGGAGGCCGGCTGATGCTGCGCCGCACGCACCGGCGTCCGTTGTCCGAGATCAACGTGGTGCCGTATATCGACGTGATGCTGGTGCTGCTGGTGATCTTCATGATCACGGCCCCCCTGTTGACCCAGGGCGTGCAGGTCGAACTGCCCAAGGCGGCGGCCCAGCCGCTCAAGAACGAACAGCCCGAGCCGCTGGTCGCCACCGTGGATGCCCAGGGCCGCATCTACCTGAACGTCGGCGGCGCGGAAGATCGGCCGATCGATGCGGACACGCTGGTGCAGCGCACCGCGGCGGTGCTGCGCAACAAGCCCGCGACCCCGGTGATGGTGCGCGGCGACAGCAAGGCCGATTACGGTTCGGTGGTGGCCGTCATGACCCTGTTGCAGAAGGCGGGGGCGCCGAGTGTCGGTCTGGTGACCGAGACGCCGGAGGCCAGGCGTCGATAGCCCGATGAAGCGCACGAACCTGCTGGCGGAGATCGCGTCCGGTCTCGGGGGGTGGCTGCGGGGGCTGGCCGCCCAGCCGCGCTATCTGATCTACGCCGTACTGGTCCATGTCGTCTTCGTCACCGTACTGGTGATGAGCTTTGAGTGGACGCCGACACCGGTCGGCTCGGCTGCGCCGGAGGTCGATGTGATCGAGGCCGTCGCCATTGATGAGACCAAGATCCGGCAGGAGCAGGAGCGGATCAAACAGGCCGAGGCGAAGAAGCAGGCGGAGGAGAAACGCCGGCGCGACGAGCTGCGCGAGGCGGAACGGGCGCGGGAGCGCGAGGAGCAGCGCCTGGCCCAGTTGAAGAAGGAACAGGACGAGGCGCGCAAGCAGGCCGAGGTCGCGGAGAAACAGGCCGCCGAGGCGAAGAAGCAGGCCGAGGAAGCGAAGAAACAGGCGGAAACGGCGCGCAAGGCCGAAGAGGCGAAAAGGGCCGAGGAGGCCCGCAAGGCGGAAGAGGCGCGCAAGGCGGCGGAGGCCGCCCGCAAGGCCGCGGACGCAAAGAAGGCCGAGGAGGCCGCGCGCCAGGCCGCCGCCGCGCGGGAACGCGCCGCGCGCGAACAGAGCGAAGTGGACAAGTACGTCGTGATCATCAAGCAGAAGGTCGAGCGCAACTGGATCAAACCGGTCCAATGGGAAGGCAAGCGTTGCCGGGTGCGGGTCAGCCTGATCCCCGGCGGGGACGTGATCGACGTGAAGATCGTGGCGGGCAGCGGCGACGCGCTGTTCGACAGCTCGGTCGAGGCCGCCGTGCGCAAGGCCTCTCCCTTGCCGGTGCCGTCGGCCAGCGACCCCTTGTTCGACCGTTTTCGTGAACTGGAGTTTGTCTTCAATCCGCAGGGTTAATCATGCCGCTATCGTTCAGGACACTCGTTTTTCTCGCCGGCCTTGCCTGCACCATGAATGCGCAGGCGGTGCTGACCATCGAGATCACCCAGGGCGCCGCCGGGGCGCTGCCCATCGCCGTGGTCCCGTTCGCCTGGAGCGGGCAGGAGGCGCTGCCGGTAGACGTCGCCGGGGTCATCTCGGCCGATCTGCAGCGCAGCGGGCGCTTCTCCCCGCTGGCGGTCAAGGACATGCTGTCGCGTCCGGCCGAGGCCTCCCAGGTCAATTACCGCGACTGGCGCATGGTCGGCGTGGACCATCTGGTCGTCGGCAGGGTGATGCCGCAGGCCGACGGGGGATATTCGCTGCAGTTCCAGTTGCTGGACGTGGTGAAGCAGACGCCGCGCGCCGGCTACACCGTCCGCTCGGACGCGAGCGCCACCAAGCTGCGCTGGACCGCGCACCAGATCGCCGACATGATCTACGAGTCCCTGATCGGCGAGCCGGGGGCCTTCGCCACCCGCATCGCCTTCATCTCCGAGATCATGGAGGGCGGCAAGCGCAAATATTCCCTGCAGGTGGCGGATTCCGACGGCTTCAACGCGCGCCCGATCCTGAAGTCGGCCCAGCCGCTGATGTCGCCGGCCTGGTCGCCGGACGGCAACCGCCTGGCCTACGTCTCGTTCGAGACCGGCGCCGCGACCGTCTATGTCCAGGACATCAATACCGGCCGGCGCGAGATCGTGTCCTACGCCAAGGGGCTGAACAATGCGCCCTCCTGGTCGCCCGACGGCAGAAAATTGGCGCTGGTCCTGTCCAAGGACGGCAATCCCGAGATCTATATCCTGGATCTGGCCTCCAAGCAGTTGCGCCGGTTGACCAATAACCTCGCCATCGACACCGAGCCGGTTTGGACCCCCGACGGGGCTGCGATAGTATTTACCTCCGACCGGGGCGGCGGACCGCAGATCTACCGGACGTCGATCGGCTCGGGCGAGACCGCGCGGCTGACCTTCGAGGGCAAATACAATTCCCGGCCGACGCTCTCCCCCAACGGGAAATACCTGGCCTTCGTGCACGGGGCGGGGAACCAGTTCAGCGTCGCGACGATCGAACTCGCGACCGGAAACATGCAGGTGCTTACGAACTCTCAGCTCGACGAGTCGCCAAGCTTTGCACCCAATGGTAGCATGGTCATCTATGCGACCAAGGACAGGGACAGAGGATTCTTATCCGCAGTATCGGTGGATGGCCGGGTGCGCCAGAAGCTGGTGCTGCAGGAGGGACAGGCACGCGAACCCGCCTGGTCACCGTATGTAAGGTGAGTAATGGGCGTTTTGATCAATAGAACATCGGGCAATAAGAAAAGACACTAAGGAGATTATCATGAAATTTTTTACCAAGTTGACCCTTGCCGCAGTTCCCCTGGCCCTGCTCGCCGCCTGCGCCTCCACGCCGGATGAGCAGGCCTCGACGGCCGGTAGCGGCGTCGAGACCCAGCCGATGACGCCGAGCGACGGCGCCCAGAGCATGGGCACGGACACCTCCGGCAGCGCGCGCATGAACCCGCTCGACGATCCGAACAGCCTGCTGTCCAAGCGCGTCATCTACTTCGACTTCGACAAGTCCGACATCCGGCCCGAGTTCCGCGACATCGTCCAGGCGCACGCCTCCTATCTGAGCCAGAACGCCAACGTCAGCGTGACCCTCGAGGGCCATACCGACGAGCGCGGCTCGCGCGAGTACAACATCGGTCTGGGCGAGCGCCGCGCCAATGCCGTCAAGAACGTGCTGATGCTGCAGGGTGCGAGCGGCGGCCAGGTCGAGACGGTGAGCTACGGCGAAGAGCGTCCGGTGGCGATGGGCCATGACGAACAGTCCTGGGGCCAGAACCGTCGCGTCGAAATCGTCTATCGCTGAGACGATCCGGCGCACTGGGCATGGATCGCGCGACATGGACGGCGGCGGCCGTTTTACTGCTGACGGCGGGCGCCGCGCAGGCGGCCTCCGCATTGCCGCCCATCGTCGAATCCCGGCCTATTTCTCCGGCGGCGTCATCCTCCGTGCAGGGCCCGGCAGGCGCCGGGCCCGCACAACCGGCGCAGAGCCTGGACGAGCGCGTGGCGCGCCTCGAACGCCAACTCGACAACCAGACCCTCGTCGATATGTACACCCGGCTCGATGCCCTGACGCAGCAGGTACAGGAGCTGCGCGGGACTCTCGAGGAGCAGACCCACAACACGCAGGGCGTGGAACAGCGCCAGCGTGAGATCTATCTCGATTTCGATCGCCGCTTGCGCCAGCTCGAGACGCAACTGGCGGGCATGCAGTCCTCCGCGCCGCTCCTCGCGCCGCCGCCGGAGGAGACCGCGGCGTCCCCCGCCGCCACCGGCGGAGACCAGGCCGCCTATCAGCAGGCCGTGGATACCCTGCGCGCCGGCCGCAACCAGGAATCCGTCGCCTTGCTGCAGGACTTCCTCGCGCGCCATCCGGAGAGCCCGTACGCCTCCAACGCGCAGTACTGGCTGGGTGAGGCCAATTACGTCATGAAGCGCTACCCGGAAGCGGTCGCCGAGTTCGAGAAGGTGCTCAAGCTCTACCCCGACAGCAACAAGGTGTCCGATGCCATGCTCAAGCTCGGCTACAGCCAGTACGAGCTCGGCCAGACCGATCAGGCCACCGCCACCCTCAAGGCCATCGTTGAGCAGTATCCCAAGAGCACCGCCGCGCAGCTCGCGCAGAACCGGCTGCAGAGGATGAAGCGATAAAAACAGGACTAAGGACTCAGGACTAAGGACTGAGTCAAAACCTTCTGTGCGGTTGTTTTCGCCTTTTTTCCGCGTGTTCTTCTGTCTCAGGTTCTAACGGCTTAGGGGTTATTGTTTTTACTTAGTCCTTACTCCTTGGCCCTTAGTCCTTCTTTTCAAGGGTGTTAAACTAACACCATTCCAACCCGTTTCCGCCACCGCATGAAAGACCAGCCGCCCCAGTTACGCGTCACCGAGATCTTCCTCTCGATCCAGGGCGAGTCGCGCACGGTGGGGTGGCCGACGGTGTTCGTGCGCCTGACCGGTTGTCCGCTGCGCTGCGATTACTGCGACACCGCCTATGCCTTCACCGGCGGCGAATCCATGACCCTCGAGGCCATCCTGGCCGGGGTGCGCCGGCATCCGGCGCGTCACGTCACCGTGACCGGCGGCGAGCCGCTGGCGCAGAAGGCCTGCCTCGCGCTGCTGGCGGAGTTGTGCGACGCGGGGTACGAGGTCTCGCTGGAGACCAGCGGCGCGCTCGACGTGGCCGCGGTCGATCCGCGCGTGGTGAAGGTGCTGGACCTCAAGACCCCGGGCTCGGGCGAGGAGGCCAGGAACCGGCTCGAGAACCTCGTCCATCTGACGCCGCGCGACCAGATCAAGTTCGTGATCTGCGACCGCGCGGACTACGACTGGACACAGCGCGCGATCGCGGAGCACGCCCTCGCCGAACGCTGCGAGCTGCTGCTGTCGCCGGCGTGGGGGCGCCAGGACCCGGCGCAACTCGCCGAGTGGATGCTCGCCGACGCCCTGCCGGCGCGCCTGCAGGTGCAGCTCCACAAGATCCTGTGGGGCGAGGCGCGGGGGCGATGAGCATCGACACAAACTCCCCGGGCCGTCCGCGCGCCGTCGTGCTGCTCTCCGGCGGGCTCGATTCCGCGACCCTGCTCGCGCTGGCGCATGAACGCGGCTTCGCCTGCCACGCGCTCAGCTTTTCCTACGGCCAGCGCCACGGCGCCGAGACCCTCGCCGCGGCGCAGGTCGCCGACGCGCTCGGCGCGGTCGAGCTGCGCGTCATGAACCTTGCCGGCCTGGGCGACCTCGGTGGCTCGGCGCTCACCGACAGGACCATCGCGGTGCCGGAGGCGCCGAGCGCCGGCATCCCGGTCACCTACGTGCCGGCGCGCAACACGGTGTTCCTCGCGCTCGCGCTGGCCTGGGCCGAGGTGCTCGGCGCGCGCGACCTCTTCATCGGCGTCAACGCGGTGGACTATTCCGGCTATCCCGACTGCCGGACCGGGTTCATCGCCGCCTTCGAGCGGACGGCGAATCTCGCCACCAAGGCCGGCGTCGAGGGCGGTCAGTTCCACATCCACGCCCCGCTGATCGCCCTCGGCAAGGCCGACATCGTCCGCGAGGGCCTGCGCCTGGGCGTGGACTACGCGCTCACGGTGTCCTGCTACCAGGCCGACCCGCACGGCCGCGCCTGCGGTCGCTGCGACTCCTGCCGGTTGCGCGCCGAGGGATTCCGCGCCGCCGGCGTCCCGGACCCGACGCGTTATGCGTGATCTCCGGGGAATCCCGGCCATTCCGGCTTGGCGCGGGCCGCCCTTTGCGGCTAAAATACCCCATCCCGCCGGTTCGCGGACGCCATCCGCCCCGGCCCGCACGATCCAGGCAAGTCAGATTACCCCATTGGGCCGTTAGCTCAGTCGGTAGAGCAGCGGACTTTTAATCCGTTGGTCCTGCGTTCGAGTCGCAGACGGCCCACCAAACCCTGCAGTAATCGCGAGCAGTCGCGCGAATCTCCCCGCCTACCGGTTTCATATCATGACCGCCGGGTATCCGCCGGTCCGGCGACCGCTCACCGTTTCGGGTGATGTCGCTTCCCCGGGGTCGTCGGCTATGCTACGGCGATGGTCCGTGCCGCGATGGGGGGATGCGGGGCCGGGCCATATCGTA
Organism: Gammaproteobacteria bacterium; assembly: GCA_020847075.1. Taxonomy (GTDB): domain Bacteria; phylum Pseudomonadota; class Gammaproteobacteria; order SZUA-140; family SZUA-140; genus JADJWH01. The sequence goes on from JADLCS010000079.1 coordinate 7,831, forward strand.
TCGACGATAATCAAAAAAAGGGGGAGCGATGAGAAAATCTGGTGCTGCGATCATTTTGACGGGTTTGCTGGGGGTATCGGCGACGGGCAATGCCCATGACTTGAAGGCGGGTACATTGGAGCTCGGAGGTTCCCTGCGGGCGTCGATGACCTCGTCGACCATTAAAATACAGGGGTTCGAGGATCTCGATCAGGACAGCACCTCACTCGATATTCTGGGGCTGTATTACGTGTCCGACAACCTCGGTCTGGGTCTCACGTGGAATTACGATGCGACCGAATTCTCCTCGGGGGGCGATTCGCTCGAAGTGACCAGCAATGAGGTGGGGCCGGTGGTTGCCTACAATATCAGCCTGAACGAAAGGGCCAGCCTGAAGCTCATCGGCGCATTCCTGGTCGCGTCGGTGGAAGACGACTCGGTCTTTGGCGACGGGGTGACCATCGACGGGAATGGCTGGGCGGTGGGCGGGATGATCAGTAATTTCATCAACGACCATATGTCCGTCGATGCATCCCTCGTCTATGAATCCCTTTCCCTGGAAGAGGATGTTTCGAATACGGACGTGGATCTGGATGGATATACCGTCGGCGTGGGGATCTCCGTCTATTTTTGACGGCGTCTCCGGCCGCGGCCATCGGATAGGGCATTCCGATTCATGACCTCGCCCGCGGCCGCGCCAGGCGGCCGCGGGCGATTTCTTAGCGTGAGGCGGGCCATGCCGCGCCCGCTCGCCTCCTGCGCGGCGAGGATCATCCCTCTGGCCACTGGATCCGGAACGCGCTCAGCCCCAGGCCGAGCAGCCGCTGGATGAACTGCGGATAGCTCAGGCCGGCCTTTTCGGCGGACAGGGCCATGTCGTCGTCGCCGGTCAGCGCGGCATTCGCGTTGACGTCGAGCACGTAGACCTTTCCCTCCCGGTTCAGGCGCAGGTCGATGCGCGCGTAGCCGCTGAGGTCGAGGATGCGGTAGATGCGCTTGCACAGCTTCGGGATCGCCTCGGCCATGCCGGCGGGCAGGGTGCGCACGAACTGGTAGTCGATGCCGTGGCGTTCGCGGTATTTCTCGTCCCACTTGACCTTGTAGGTGGCGATGCGCGGGCCGCCCTCGTCCTGGCCGCCGAACACCAGTTCGCGCAGCGGCAACACCTGCAGCCGGTTGTTGCCGGTCACGGTGGCGTAGATCTCGCGCCCGTCGATGAACTGTTCGGCGATGACGTCGCCGCCGGTCATCTCCTGCGCCTGGATCACGCGGGCGACGAGCTCGTCGGCGTCGTGGACGACCGAGGCCTGCGAGATGCCGTGCGAACCCTGCGCCAGCAGACCCTTCACCAGCATCGGGTAGGGCAGGTGGCGCGCCTCGCGCACCGCGACGGTCCGGCCCCAGCGAAAGGTGCGGAAGTGGGGCACCGCGATGCGGTGGTGCGCCAGCAGTTTCTTGGACAGCGCCTTGTCGCGCGAGAGCAGCAGGCCGCGCGGGTTGCAGCCCGTGTACGGCACCTTGAGCATCTCCAGGTAGCTCACGATGTAGTAGTCGAGCGCCACGTTGCCGGCGAATTCCTCCAGCAGATTGAAGGCGATGTGCGGCCTCCATTCCTCGATGGCGCTGCGCACGGGGGCCGGATCGTCGCCGACCCCGACGATCCGCGCCTCGTGCCCGAGGGCGAGCAGGGCCTGGTGGACGTCGTGTTCGGTCTGGTATTTGGGCAGGCGCGGATCGTCCCGGTCCGCCAGGTCGTCCGGCGGCACCAGATCGGAATGCGTCAGCACCATGACGCGCAGCTTCTTTTTTCTCATAGATAGATGCGGAATCCACCGCTGTAGAATTTCTGCAGTACGACCGAGGTGAGCAGCGCCGCCATATCGGCCTTCAGTGTCTGCTCGTCGCGCGCGATGCGCAGATCGAGTTCGTCGCAGCGCTTTTCCATGCCCACGAGCACCTTGCTGATACGGTATTTGTATTCTGCCGTCCAGCGCTCCACCACGTCGATGATGTCGCGCCGTACGCGGCGGATGCAGCGCGAGGCCTTCTCGTTGCGCGCATGCGCCGGATCGGCGGAGAACAGCTTGAGCAGATCGCGGTCGGCGAACTCCGGGCCATCCGAGCCGTAACGGGCGACCTTGGCGGCGTAGTAGTCGCGCAGGGTGGTGCGTATCCGGTCCGTCGGCCGGTCCTCGCGGCGGTTGCTCAGCCGCGGGCGGTGGGCGCGGATCTCGCCCATCAGCGCGTCGACGTACTCGAGCTTCTTCAGGGCCGGCCAGTAGCGGTAGCGTCGCCGCCAGTCCGATTTCGGCCGCAGCCAGACGGCGAAGGTCTCGGCCCAGTCCTCGTGCGGGTGTGCCTGCGCGTACCAGTTGGGCAGGTTGTGCACGAAGCGCTTGCTGTAGGGTTTGGGCAGGTAGGTATCGGGGTAGGCGGCGCCGGGGCGGCCGAACTGGCGTTTCCAGTCGCGCCGCTCGTGCAGCCGGTAGGCGTTCAACAGGGCGTGCGCGGTCTCGTGGCGCAGCAGGCGCATGCACCAGTCGCGCGTGCCGCCCTCCACCTCCAGCAGGGCCTCGTGCTCCAGGCGGCGCAGGCGCGGGTGGGAGAGGAAGAACGGGATGGCGATGCCGGGTACGCCGTCGGGGCAGTACCATTCGTCCGACAGCCAGAAATGCGGGCGAAAGACGAAGCCGCGCTGTTCCAGCTCCCGGTAGAGCTGCTCGATGCGGGGTTCCAGCGGTGATCCGTCGATACGCAGGCCGAGATCGCAGATGCGCGTGTCCAGCAACCGGTCCTTCGGCAGGCGCGCCCAGCGATACGGTTTCCGCGTCGCGGCCTTTTTGGGTTGCTTCCGCGCGGCCATGCCGCAAGCATAGAGGAAAACGGCGGCGATGGGAAAATCGGGGCCGGGCTAGTCCGTCAGGGGCGGGGCCGGATCACGCCCGGCAGCCTTGGAACAGGTCGAGCCCGGGGTCGCGCACCCGGGTCTGCACATCGAGGGCCCCGAGCACCGAGTGGAACAGATTGTCCTGGGTCCAGGGCCGGTCTTTCCGGGCCGCCAGGCAGCGGACATCGATGCCCAGCTCCCGCCGATAACCGTCGGAGAACCACATCATGGCCGGGATGTGTTTCTGCGCCTCCGGGGCGAACGCATAGGGCATGCCGTGCAGATAGGTATTCGCCTCGCCCAGGGACTCGCCGTGGTCGGAGAGATAGATCATCGCGCTGTTGAGCTCGCCGTGGGCGCGCAGCAGGCCGATCAGTTCGGCCAGTACGTGGTCGGTGTAGAGGATGGTATTGTCGAACGCATTGATCAGTTCCTGCGGCGGGCACAGGATCAGTTCGCTGGTGCGGCAGACCGGGGTGAAGCGCTCGAAGCGCTCCGGATAGCGTTTGTAATACGCGGGACCATGGCTGCCTTTCTGGTGCAGCACGATGACGCTGTCCTGCGTCAGGTCGCCCAGCTTGCGGTCGAGCCCCCGCAGCAGGATGTCGTCGTAGCAGCCGTCGTCCTGGCATAGGTCGGGGTCGGTCTCGTAGGCGAGGTTTTCGAATGCCACCCGCGCGCAGACGCCTTTGCAGCCCGTGTTGTTGTCGCGCCACAGCACGTCGAACCCCGCGTGCCGGAGTACGTCGAGCAGGTTTTCCCTTGATCCGGCGGCGGAGGCGGAATAGTCGCGGCGCCCCAGATTCGAGAACATGCAGGGCACGGATACCGCCGTGGCCGTGCCGCAGGAATGCACCGTGCCGAAGTTGATCAGGCCCGGTTCCTTGCCGAGCCGGGGATTGGTGTCGCGGGTATAGCCGTTGAGCGCGAAGTGATCGGCGCGTGCCGTTTCCCCTACGACCAGCACCAGCACCGTCTTGCGGCTGTGCGCCGCCCAGGCGGCCGACTTGCGGGCATCCGTTCCGAGCGGTGCGACCTCGGCCGGGTTCTCCTTCGACCGGTGATGGACATAGCGGGTGGCGGCGGCGAGATAGTTCGTGGGCGTGATCAGATAGACCAGTTGGCGGTTGTTGCGAAACAGTGAGGCGAGATCCTTGTAGGAAAAATACACCGTGCCCGCCAGCACCAGCAGCGTCGCCAGCAGCGTTGCCAGCCGCATCCCCAGTTCGCGCAGGGGGCGGCGGTACAGTATGGGCGTCTTCCACAGCCATACGGTCGGCAGCAGGCCGAGCAGCAGGGCGAACAGGCCCATCTTGGTCGTGAGCAGGTCGCGCGTCTCCAGCGAGTCGGTCTGCACGACGTTCTGGATCATCTCCGCGTCGATCATGACGCCGTATTCGCTCATGAAATAACTGACCAGCGCCGTGAGCATGAACAGCAGCGACATCACCGGCTTGAAGACATAGGGCCAGGCGATCAGGCCCAGCAGCAGATTGAATGCGCTCAGGAACAGCAGGAAGGTCTCGATCAGGACCCAGGGCCGATGCGTGCCGAGCCCGGCGGTGATCTGGCCCATCTGTTGCCAGAACGGCGCGTTGTACAGGGCGATCAGGGCGAAAGAGAGCGCCAGGGTCAGGTATTCCGGGCGCGCGGGGCGCGTCAGCGTCATTCAGGGCCTCGTACCGGTTCGGTCTCGTGGCCCATCATGGAGTCCGAATCTTATAGAGGGCTTAAGGGCGCGATCGCCGGGCGCCGCGGTCAGGCGGGGCGGCCGGAGTTGGCCGATCGCGGGGGTGGCGGGGTCAAGCCGCGGGCGCGATGGCCGTTATATAGGCGGATATCCCTTGGCCACCACATCGGTAGAGACATGCTGGGACGAAAGAAGACGAAGGAACAGCGGATCGAGCCCCGCTGGAAGATCGATCAGTTCCTCGCCATTTACGACGAGGACCAGGCCACCTTCCTCGGGCGGGTGGAGGATCTGAGTGAAAACGGCATGTGCGTGCTGAGCACCGAGACCATCCCGGTCGGAAACCACGTCAAGCTGGCGGTGGAGATCATCCAGGACGACGGCGGCGTCAAGACCTTCTTCCTGCGTTGCCGCAGCCTGTGGGCGCAGGCCGAGGGCGACGGCAGGCACCACAAGATCGGCTTCCAGTTCTCGGGCATTTCGCAGACGGAGGCCGGCAGGATCCGCAGACTCATCGAGCACCAGCGTTCCCGCGCCGCGCGCCACCCCGCCGGCCCCGCCCCCTGAGCGCATCGCGACGCGCAGGGATCCGGCGCAAATCCAGACAATTCAATGGCTAAAGGCCGGCTCCGGGAGAGACCCCGGGGCCGGTTGCAATCCGTTCGGGGGCGCACTAGAGTATCGCATCCGCGGACTGGAGCAGAAACAGAGACTTAGCTGTCGCAGGCCGGTGATCCGGCGCCGGGACGGCGTTTCCCGCGCGCGCACGGCCTCTGTCCCGAGGGTGGCGAGTCTATAATTACAGGCCCGGCGGGTGGATGAGCGCGCGGTCGTGGGAAACCGGGCGAACCGTGCCGGCGAGCGGGGAATAGAGGGTCGTATCCGCGATGTCATTCCGTCTCAAGATCATACTGGGTCTGGTCGTGATCCAGTTGCTGCTGCTGGTGATCCTGGTCTGGAGCAGCCTCAATTTCCTGCGCGGTTCCAACGAGATCGAGCTGTCCAACCGCGCCACCTCCATCGCCGAGATCCTCGCCTCCACGCTGGAGGACAAGCTGCTCGGCGGCGACCGCGACGGTCTGCTGGCCCATATCAACGAGATCCTGGTCCTGCCCGGCACGGTCTACGTGCGCATCGTCAATCCCGCCGGCGACCTGGTCGCCGAGGGAGGTGACCCCGGGGCACTGGCGCGCCCCTTCATGGAGGACTTCCTGTTCGAGGATGTCGACGACGGGATCTACGACGTCAGCGCCGAGGTCCTGCGCAACGGCGAGATGATGGGCAGCGTACAGCTCGGCCTGTCGGTGCAGTCGATCAGCGGCACCATGGATGCGGCGCGGCGCGAGATGGCCACCATCGCCATGGTCGGGTTCGCCGTCTCCGTCTCGTTCTCGGTCCTGCTCGGCAACTATTTCCGGCGCCGGCTCACCAGCCTGCGCGACGCCACCCGCCGCATCGCCTCCGGCGACATCGGCTACCAGGTCCCGGTGCTGGGGAGCGACGAACTGGCGCAGACGGCGGGTGCGTTCAACACCATGTCGCGCAAGCTGGTCTCGCTCTACGCCGAGAAGCAGGCGGCGCTGACCGGCGCGCGCCAGAAGGCGCAGGAGCTGCACGAGAGCGAGCGCCGTACCCATGCCGTGCTCCATCACGCCATGGACGCCATCATCACCATCGATGAGAACGGCCTGATCGAGAGCTTCAATCCGGCGGCGACCCGGATCTTCGGCTACAGCACCGCGGAGGCCATCGGGCAGGGGCTGGGGCTCCTGCTGCCGGAGCCCTACCTGGCGGAACACGAGCGCCACCTCCAGCAATTCATCCGCGGCGGAGATCGCACCCTCCTCGGCGTCGCGCGGGAGATCCAGGGGCTGCGCAAGGACGGCAAGCCGTTCCCTCTCGAGATCGAGATCAGCGAGATGGAGATCGAGGGGCGCTATCTGTTCATCGCCATCGCGCGCGACATCACCGAGCGCAAGAAGGTGGAATCCGAGCTGCGCCGGGCCAAGGACGCGGCGCTGGAGTCCTCGCGCAGCAAATTCGAATTCATCGCCGACGTCAGTCAGGAGGTCCGTGTCCCGGTCAACAGCATGCTGGGCACCCTGAACCTGCTGCTCGACACGGAGCTGTCGCCGGAGCAGCGCGAACGCATCGCCGGCATCCGCGCCTCCGGCGAGTCGCTCATCACCATCATCAACGACGTGCTCGATTTCTCCAAGATCGAGGCCGGCAAGCTCTATCTCGAATCGATCGACTTCGACCTGTGGCAGACGGTGGACATCGTCTACCGTCTGTATCGCGACCCGGCGGCGCGCAAGGGCGTGAACCTGGTCTATATGATGCCGTATTCGACGCCCACCGCCCTGCGCGGAGACCCGACCCGTTTGCGTCAGTTGCTCACCAATCTGGTGGACAACGCGGTGAAGTTCACCGAGAAGGGCGAGGTGGTCGTACGCATCGAGGTGCTGGAGGATGCCGAGCAGCAGGTGACATTGCGCTTCGCGGTCAGCGATACCGGCCCCGGCATCGCCACCGCCACCCAGAAACGCATCTTCGAGATCTTCACCCGCGCCGAGGCGTCGCTGACGCCGCGCTACGGTAGCTCCGGACTCGGTCTGGTGATCTCGAAGCGACTGACCGAGATGATGGACGGCGCCATCGGCGTCGAGAGCGAGCCCGGCCGGGGCAGCCTGTTCTGGTTCACCTGCCGCTTCATGAAACAGCCGGAGGCGGCGCCGGCGCCGCCTCCGGGCAGCCGCGAACCGGGCCATCTGCGCGCCCTCATCGTCAATGCCGACGCGGTGGCGCTGGCCTCGATGCAGGACATGGTGAGCGAGCTCGGCCTGAGCGCGAGCGGCGTCGACGACGGGGTGCGCGCGCTGCACGAGCTGATCACCGCCGCCGAGCGCCGCCAGCCCTACGATGTGGTGATCTTCGACATGATGATGCGCGGCATGAACGGCCTGCGTTTCGCGCGCACGGTGCGCGAGGATGCCCGCATTTCCCGCGTCCACATGATCATGGTCGCCACCACCGGTTACCGCGGCGACAGCGAGGAGGTGCGCCACGCCGGGGTGCAGGGCTACCTCACGGCGCCCTTCGATCGCGAACAGCTCCAGGAATGCATCGCCGCCGTGGCCGGCATCGACCGCGACGACCGCGAGACCTTCATCACGCGCCACAGCCTGGCCGCGTCCCGCCTGCCGCAGCATGGCCATGCGCTCGTCCTCGCGGTGGAGGACGAGCGTCAGAAGCAACTGCTGGCGCGGCTCGAACGCATCGGTTACCGTGCCAGCCTCGCGCTCGACGCCGCCGGGGCGCTGGAGGCGGCCGTACGGGGGCATTACGACCTGATCCTGGTCGACAACGAGGCGCGCGAGCTGCTCGACGCCGAATCGATCCGCCGCCTGCGCGGCCGCGAACACCAGGGCGGGCACATCCCCGTGGTGGTGATCGTCTCCCCCGCCACCAGCGGCGCCCAACGCCAGGCCTACCGCGCCGCCGGCGCCGACGAATGTTTCAGCGATCTCGTCGAGGTGGACGAACTGAACCGGAAGCGCCTGCCGGGATGATAAGGCAGGACTAAGGACTAAGGACTAAGGACTAAGGAGTAAGGAGTAAGGAGTAAGGAGTAAGGACAAAAGACAAAAGACAAAAGACAAAAGACATTGAGAGGCTGGTGGCGCTGTAGGTTTCGGGTTCGAATTACAGTGTCAGATTGGACATCCATCCCTGCCATTCCGGTTCCCCGGTATTTAACTCAGTCCTAAGTCCTTAGTCCTCAGTCCTGGGTTTCACGGCTTTTTCTCCTCCTCCCCGCTCACCTTCCGTTCCGCCTTCCAGGCCTCCTGCAATTCGGTCATGCGCGCCTCGATGCGGGCGCGCAGGCGGTCGTCGTCCGCCGGGGTGCCGCGCTGGGCGATGCGCAGTTGCTCGATGGCGGTGCGTGTCTCTCCGAGCTGGTAGTGGTGTTCCGCCAGCGCCAGATGCATCTCGGTGGTGCGGCCGAGCATGCTCGCGGCCCGTGCCTGCAGGGAGTAAAGCTCGGCGTCGGGGGGGCGTTGCCGAAAATATCCAGTGATCGTCGCCAGGGCCTTTTCCGCCTGGTTCGCCTGCAGCAGGGCGCCGACATAGCGCGTGGTCAGGGGCAGGTTGTAGGGGTAGAGACGGAGGTTGCGCTCGTAGGTGGCGAGCGCCGCCGCGGTCTGGCCGCCCGCGAGCTGGATCTGGCCGAGCAGGATCTGATAGGCGATGCGCTCGGGTTCCTTGCCGATCAGGGGCCGGAGCTGCGCGAGCGCGTCGTCCTCGCGGCCGAGGGCGAGCAGCGACAGGGCGTATCCATAGGCGAGCGCGTCCCTTTCCGATGTGGGCGCGGAGGCCAGGGTCTTCTCGAAGTAGTCGGCGCTCTTCTGCGGGTTGTTGTCCTGCAGCACACGCACCTTGGCGCGGATCAGCCGGTAGTTCCCGTTGGTCTCGGCGTCGCGGGCGCGCGGCAGTTGTTCGGCGCGGTTGCGCGAGTCCGCGATACGCTCGGTGGTGACCGGGTGGGTGTACAGAAAGCTGTACTGCAGATTGTCGTAGCTCGACTTCTGCAGGCGTTCGAAGAAATCGGGCATCGCATGGGGATCGAAGCCGGCGCCGGCGAGGAACTGCATGCCGATGCGGTCGGCCTCCCATTCGTTCGCGCGGGTGAAATTGATCTGCTGCTGGATGCTGCCGGCCATGGTGGCGGCCAGCGCGGCCTCGCCGATCTGGCCGCCCTGGTTGGTCTGGCTGCCGAGGATGATGGCCGCGATGATCGCAGCCGTCATCGGCGCGCTCATGCGCGAGGACTGTTCGATGGCGCGGGCCAGGTGGCGCTGGGCGACGTGCGCGGTTTCGTGCGCGACGACCGCGGCGAGCTCTGCCTCGGACTCCGAGACCAGGATCAGCCCGGTATTGACGCCGATGTAACCGCCGAAGCCGGCGAAGGCGTTGATCGCCGGGTCGTTCACCACGAAGTAGGTGAACTGGCGGCCCTGGGTGCCGCTGCTCGCCACCAGGCGGTAGCCGAGCGACTGGATGTAGGCCTCGACCTCCGGATCGTTCACCACGCGCAGCGACTGCCGCACGTTGCGCATGAAGACCTTGCCGAGCGTCTGCTCCTCGGTCGTCGACAGGTAGTTCTCGGCGGAATCGCCGATGTTCGGCAGATCGACTGCCGCGATCGCCGCGCCGGCGAACAGGGCGGCGAGGAGGAGCAGACGGCCGGGGCGGCGCCGGGTCGTTGGGGTTTCTGTGTCTGCGCGCGGGGGCGGGCTCACGGGCGGCTCGCCCGGCGCGGGCGATCGAGGACGGGATTCATCTTGCGTTGCAGTACGGGTTTCAGGAACTGACCGGTATATGAGACCGCGCAATCCGCGACTTGTTCCGGGGTGCCGGCGACGATCAGCCCGCCGCCCTTGTCGCCGCCCTCGGGGCCGAGGTCGATGAGCCAGTCGGCGGTCTTGATGACGTCGAGATTGTGTTCGATCACTACGATGGTGTTGCCCTGGTCGCGCAGGCGATGCAATACGACCAGCAACTGTTTGATGTCCTGGAAATGCAGTCCCGTGGTGGGCTCGTCCAGGATGTACAGCGTGCGCCCGGTGTCGCGTTTGGCGAGCTCGCGCGCCAGTTTGATGCGCTGTGCCTCGCCGCCCGACAGGGTGGTGGCGTTCTGCCCCAGCCGGATGTAGGACAGGCCGACGTCCATCAGGGTCTGCAGCTTGCGCTGCAGCGGCGGCACGGCGTCGAAGAATCCGAGCGCGTCCTCCACCGTCATCTCCAGCACCTCGTGGATGTTCCGGCCCTTGTAGCGGATCTCCAGCGTCTCGCGGTTGTAGCGTTTGCCCTTGCAGATGTCGCACGGGACGTAGATGTCGGGCAGGAAGTGCATCTCGACCTTGATCACGCCGTCGCCCTTGCACGCCTCGCAGCGTCCGCCCTTGACGTTGAAGCTGAAGCGACCCGGGCCGTAGCCGCGCATGCGCGCGTCGGTGGTGACGGTGAACAGTTCGCGGATGTGGGTGAACAGCCCGGTGTAGGTCGCCGGGTTCGAGCGCGGGGTGCGGCCGATCGGGCTCTGGTCGATGTTGACCACCTTGTCGAAGAGGTCGAGCCCGACGATCTCGCGGCACGGGGCCGGGTCCTCGCCGCCCTCGCCGATGACGCGCGCGGCGTGCAGGTACAGCGTGTCGTTGACCAGGGTCGATTTGCCCGAACCGGACACGCCGGTGACGCAGGTCATCAGGCCGACCGGGATCGCCACGTCGATGTCCTTCAGGTTGTTGCCGCGTGCGCCCAGGATGCGGCATTGTAGCTCGGGGTTCGGCGGCACGCGTCGCTCCGGGACCTCGATCGCGCGCCGCCCGGACAGGTACTGGCCGGTGAGCGACTCGGGGTCGGCGGCGATCTCGCGCGGCGTGCCGCGGGCGATGACGCGACCGCCGTGCGCGCCGGCGCCGGGGCCGATGTCGACCACGTAGTCGGCGATGTTGATGGCGTCCTCGTCGTGTTCCACCACGATCACGGTATTGCCGAGGTCGCGCAGGTAGGTCAGCGTGTTCAGCAGGCGCTGGTTGTCGCGCTGGTGCAGCCCGATGGAGGGTTCGTCGAGGATGTACATGACGCCGACCAGCCCGGCGCCGATCTGGCTGGCCAGGCGGATGCGCTGGGTCTCGCCGCCGGACAGGGTGTTGGCGCGGCGATCGAGCGAGAGATAGTCGAGACCGACGTTGACCAGGAACTCGAGGCGCTGGTTGATCTCCTTGACGATCTTCCCGGCGATCTGGCCGCGCTGGCCGCTCAGCCTGAGCTCGCCCAGGAAGGCGTGCGCGCGGCCCACCGGCAGGGCGGCGAACTCGGGCAGGATCATCTCGCCGATGAAGACGTTGCGCGCCTCCTCGCGCAGGCGCGCGCCCTTGCAGTCCGGGCAGACCCGGTTGTTGAGGTACTTGGCCAGTTCCTCGCGCACGATCTGCGAATCGGTCTCGCGGTAGCGCCGCTGCATGTTCGGCAGGATGCCCTCGAAGGCGTGCCGGCGCTGGTGGTGCCCGCCGCGCTCGCCGACATAGGTGAACTCGATCTCTTCCTCGCCGCTGCCGTGCAGCACCACCCGGCGGACCGCTTCCGGCAGGTCCTGGAAGGGGGTGTCGAGGTCGAAGCCGTAATGGGTGGCGAGGGACTGGATCATCTGCGCGTAATAGGTATTGCGCAGGTCCCAGCCGCGCACCGCCCCGGCCGCGAGGCTGAGCTCCGGGTGCTGCACCACGCGCTCGGGGTCGAAGAACTCGATCAGCCCGATGCCGTCGCAGGTCGGGCAGGCGCCGGCCGGATTGTTGAAGGAAAACAGGCGCGGCTCGAGTTCGGCCAGGCTGTAGCCGCAGTGGGGGCAGGCGTAGCGCGCCGAGAACACCAGGTCCGCGCGCTCGGGTTCGTCCATGAAGGCGATGCGCACCAGGCCGTCGCTCTGGTGGAGCGCGGTCTCGAGCGATTCCGCCAGACGCTGCTGGGCGTCGGGGCGCACCCTGAGCCGGTCGATTACTACCTCGACGGTATGTTTCTTGTGCGGATCGAGTTTCGGCGTCTCGTCGAGCTCGATCACCTTGCCGTCCACGCGCGCGCGCACGAAGCCCTGCGCGCGCAGCTCCTCGAACACCTGCGCGTGCTCGCCCTTGCGCTCCTGCACCAGCGGGGCGAGTAGCAGCAGGCGCGTGTCGGGCGGCAGCGTGAGGATGTGGTCGACCATCTGGCTCACGGTCTGCGCGGCGAGGGCCTGCCCGTGGCGCGGGCAGCGCGGCTCGCCGGCGCGGGCGTAGAGCAGGCGCAGATAGTCGTAGATCTCGGTCACCGTGCCCACGGTCGAGCGCGGGTTGTGCGAGATGGTCTTCTGTTCGATCGAGATCGCCGGCGACAGGCCGTCGATGTGGTCGACGTCGGGTTTTTCCATCACGGAGAGGAACTGGCGCGCGTAGCTCGACAGCGATTCGACGTAGCGGCGCTGCCCCTCGGCGTAGATGGTATCGAAGGCGAGCGAGGACTTACCCGAGCCGGACAGGCCGGTGATGACGATGAGCCGGGAGCGCGGCAGGTCGAGGTCGATGTTCTTCAGGTTGTGGGTGCGCGCCCCGCGGATGAGGATCTTGTCCATGACGATTTCCCGCTCTAAAAGCAACCTGCTAATATAGCCCCTTTCCCCCGGGCAAGGCAAAACACCCCTATGTCGAGTGAGAATATGACGGCGCAGGAGCGCCAAGCCGCGCTGTCGCTGGCCGCGATCTTTTCCTTTCGCATGCTGGGTCTGTTCATGATCCTGCCGGTGTTCTCCCTGTACGCCGCGGAGCGCTTCGGTACGGTGGCGCCGGTGCTGATCGGGCTTGCCATCGGCGCCTACGGCCTGGCCAACGCCGTGCTGCAGGTCCCGTTCGGCATGCTGTCCGACCGCTTCGGCTGCAAGCCGGTGATCGCCGTCGGCCTGGTCATCTTCGCGCTCGGCAGCGTGATCGCCGCCAGCGCCGACTCCATCGGCGGGATCATCTTCGGGCGGGTGGTGCAGGGCAGCGGCGCCATCGCGGCGGCGGTGATGGCGCTGGCCGCCGACCTCACGCGCGAGGAACACCGCACCAAGGCGATGACCATGATCGGCGCCAGCATCGGCCTGTCGTTCGCCGCGTCGCTCGCGGCCGGCCCCATCCTGAACCACTGGATCGGCGTGCCCGGCATCTTCTGGCTCACCGCGCTGCTCGCGCTCGTCGGCATCGCCCTGCTGTACCTGGTGGTGCCGAACCCGGTGAGCCACCGCCCGCGCCGCGATACCGGCGCGGTGCCGGGCTTCTTTTTCCAGGTGCTGCGCGATCCCCAGTTGCTGCGCCTCGACGGCGGCATCTTCGCCCTCCATTGCGTTCTCACCGCGAGCTTCGTCGCACTGCCGTTCGCGCTGCGCGATTTCGCCGGGGTCGATACCTCGCATCACGGCTATGTCTACCTGCCCGTGCTGCTGATCGCGCTGGTCGTGATGGTCCCGCTGGTGGTGGTGGCGGAGAAGCGGCGGCGGCTGAAGGAGGTGTTCCTGTCCGCCGTCGCCGGTATCGCGCTGGCGGAGTTCGGGCTGGCCTTCTTCCATCATTCGCTCGCCGCGATCGTCGCCCTGCTGCTGCTGTTCTTCTGCGCCTTCAATGTGCTGGAGGCCCTGCTGCCCTCGCTGATCGCGAAGTTCGC